>CAIMTB010000632.1 GCA_903844265.1 uncultured Verrucomicrobiota bacterium
CGCAGTGCTGGCACATCATCGGCTGGTTCACGACCTGCGGGTCGTCGATCCAGGTCTCGTGCCACTGGTTCTCGTCTGCGATCAGCTTGTTGCGCTGGCCTTCCTTGTATCCCGTGAAATAGCGGTCGATGCGCAGCCAGTGCATCTCGCGGCCGCGGATCACCTGATCCTTGCCGACCACCGGGATGTTGTTCTCGCTCTGGCAGGCGATCACGCAGGCGCCGCAACCGGTGCAGGCGTTCAGATCGACCGACATGGCCCACTGGTTGATCTCGCTCCTCTGCGTCGCCGGCCGCTCGCCGTAGGCCGACTCGTAGATCTGACCCGGCTTGCCATCGGGTCCCACCGGGATGTGCTCCGAGTGCGACTCGAGATCGAAGTGCTTCGGAAATTCGGGGGTCTTGCGGAACTGGTCGAGGTTCGCCTCGCGGACGATCGGGCGACCGCTCATCGCCCAATGGCTTTGGGTGGTGGCGAATACGTGGTTCGTCTTGGTGCCGGAAATCCGCGCCCCTGAAGCGATCCAGAATGATTGCGCGCCCCGCAGGGCTCCGGCGTTCACACCGACGACATGCCCCTCGAAACAAGCGACGCGGCCCGGCCGGGTCCGGCCATAGCCGAGAGGCAGGCCGATGGTGAAGTCAGCGAAACCCGGGACCACCCACACCGGCGCCTCCAGCGTGCGGCCACCCACCTGGATGGAGACGACCTGAGAGTTGATCAACCCGAGGTCGACCGCGGTACGGCGGCTGATGAATGCCGCGTTGTCCCACACCAGCTTGGTGATGGGCTCGGGCAATTCCTGCAACCACGCGTTGTTCGCGTACCGGCCATCATCGATCTTGCTGTCGCGCAGGAAGAGGACCTCGAGCGAATCCCGGGTCGGCGCCGATGCCTTCGGGGCACCCTGCACCGCCTGTGCGACGGCCGCGGAATCGATGTTCACGCCGACCGCCTTCGCGGCCGAACCGGCGAGGAAACCGTCGTACAGGAAACGTGACCACGCCTCGTCGCTGCCGGTGTTCGCCACCGCGGCGAAGGTCGCACGCACGACGTCGTACGGCTTGGGCTTCGACTCGCCGAGCAGCCGCGCGAGAACCTCCAGCTCGGTGAGCCCGCCAAACAGGGGCTCGATCAGTGGCTGGACCGGGACCAACGTGCCATCCGAAGTGCGGGCATCGCCCCAGGACTCAAGATAATGTGCCGCGGGAAAATTCCAGTCGGACTTATCCGAGGTCTCATCCTCGTGATAGCCAAGGCGCACCACGGTCTTGGCCTTGCGCTGCGTGGTCGACCAGTTGAGGTCGACCGGCGCGTCGTAGACCGGGTTGCCGTTGAGGATGACCAGGGTCTCGACCTGCCCGCCATTCAACGCGGCGGCAAGTTCCACGATGGATCCGCCGGGCAGTTCGGTGGATTCCAGGAAATCGATCGTCTTGCCGATGGCGCCAATGGCGGCGTTGATCGCATGGGCCAATGCGTGGACAGCGGCGGGTTGGTTGTATCCCGCGAGGACCACGGCCTTGCCCTTGTTGGCAGCCAGATCCGCAGCGCATTCCTGGATCCACTTGGCATCGACCCCGACCGGTTTCGCCACGGCAGAAGCCGCCTGACGGGCATCGCCCGCAGGAAGAATCTCAGCCGCGAGAGCCGCAGCCAGCGCAAACACCTGACCCGAAGCGAGACGCAAGCGATGGTCGGCATTGGAACCGGTCAGCGACAGCACGCCCTCAGCGACGTACAACCGGTTCATCGGGTCGGCCGCGGAAGCCAGCTTCCGACGACGGGCAAAACCCCGGCTCAAGCGCGCGCTGTCCTCCTCGCGTCCAAGGAAATCGCAGTCCAGTGAAACGACGACTTCTGCCGCGTCGAGGCGGTAATAGGGTCGCACCGAGGCACCGGTGGCAACACCTGCACCGGCACGATGGACGTCGAAGTCCACCGATTCGTAGGAGTACCACTTCGCGGCGGGCAGCTTCGCGGCGATCGACTGCCGCAGCCGTGCGCGGGAGGGGGAGGAGGAACGGCCGGCGAGGATCGCAAGACCGAGGCCCTTGTTCGCAGCCTCCGACGTGGCGAGGTTGGCGAGGAATTCCATCGCCGATTCGAGGGAGGCCGTGCTGCCGCCCTTGATGAAGCGATGCGCGCGATCCGGATCGTAGAGATCAAGGATCGAGGCCTGGGTGTAGGCGTCGGTGCCGCCGTTGCTGTCCGGATGGCGCTCGTTGCCTTCCACCTTGACCGGTCGACCGTCGTGCTGCTTGGCGACCAGCGGGACGGCGCCGGACCGCGTGGGCATGGCGGTCGCGAAGTACTGGGGGACGCCGTGGGTATAGGTCTCCGGCTGCTTGCCGAAGGGATAGATCTTCTCCTCGGGCCGGCGGCAGCCGGTGAGACCCGCGAGGGCGATCGAGGCGCCCATCAGCTTGACGAACGTCCGGCGACTGGTGCCGTCCGTCAGTTCGCTGGCGCCCTCGGGGAATTCGCGCTCAAGGAACCCGTTGAAGGCCGGCGTACCGGCCAGATCATCGAGGCCCCGCCAATAGCGAATGCCGCCCGGCTGTTCGGGACACGGAGGCGGAATGGTCTTCATCGATGGCAGGCGGAACAATTCTGCGACGAGGCGATCTTCCAGTCGTGGACGGCCTGGGTCATCGCGTCTTGGTGGGCTTGGGGATTCTCCGGCTGCCAGTCGAGGTTGTAGACCAGCTTGGGATCACGGATGAACGCGGCAGGGTCACGATGGCATTCGAGGCAGAAACCCATGCTCAGGGGCTTCGCGTGCTGAACCTCGTCCATCCTGTTGATCTGCCCGTGGCACAGGACACAGCTGACACCGCGGTTCACATGGACCGAATGGTTGAAGTAGACGTAGTCCGGCGTCTTGTGGATCTGCACCCACGGGATCGGTTTCCCCGTCGCGTAGCTGTCACGGACCAGCTCCAGCCGCGGATCGGCTGACAGCACCTGGTTGTGACAGTTCATGCAGGTCGAGGCCGACGGCACGTTCGAGTACCACGATTTCTCCACGCCGTTGTGGCAGTAGCGGCAGTCCAAGCCGACCTGGTCGACGTGGGTGGCGTGCGAGAACGAGACCGGCTGGACGGGCTGGTAACCCACGCGCGTGTACTTCGGCGTGAAATAATACCAGACGCCCGCGCCCGCCGCGGATCCGGCGAGGATCGCACCCGCGATCAACTGCGCCGGCAATTTGTTGGTCCACCTTGGGAATATATCGGACATGGGTCGGTGTCGCGCCTTAGAGCGCGCCATTTCACCAGCAACACGAAAGGCCTGTCAACGCAACGCCCGCCCCCAAACCGCTTCTTCAGCAAAATCGTGAGCGGTCTGGGGGCGGGCGAGGCGTGCACTGCAGTTCGCCGGCGAGGTGCTTATAGATCCGCTACCCCACCCGCAAGCCACGATTTGGCAAGATGTAAGTTTCGCGGAAAGTTAATGACGTCGATAAGAAGGAACACTACTTCGATCATGCCCGGAAGCGGAGGGGCCGCGCGGGTCCGCTCGTGACCGCGGGAGACGAATGCCGACCGGCCGCGGAGAGGGATCGACGGTTCCCACAGCCCGAACCGGGGACGCGGCGTTACGGCCTCAACAGCGCCTCGATGACGTCGACAGCAAAATACTCGGTCGCACCTGGCTTCAGGAATTCGGCGACGCGGGCGACGTCATTCCCTGCGGTCAGGATGGGAGGTTCGTCCATGCCGTCGGGTCGCACCTGACCGAGTCCCACGGTGGCGAGCAGTCCGTTGCAGATGCACTTGCGGCCCTCTGTTGCCTCGGCAGTGCCGCCCTTGCTGACGTGCCGGTCGACGCCTTCGCCGGGGCATCGGTAGCCGATTCCGCCCTCGGGTGTGCGGTAAGGCTGGCGCAGGTAACCCAGATCACAAAGGCGTTCCCGGGCGTGGTAGATCTCCGGCTCGGACAGCGTGCCGGGAAGTTGCAGCACCTTGAACGGAAAACCCGTGGGCGACGCGAGCGGATCGGTGAAGACACGGACCTCGCCCACGGCACTCGCGCTGAGGACGCGGGCCCGCAAGTCGGGTCGGATGCCGGATTCCGCGCAGAACGCGAATGCGGTGCCGACCTGGACGCCGGCGGCGCCGAGGGATTGCGCTTCCGCGAGGCGACCCGGACGTCCGTAGGCTCCGGCCAACCAGAAAGGGAGGCCGATCTCGCGGATCTTCACGAGGTCAGGAATATCGCGCGGCCCGTACACGGGTTCGCCTTCGGAAGTCAGCTGCAGGGGACCTCGTGGCGGGGCGTTGTGCCCGCCGGCGGTTTCTCCTTCGATCACGAAGCCATCGACGCGCCCGTTGGATTTACGGGCGAGCGTGATGGCCAGCGTGGCGGAGGCGACGATGGCCAGGAAACACGGGCGGCGCAGGGTCGGGACGGGGCCCTGACAAAATGCCGCGGGATCAAACCGCGAGAAATACTCCTCGCCTGGGAGGCCGCCTTCCACGTCGATCCGGAGTTCGGCCATCTTCCCCGCCGCGAAATGATCCAGCACGCCGGGGATCGAGCGCGGAATTCCGGCTCCCATCAGCACGTAATCCACACCGGCGAGCATCGCGCCGAACAGGGACGGAAGCGTCGGAAGCTGGACCTTCTCGAGGAAATTGATGCCGACCACGCCGTCATGGCCTTCCTTCGCGAGAAAGACCTCGACGAAATTCGCCGCCACCGTGAGTTGATCGAGGGCCGACGACGACTGGAGGCTGGGCAGCGGGTTCAGCCCGAACCGCGCCTTGGGCGCCTTTCCCTCAGGGACGAAATAATCCGCAAGGATCCGGTCAGCGGCGCCGGGAATCGGGAACTGGGCCAAAGCGCGCCGGCAATTCCCTTCGCGGTCCCCGAGCTGCAGCCGTCGGGCGAGGACCGTCGCCAGGGCCGTCCCTGAGACGACGCCCAGTTGTCCCGCCTTGGCGACGGCACGAGCGAGACGCCAGTCCGAGACTGCCGCTCCCATGCCGCCTTGAATGATCGGAGGATGTTTCACAAAACAACTACCGCGGGCGGCGGCCGCGGGAAACGTTCCCGTAAGTCCACCACAAGCGCCGGGAAGACTGCATCCCCGCAAAATTCTCGTCCATTCCCGAGTCGCGAAAACCCACACCTAGAAAGGAGCGTCGTTTTTACCACTTTCCTCCCCCTCGATGCCGTCAGGCTCCAATTCGTCGGAATCCTTCCCGACACCGCCGCCCCAGGCCCCGCCAAATCCACCTCCCCCGCCCTGCCGGAGGTTCCATTCGTCCACCAGGTTTGAGGGAAGCTCGTTCAGGAACCGCGACTTCTCGAACATCGACATCCCCTGCCCCTGGGTGAACCGCATCAGCGGATAGCTCAGGTACAACTCGTCCCGCGCCCTCGTCACCGCGACGTAGAACAGCCGCCGCTCCTCTTCCACGCCCTCCCGTTCCTCGATCGATCGGCCCGAGGGGAACAGCCCATCGCACAGCATGATGATGAACACCACCTGGTACTCGAGGCCCTTGGCTTGGTGGACGGTGGAGAGCCGCACCCGCTCATCGTCGTTGTTCGACCGCTTCTCCGCTTCGGCCTCCACGCTGTTGAGCAGGGAAAGCTGGGTCAGGAAATCCGTCAGCGCCGGGAACTGCGCGGCATAGGTTGCGAGCTGCTCGAGGTCGTCGAGGCGGTTCTGTGCGTTGGCGAAGGATTCCTCGGCGTAATCCTGATAGAACGCCTCCAACACCACACGGATCATGTCGCCGGGACGGCCGGCAGCAGGCGGCGTCTCCAACTGCGAGACGGTGATCGCGAGTTGGGCCCACGCCGCAGCCGCCTTCTTCGGCACGACCTTCGCGCATGCCATCAACACGGGCGCAATCTGGGTCGGCATGGCGACCCCGGCCCCGGTCTCGTCCGCCGCTCCATTCGCAACGGGAGTCGTGGCCCTGGCTTGGATGAACGCCTGCCAGAGTTTCTCGGCGGCCTTCGGGCCGACCCCCGGCAGGAGCGAGACGACGCGCCTGAAGGCGAGTTCATCGGATGGGTTGGCGATGAGTTTCAACCAGGCCGAGACATCCTTGACGTGCGTCTGCTCGAAGAACCGGATGCCACTCGTGATGACGAACGGGATGTTGTTGCGGGTCAGTTCAAGCTGCACCTCGAGCGCGTGGAAATGCGACCTGTACAGCACCGCGATTTCCCGGAGCGACACGCCCTCCTCATGCAGTTCCGCGACCCGCTGACACACGAACGCGGCCTGCTGGTGGCCGTCCTCGCACGGCACCACCGCCGGCTTGGGTCCCGGCTTCCGCGCAGCGGTCAGCCGCTTCGCAAACTGGTCCGTGTTCGCCGCAATCGCCGCGTTCGCCACCGCGAGGATCTCCGGTGTGCTCCGATAGTTGACCTCGATCTTGTACACCGCGGAGCCGGCGTGGCGGCGGGGAAAATCGAGGATGTTCCGGAAGTTCGCCCCGCGCCAGGAGTAGATGCTCTGCGAATCGTCGCCGACCGCCATGACCTGACGATAGCCTGCCGACAACATGTCGATGAGGTCGCTCTGGATCTGGTTGGTGTCCTGGTACTCGTCGACGAGGACGAACTGGAACCGGCGCTGGTAGCGCTCGCGAACCTCCGGATTCTCCTCAAGCAACCGCAGCCACAACGCCAGCAGGTCGTCGAAATCCATGACGTTCGCAGCCTTCTTCCGCGCGACATACAGCCGTCCGACTTCCTCGATCTCATGCTGCTGCCGCGCCAGACCGCGATGCTGCCGCTCGAGGATCTTCGCCAGCGGCTTCCGCTCGTTGGCCGCCCGGGAGAAGATGTCGGACAGCACCGCCGGCTTCGGAAACACCACGAGCTTCGAATCAATCCCAGCCGCGCCCACGCAGGCCTTGATCAGATCCTCCGAATCCTCGCGGTCGAGGATCGTGAAGTCCGGGCGGAAGCCGAGCAGGCCGGCGTTGGACCGCAGGATCCGGGCGCCGATCGAATGGAACGTCCCGCCCCACAGGTTCCCAAGTTCTTCCCCCAACAAATCCGCCACGCGCCGCATCATCTCGCGCGCCGCCTTGTTGGTGAACGTGAGAAGCAGGATGCGATCCGCCCCGACGCCATGCTCCAGCAGGTAGGCCACGCGATAGGTCAACGTCCGCGTCTTGCCTGAACCCGCACCCGCCAGGACCAGCGCCGGCCCGGGAGGCGCCGTGACCGCCGCGTGCTGCTGCTCATTCAATTCCCCCGCGTAATCGATCTTGAGCTCGACGCTGCTAGGAAGCCCATGCAGGACGTATTCGCGCACCATGCGGCCATTGAAGCGGAACCCCACGGCAACCACAACCGCGCTGCGCGGCACCAGCAGCGGGGCCATGCATCCACGCGTTGTTGGGCGGGCACTCCGCTGCGCGCCGGCATTTAGGGGCTCAGGTTCGGGGTGCCTTGGGAGGGCGGCGGGCAAGGGACTGCCCCCCTACCTCCTGACTGGGGCGAAACTGGCGGGTGCGCCGGCCGAGGGTGGGTAGCGCACCCTGGCGCGGCGGCCTCGGAGACAAACAGAAACGCCCGGCAACGGGCCGGGCGTCGTCGTCAGTCAAAATCCAAAGTCCTTCGCCCCGCTCAAGGCAGGTCGGTCGAGCCCATGAGCCAACGGTCGCACTCGCGTGCGGCACCGCGACCCTCGTTGATCGCCCAGACGACGAGACTCTGGCCGCGGCGGCAATCACCGGCCGCAAACACCTTTGGAATGCTCGTCGAGAACCGTCCGTGATCCGCCTTCACGTTGCTGCGCGGGTCGCGCTCCACGCCAAGCTGCTCGAGCAGCGGCTGTTCCGGCCCAAGGAAACCCATGGCCAGGAGAACCAGCTGGGCCGGCGCGACGCGGTCGCTGCCCGGAACATCCTCGGTCACGAACTGCCCCTTGTCGTTCTTCTTCCATGTGATGTTCACCAGATGTACCCCGGCCACGTTCCCGTTGCCGTCGTCGATGAACTTCTTCGCGGTCGTGAGGTAGACGCGCGGGTCCGCACCGTCGCGAGCCGCGGCCTCCTCCTGGCCGTAGTCCATCTTGTAGGTCTTCGGCCACTCAGGCCACGGGTTGTCCGCCGCGCGCGCACCCGGAGGTCTGGGCAGGATCTCGACCTGCGAAAGAGTTCTGCATCCGTGCCGGAGCGAGGTCCCGACGCAGTCGGTGCCGGTGTCGCCGCCGCCGATCACGATCACGTCCTTGCCAGCGGCGGAGACGTGCGGGGTGTTTTCGTGGCCTTCGAGGACGGCCTTGGTGTTCGAGGTGAGGAACTCCATCGCGAAATGGATTCCCTTGAGATTCCGGCCTTCGATCGGGAGGTCTCGCGGCTTGGTGGCGCCGGTGGCGACCACGACGGCGTCGAATTCGGCGAGCAATTCCTGGGCACGCTTGTCGCGGCCGATCTCGGTGTTGCAGACGAACCCGACGCCCTCCTTCGAGAGCAGCTCGAGGCGGCGCATGACGACCTTGGTCTTGTCGAGTTTCATGTTCGGGATGCCGTACATGAGCAGGCCACCGGGGCGATCGGCGCGTTCGAACACGGTCACCCAATGGCCGGCTCGGTTGAGCTGGGCGGCGGCGCTGAGGCCGGCCGGACCGGAACCGATCACGGCGACCTTCTTGCCGGTGCGTTTCTTCGGCGGTTCCGGATGGATGATGCCGTCGTGCCAGCCCCGCTCGATGATCGCGTACTCGAGGTTCTTGATCGTGACGGGTGGGTTGATGATGCCGAGCACGCACGAGCCTTCGCACGGCGCGGGGCAGACCCGGCCGGTGAACTCGGGGAAGTTATTGGTCTTGTGCAGGCGCTCCAACGCCTCGCGCCAGAGCCCGCGATAGACGAGGTCGTTCCACTCCGGGATGAGGTTGTTGATCGGGCAGCCCGAGGCCATGCCCGAGAGGAGCGTGCCCGTGTGGCAGAACGGCACGCCGCAATCCATGCACCGCGCGCCCTGCGTCCGGAGCTTCTCCTCCGGCATGTGTTCATGGAACTCGTTCCAGTCCTTGACGCGCTCCAACGGGGAGCGGTCGGCGGGGAGTTCACGGATGAATTCGAGGAATCCAGTGGGTTTACCCATGAGAATGTCTGTCTTTGAGGGGGATACAGGGGCAGCCGGATCAACCGCCGCCGATGCGCGACACATCGCGCGCGTTGGCCTCGAAGGCAAAGTTCGTGGCGTCGTCGCCCGTGAGGCCCCGGGCCTGGGCTTCCTTCAGCGCGGCAAGAACACGCTTGTAATCCTTCGGCATGACCTTGACGAACTTCGGCAGCATCGCGTCCCAGCTGGACAGGACCGCACGGCCCCGTTCGCTCTGGGTAAGGGCCACGTGGCGCTCGATCTGCCGCCGAACCAACGCAATGTCCTCGGGATCCTCGAGCTTCTCGAGCCCGACCATCTGCTTGTTGCAGCGCAGCGGGAAGTCACCCTTCTCGTCGAGGATGTAGGCGGCTCCCCCGGACATGCCGGCGGCGAAGTTGCGGCCGGTGGGACCCAGGACGATGACGCTGCCACCGGTCATGTACTCGCAACCGTGGTCGCCCACGGCCTCGACGACCGCGTGGACGCCGGAGTTGCGGACGCAGAAACGCTCGCCTGCCATGCCACGGACGTAGGCTTCACCACCGGTTGCGCCGTAGAATGCGACGTTGCCGATGATGATGTTCTCCTCGGCGAGGAACGACGACCGCGCCGGCGGGTGGATCACCACCTTGCCGCCGCTGAGGCCCTTGCCGAAATAGTCGTTGGCATCGCCCTCGAGCACGAACGTCATGCCCTTCGGCATGAATGCCGCGAAACTCTGGCCCGCGCTGCCGCGGAACCGGATGAGGATCGTGTCCTCGGGCAGGCCCGCGGCCCCGTGGCGCCGCGTGACCTCGTTGCCGACAATCGTGCCGACCACGCGGTTGACGTTCCGGATCGGGAGCTCGGCCACGACCTTCTCGCCGTTCTCGATGGCTGGCTTGCAAAGGTCGAGCAGGGTCGTCAGGTCGAGCGACTTGTCGAGGCCATGGTCCTGCGGGATCTGACAGTAGCGCCCCACGTCCTGCGCGACATCGGGGGTGTAGAGGATGTTCGAGAAATCGAGCCCGCGGGCCTTCCAATGCTCGATGGCCTTGCGTGGTTCGATGCGATCCACGCGGCCGATGAGTTCGTTGAAGTTGCGGACACCCATCCGGGCCATCCATTCGCGGACTTCCTGTGCGATGAAGCGCATGAAGTTCACGACGTTCTCCGGCTTCCCGACGAAGTTCTTCCGGAGCTGTGGATCCTGGGTGGCGACGCCCACCGGGCAGGTGTTGAGATGGCAGACCCGCATCATGATGCACCCCATGGACACCAGCGGCGTGGTCGCGAACCCGAATTCCTCGGCGCCGAGCAGCGCGGCGATGATGACATCGCGGCCCGTCTTCAACTGGCCGTCGGTCTCCACCACGATGCGCGAACGAAGGTTGTTCAGCACGAGCGTCTGGTGGGTCTCGGCGAGGCCGAGTTCCCACGGGACCCCGGCGTGCTTGATCGACGACTGCGGCGAGGCACCCGTGCCCCCGTCGTAACCCGAGATCAGCACCACATCGGCGTGCGCCTTCGCAACGCCCGCGGCAACCGTGCCGACGCCGACCTCGGCGACGAGCTTCACGCTGATGCGCGCGCGGCGATTGCTGTTCTTCAGGTCGTGGATCAACTCCGCGAGATCCTCGATCGAATAGATGTCGTGGTGCGGCGGCGGCGAGATGAGGCCGACGCCCGGTGTCGAATGCCGAACCTTGGCGATCCAGGGATAGACCTTGGCACCCGGAAGCTGGCCGCCCTCACCGGGCTTGGCGCCCTGGGCCATCTTGATCTGGATCTCGCTGGCGCTGCTGAGGTACAGGCTGGTCACGCCGAAGCGGCCGGAAGCGACCTGCTTGATCGCGGAATTCTTCGAATCGCCGAGTTCGTTGCTCCAGTCATGGCGCGCCGGATCCTCGCCCCCCTCGCCGGTGTTCGACTTGCCGCCGATGCGGTTCATCGCGATGGCGAGTGTCTCGTGCGCTTCCTTGCTGATGGAGCCGTAGCTCATCGCGCCGGACTTGAAGCGCTTCATGATCGTCTCGACGGACTCGACCTCCTCGATCGGAACCGGCGTCGCCGCGAGCTTCAGGTCAAGCAGGCCGCGCAGCGTGTAGTGCTGCTTGTGCTGCGTGTCCACCAGCGCGGTGTACTCCTTGAAAACCGCGTAATCCTCCGTCCGCACAGCCTTCTGCAGCTTGTGGACGGTCTGGGGATTGAACAGGTGCAACTCGCCATCGGCACGCCACTGGTACTGCCCGCCCACGTCCAGGGTATGGCCGTTGGAGGGCCGATCCGGGAACGCGTGACGGTGCCGGCGCAACGTCTCCTCCGCGATCTGGTCGAGACCGATGCCGCCCACGCGCGACGCGGTCCAGGTGAAATACTTGTCGATCACCCCGTTGCTCAGGCCGATGGCCTCGAAGATCTGCGCGCCCCGGTACGATTGGATCGTCGAGATGCCCATCTTCGAGATGACCTTCACCACGCCCTTGGTCACGGCCTTGGTGAAGTTCTTCACCGCCGTCTTGTGGTCGATGTCCTTGAGCAGGCCCTGCCGGATCATGTCGTCCAGGGTCTCGTAGGCCAGGTAGGGGTTGATCGCACCGCAACCATACCCGATCAGCAGCGAGAACTGGTGTACCTCACGCGGTTCGGCCGATTCGAGCACCAGGCCCACACGGGTCCTTGCCCCCTCACGGATCAGATGATGATGCAGACCTGCAACGGCCAGAAGCGCCGGGATCGGGGCGAGTTCCGCACTCACGCCGCGATCCGACAGGATGATCACATTGTAGCCGTCGTCGATCGCCCGATTCGCCGCCTCGAACAGGTCGTCGAGCGCTTTTTCAAGGCCCGCAGCGCCTTCCGATGCCTTGAACAGGATCGGCAGCGTCACGGAACTGAACGCGGGATGGTTGAGATACTTCAGCTTCGCGAACTCGTCGTTCGTGAGGATCGGCGTCTTGAGCTCGATCAACTGGCAGCTGCGAGGCTCCGGATGGAGCAGGTTGCGCTCCGCCCCGATCGTCGTCTCCGTCGAGAAGATGATCTCCTCGCGGATGCAGTCGACGGGCGGGTTGGTGACCTGGGCGAACAGCTGCTTGAAATAGTTGTAGAGCAGCTGCGGTTTCTCGGAGAGGACAGCCAGCGGCGTGTCCGTTCCCATCGAACCCACCGCTTCCACGCCGTCGCGGGCCATCGGCACCATGAGAATCCGGAGATCCTCGAAGGAATAGCCAAACGCCTGCTGCCGCTGGAGCATGGTGTCGTGGTCCGGCACCGCGACCACCGGCGCCGCCGGGATCGACGCCAGGTCGACCATGTACTTGTTGATCCATTCGCGGTACGGCTGGCCCTTGCACACCGCATCCTTGATCTCGTCGTCGCCTATGATCCGCCCCTGCTCGGTGTCGATCAGGAACATGCGGCCCGGCTGAAGCCGCCCCTTCTGCTTGATGCGCTCGGGGGCGAAGTCGAGGACCCCGGCCTCCGAAGCCATGACCACAAGGTCATCGTGGGTGACGTAGAAACGCGAGGGCCGGAGGCCGTTGCGGTCGAGGCACGCACCAATCTGAATGCCGTCCGTGAACGCGACCGAGGCGGGACCGTCCCACGGTTCCATGAGGCACGAATGATACTCGTAGAACGCCTTGCGCTCGTCGCTCATGCTCTCGTGTCCAACCCACGGCTCCGGGATCATCATCATCATCGCGTGCGGCAGGGACCGCCCGCTGAGGACGAGGAGCTCGAGGCAGTTGTCGAACATCGCCGAGTCGGACCCGCTCGGGTTGATGATCGGCAGGATCTTCTTGATCTCGTTGCGATCGCCGAGCAGCGCGCTCTCGAACATCGCCTGGCGCGCGTGCATCCAGTTGATGTTGCCGCGGAGCGTGTTGATCTCGCCGTTGTGCGCGAGATACCGGTACGGATGCGCGCGCTCCCAGCTGGGGAAGGTGTTGGTCGAGAAACGTGAGTGCACCAACGCCAGCGCCGTCTCCATGTCCGGATCCCGGAGGTCGGCGAAATACTGGTCCACCTGACCGGGCATGAGCATGCCCTTATAGATGACGGTGCGACACGAGATGCTCGCGACGTACCAGTAATGCGAGCCCGGCTCACCGGCGTTGCGCACCTCGGAATAGGCGCGCTTGCGGATGATGAACAGGCGACGCTCGAACGTCTGGTCGTCGGTCATGCGGCGGTTCCGCCCGATGAAACACTGCCTGACCGTCGGCTCGGTCGCCTTCGCGGTGGCACCAATCATCGAGTTGTCGGTCGGCACGGTCCGCCATCCGAGCACCTTCTGGCCCTCTTCACGGATGATCCGCTCAAAGGCGCGCTCGCAGATGCGGCGCTGCTTGGCGTCGCGTGGCAGGAACACCATCGCGAGGCCATACTGGCCAGCCTCCGGCAGCTCAATGCTGTTCTCGGGCGCCACCTTCGCGAAGAACCGATGCGGGATCTGCATCAGGATCCCCGCGCCATCGCCGGTGTTCGGCTCGCAGCCGCATGCACCACGATGATCGAGGTTCACCAGCACCCGTATGCCCTGCTGGACGATGTCGTGGGACTTTCGCCCCTTGATGTTCACGACAAAGCCAACGCCACACGCGTCGTGCTCGAACTGCGGATCGTAAAGGCCCTGCCGGGGAGGAAGGCCGTGCCATCGGGCCTGGGTCGGCACGGATTCAATTATCGGGTTCGTCATCGGCCTACATCACTCACACTTCGACGCCATGACGGCGTCAAATTCGCCAAGCTTTTAGATCGTCGTCGCGGAGATGCAACCTCCGTCTCCCGGAATCTTGCGACGAGGCTGAAAAGCCACGAAACCACGCAGATTCCTGACGACCCAAGCCCCATCGCTTCACCGTACCCATACACCCTGCTCCATCGAGGCGCTGCGGATCCAGCGACGCGATTTCATCTCGAACCGCGGCAGCGTGTTCCGCGCCACCACCTCCACCGGCACCCGCAACGACAGCCGGGTCTGGAACGTCGTCTCCACCGCCGCCCGCAATCCTTCGGCATCCACCCCCTCATCCGCCGGCTCCACTTGCAGGGCCAACTCGAGCAACGCCCCGGCACTCCGCACATCGCACCGAAACTCGCCCGCACCAGGCACCGAATGCACCACTTCTTCAACCGCGCTCGGGTAGACATTCACGCCGCGGATCACCACCATGTCGTCGGTCCGCCCCAACACGCCGCCTTCCAACGCCACGTCCCAGGCACCGCACCGACACGCGCTGGAGGGCATCAGCCCCTCGACACCGCCTCCGCCCGCCCGTGCGCGGACAACGTCCCCGGTCCGATAGCGCAGCAGCGGCGAACCCACGCGACCCAGCGTTGTCAGGACCAACTCGCCCTCCACCCCCGCATCCACCGGCCGGCCCGTTCGTGGCTCGACGATTTCGACGAGGTACGAGGACTCGATGACGTGAAGCACTCCGGGCTGCACGGGGCATTCATAACTGACCGGCCCCACCTCGGTCATTCCGTGATGGTCGGTGACTTCGGCGCCCGGCCAGCGATCCATGATTTCGCGCCGTGTGCTGGCCAGGCTTCCCCCGGGCTCACCGGCCACGATGATGCGGCGAACGCGGCTCCCGGACAGGTCGATCCCCTTCGACTTCGCGACGTCGCCAAGGTGCAAGGCATACGTGGGCGTGCAGCAGAGGACGGTCGCCTGCTGCTCAAGGATCGAGAGCAAACGCGCATGACTGGTCAGTCCTCCGCCCGGAAGACACAGGCACCCACGCTTCAACGCCGACTCGAACGCCGTCCAAAACCCGAGGAATGGGCCGA
>CAIMTB010000633.1 GCA_903844265.1 uncultured Verrucomicrobiota bacterium
GACGAGATCCCTTCGGCAGGGAGATGAGACTTGGCTGAACCTTTGCCTCCCAGTCGGCGAGTCTGATGCATGGTTTGCGCGCCACTTCCGCCCGAGTCCGACGCATGCACGGGCGTGGCGGCATTCCCGGCCAATGCCGGCAGACAATGCTCGTGCGCGAAGTGACGGGCGCCGAAGGAACTCAAGGAACCCTCGGCACGCCGGTTTCGCTCACGGGTGAGATTCCAGCCGCCCACCCCCGGCTCCGCCACCTCCTTCCCAAAACCAGACGAATCAGCCGTGCCGGAATCCATGCCTCCCGCACGCAGATCTCTCGGCTCGGAGAATCGCCGCCAGAGTAACCACGGCCAGGATCGACTCGTTCACGCTCGGACAAAAGCCCGCGCCTCAACGGAACACCCCTTCATCGCAAACCGACCTGAGCAGCCTCCTACTGGGTGGATCGCCTACCGACATTTTCCTCCGCCGTGCGGCAACCTCACCCAGTTGCTGCATGCTATGGAGCAAGGCGACGCCCATTGCGCCGAGGACCTCCTGCCCCTGGTGTACGAAGAACTCACCGCTAGCAGATGACTGCTGAAATCCAATGGTGTTTCAGCACGATCCACGCCATAATCCAATCCTGTTGTGCACCGATCCGCTGAGAGATTTCTGTCCGAATGGAAGCTGCGACCAGGGCGCAAGCCTTTGGTGCTGAGGGGCGCACGCCAGGTGGGCAAGACCTTCCTGGTGGAGCATTGGGGGCAGCAGCATTTCAGGTCGGTCCTCACCATCGACCTCGAACGGGAGCACGAGCTTCACAGCCTCTTCTCCCAGTCAGACCCCGTCCGGATGCTTGAGGAATTGGCCCTCCTGAAAGGGCAGCCGGTGACGGCAGGCGAGACCCTCCTCTTCCTCGACGAGATCCAAGCGTGTCCGATGGCGTTGGCCGCGCTTCGTTACTTTTTCGAACGGACACCCGACCTCCATGTCATCGCTGCAGGTTCCCTCCTGGACTTCGCCCTGCGTGATTTCGCCCACTCGATGCCTGTGGGTCGGATCGAGTTTCTGCACCTCCACCCGATGTCGTTCGCGGAGTTCGTGCAGGCCGTCGAAGGTACCCCGCTCGTGGAGCATCTGGGCCGTATCTCGCTCGCAGAGGGCCCCAGTGAGGCGCTCGACCGGAAGTTCAACGACCTCCTGCGGCTCTACTTCTTTGTCGGCGGCATGCCGGAGGCGGTTCGAGCCTACGTTGAGAAGCGGGAGCTCCTGGAGGTCCAACGCGTGCAGACCGCCCTCGTCCAGACGGTTCAGGACGACTTCGCGAAGTACGGCCCGCGCCGACTCCAGGATTTGATGCGTCGCACCTATCGACACGCCGGGATGAACGTGGGGAGGAAACTGAAGTTCGTGAATGTCAGCCGGGAGGACCGGGCCATCGACGTTCGCAAGGCCGTGGAAATGCTGGGTCTAAGCCGCGTGGTGCATGTTATCCATCATTCTTCGGCTAATGGCGTGCCCCTTGGCGCGGAACAGGACGACCGGCATTTCAAGCTGCTGTTCCTCGACGTGGGATTGGTCAACCGCATCTGCGGTCTCAACCTGGCGGACGCCGACGACTTGGTCACCGTCAATGAGGGAGCCTTGGCCGAACAGTTCGTCGGGCAGGAACTCCTCGCCGCCACGCCGCCTTTCGAGGATCCCCGGCTATACTACTGGATGCGCGAGGCACGTAACGCGAACGCCGAACTGGACTTCGTCGTGGGCCGTGGGCAGTGCGTCCTGCCGGTCGAGGTCAAGGCAGGGAAGACCGGCACCCTGAAGTCGCTTTTCCAGTTCCTCGCGGACAAGCGACTGGCCCGCGGGGTGCGCTTCCACCTCGGGGCTCCGGTGCTTGAACAGATTACGTTGCCCAGTGATCCGCCCGCGAAAGGACAACTCTTGTCGCTGCCACTCTACCTCGCCGGACAACTCGACCGGTTGCTGGCGGAGGCGTTTCCCGAGAAACCACGCGGGGGCGCGCACTCCGAAGGCGTGCACCGACCTGGGAAGCAAAGCGCGCCGCGCAAGCCCCGTGTCTCGGCGGGGTGATCATCCAAGCTTGAGCCCCCCCGAGATTACGCCTCGATGCGGGAGCTTGGATGCCTCTACCACCGACCCGCGCCGGTTAGGGGCGTTTGCTGGGCGGCTCGATCTCTTTCGATTCCTGGCAAAGCCAGACGGCGAAGGCCTCCTGGGTCATCCCGCCGGAGGCCAATTCCAAAACTGCGGTGACCGCATTCGCCTCGGAAGCGACCAACTGGAAGCCATTCATCGCCAAGAAGGTGTACGCCGCCATGAAGGCGGTGCGCTTGTTGCCATCGATGAACGGGTGGTTTTTGGCGATGCCGTGGGCGTAGGCGGCGGCCAGGTCGAAGACCGTGGGCTTTTCGTAGGCGAAGACGTTTTGGGGGCGATCAAGCGCCGACTGCAGGAGCCCCGGGTCTCGGACCCCAACCATGCCGCCATGCTCGGCCAGGAGCCGCTCATGAATCGCCAGGATCGCCACCGACCCGAGCCAGCGTGGTTCCTTCATTTCGCCAGCTCCCGGAGTGCATTCCGGTAGCGGCGCATCCCCTCCTCCGCGACCGCCATGGTCTCGGCGAACGCCGGATCGGTAGCTGTCAGGCGGAATCCACCGTCCGGCGCCTCGGTCAGGTAGAGCGTGTCGCCCTCGCGCGCGTTCATGCGGGCAAGAGCCTCTTTCGGGATGACGGCGCCGACGGAATTGCCCAGCGCCCTTAATTTCAGTTCTACAACCATGGATCCTCCGCCTTTAGTGCTACCAAAGTTATAACATCCCAGAGCACTCCGATCAAGCCGCTCGGGCTCGTGCCCCCAAGCAACCCCGCTGACCACCCCACGCCTGCATATTCGGGAAAGCTGATCTGGCCGGATTTGACAGTAACACTGTAATGCTGTAAACATCAGGCCGTGAACGCGGCCTATTCACTCGGCGAACTCGCTGCATCGGTCCAGCGGTGGTGCGACGATCACCAGGTTCATCCCGCCAACGGCCAGGCGGCCGAGGTCCTGTCGGAACGCACCATCCGCTACTACCGGACCCTCGGCCTCCTCGATGCCCCGATCGGCGGAAACGCCAAGTCGTTCGCCGAGAAGCATCGGCTGCAGCTGCTGGCCATCCGCGTCTACCAGGCCCAGGGCCTGCCTCTTCGCCTGATCCGTGAACGTTTGTACGGGCAGACCGAGAAGTCCCTGCGACAACTGACCCACCCCGAGTCCCTCCGACAGGAGCTGCCTCCCCGGGATCCGCTCGCAGGGATACCCGGCATGCAGCAATGGACCGTGGCGCCGCTCGGCGACGAATTTCTCGTGGTATCCCGCCGCGGGCGCTGTCTGCGCCCCGAACTCCTTGGACGGATCCGCCGGATCCTCGACGAGGACGGGGGGCCACTGACCCCGGGGGCAACCCCCAGCAGAAGGAAGCACGATGACTCAGGAAACGCGTAGTCCAGCATTCGGCCTGTCCGGCCTGACCGGTGGCAGCAACCCGAAGCGGGTGTCCCTGCCGCTCAAGGCGGTGAAGTGCGGGTTCAGCATCACGGCCGGGCTGGCCGAGGTCGCCATGACCCAGGTGTTCCGACACGAGAACGACGAACCACTGGATGTCCGCTACCTGTTTCCGCTCCCGGCCGACGCAGCGGTGTATTCCTGCGAAATCACGCTCGGTGATCGGACTCTCCGCGCCCAGGTTGAGGAACGCGCCCACGCCCGGGAGTTGGCCAGGAAGAAGAAGGCCGAGGGGCGTCGGACCGCGTTGGTGGAAGCCGAACGCGAAAACCTCTTCACCCTCAGCCTCGGCAACGTCCAGCCCGGCGACCTTGTCGAGGTGCGGTTGGAGTATTTCCAGCCCGTCCGGCGCGCGGGCGACGGTCTGGGCGTCGAGATCCCCTTCTGCCCCGGGGTCCGCTACATCCCCGGCAAAACACTCCTTCGCTCGAACGTGGGCCGTGGCATTGAGAACGATACCGACCAGGTACCCGACGCCTCGCGCATCTCGCCAGTGCGGATCGATCAGTTCCATCCGGATGCCGCGTTCGTGGAGGTCGAAGGTCAGATCGAGTCCGGCTTCCTACGCGCTGGCAGCTTACGTTCGCCGAGCCACACCCTGGAGACGCATGGCGATGACGGCTGGATCCAGGTGAGCCTGGCGAGCAAGGCCGCCGTGCCTGACCGCGATCTCGCACTGCGCTGGGAGGAGAATGCCGCCGAGGCCGTGACCTC
>CAIMTB010000634.1 GCA_903844265.1 uncultured Verrucomicrobiota bacterium
CCCGGGCTAAGGGACGGAATCCCGTTGGGATTCTCCCGAGCAAGAACCTCAAAGTTGCGTCCTGTAGCCCCCGGTTACGCGAGTTGCGGCCTCTCATTGGCTCGCATCGCCGTTCTGCGGCCACGCGGGGTCGCTTGCCCGCGGCTGCGTGTCGCGCCCTCCAAAGCGGCAGCAAGCTGCCGCACTCCAAATCCGCCCGGCTCCCCACCGCGACCGACGCCATGCAACGCCGGGTTCATGGTCCCGCTACGTGTCCAAACTTTGGAGAACCTCCCCCCCTATGCACCCTAAACCCTTGGCCGCGATCTGCGCCCTGGCCGTCTCCTTGACTGCGCTCCCAGCCGCCCACGCCGCCTCTCCCAAGTTCCCCGGGGTCGGTCCCGCCATGGAATCGTTCGTGGCGAAGAACGAAGTCGCCGGGGCGATCACCGTTGTGGTCGATCGCAACAAGGTCCTCCACCTCGAATGCAACGGCTTCGCCGATCGCGCCGCGCAGCGACCGATAAAGCCCGACACCCTGTTCTGGATCGCCTCCATGACCAAGCCGGTCACCGCGACCGCGATCCTCATGCTTCAGGATGAAGGACGGCTCAACGTCGCCGATCCGGTCGAGAAGTACCTCCCCGAATTCGCCAGCCTGATGACCCCGTCGGGCAAACCCGCGCACCTCACCATCACCCAGATCCTGACCCACACCTCGGGCCTCGGAGAAGCCGGCGGCCCCGCGGCGCAGGCCGCCAAGACACTCGCCGACCTCGTCCCCATCTGGCTCGCGGCCCCGATGCAGTACGAGCCGGGCGCGAAATGGAGTTACACGCAAAGCGGCATCAATGCCGCCGCACGCATCGTGGAGGTCGTGAGCGGCATGACCTTCGATGCGTTCGTGCAAAAGCGGTTGTTCCACCCCCTGGGCATGAAGGACACCACCTTCTACCCGACTCAGGCCCAACGGAAGCGCCTGGTCACCGCCTACGCCCGGAACAAGGACACAGGCACTCTGGATCCTGTGCGGCCGCGCCCCGAATTCGGTCCCAAGGATCGTCCACCGCAGGGCAACGGCGGCCTCTACTCGACCGCGACCGATTACGCGAAATTCTGCCAGATGCTGCTCAACCGTGGCACCTACCACGGACACCGCCTGCTCACCGCGAAGGCGGTGACGTTCATGTCCACCCCCCAAACCGGCGATCTCCCGACCGGCTTCTTCCAAAGCGAAGCCTTTGGCCGGCACGGCACGAATTATGGCTGGGGCCTGGGCACCTGTGTGTTGCGCACGCCGCACGAGGGTGTGGCGGCGAAGCTTTCCCCGGGCACTTTCGGCCACGGCGGGGCGTGGGGCACCCAGGCCTGGGTGGATCCCGTCCGGGGCGTGGCCTACGTGCTCATGGTGCAACGCTCGAATTTCCCGAACAGCGATGCCAGCGATGTGCGCCGCGCGTTTCAGAGCGCAGCGGCCGACGCCCTCGCCGCGCGGGATCGCTGAGCGCCCGCGCCATTCGGATTGTCGGAATCCTTCGGACCGATAAAATCGCGTCCATGCAAAAACGCATTGCCTCGGTTCTGTTGTGTCTCGTGTCGACCGGTCTCCTTCTGGCTACGTCGTCGGGGCGGGCGGGCGAACCGAACACCCTGAGCGACACGGAGAAGGCCGCCGGATGGAAACTCATCTTCGACGGGAAGACCTTCAGCGGCTGGCACAACTTCAAGAAGGAAGGCGTGCGGGCGGGGTGGCAGATCAAGGACGGCACGCTGGCGTGCATCGATCCGCATGACGCCGGGGATATCGTCTCGCCGGGGCAGTACGAGTGGTTCGAATTGGAGCTTGAGTACAACATCTCCGAGGGCGGCAACAGCGGCATCATGTACCACGTGGCCCAGGACCGCGGTGCCGCCTGGGAAACCGGCCCTGAATTCCAGCTCGAGGACAACGAAAAGGCCAGCGACCCCCAGCGCTGCGGCTGGCTCTATGCCCTCTACCAGCCCCCCACCGACGCGAAAACCGGCAAGACGCTCGATGCCACCAAGGCCGCGGGCCAGTGGAACCATGTGCGGCTGCTCATCTCCTCCACCCGCTGCGAGCACGCCATCAACGGCGTGAAGTACTTCGACTACGTGCTGGGCAGCGCGGACTTCAACGCCCGCGTGGCCAAGAGCAAGTTCGCCAAGATGCCGATGTTCGCGAAGACCGGCAAAGGCCACATCGCACTCCAGGGCGACCACGGCCAGGTCTCGTTCCGCAACATCAAGGTCCGCGAAATCCCGGCCGGGAAATAACCGGCTAAGCCGCGGTCTCTTTGCGACGGGCGCTCTCGATCAATTCCCAGAACTTGGGATTGGACTGGAGCGCCTCGTCCTCGCCGGTAGGAAGGCTGGAGCGGAACAGGAAATCCTTGAGGGAATGACGGTTCAGGATGCGGTGGACCACCAGGCCGAGCGGATGCCTCTCGAAATAGATCCGGTAGTCGCCAAGGCGAAGGCGGTGCAGGACGCGACCCTCGCGCTCGAGCTTGCCGAACCGGTCAGGGTCCGAACTCATCAGTTCCGTGGGCAACCCACGGAACTCACCCAGGATGAAGAGTTGGAGATTCTTCGGCATCGCCGATAGCTCGGCGGCACTGGTCGGGTTGAAAATGATCTGGAAGATCCGCATGCGCGAGCCCTCGCCCCGGGGTTTCTGACGGCCCTGCCATTCGACGGACATCGTCTCCCCGGCGCGACCGGTCCACGAAGAGACACCAGGACCCTCGGGCTGTGCAAGGAAAAGGAATCTGCTGTTGCTTCCCCCGCCTTTGCCCTCAGATTCCGAAGGAATATAGCATGAAGACTTTCGTGTTCCGGCTGGTGGTCTCGTGGACCCTGGCAAGTGCCTGCTTCGCGGCCGAACCGCAGGCGGGCGCGCAGCGGGCCCAGGTCCCCCAGGAGACGACCCCATCCAAGCACCTGCTGGATGCCGCCAGCACCACTCCGACCCCCAAGGAACCGAAGCTTTCCAGCCGCGACGCCGGCCGCATCGCCCAGGCCACCGGCATGGTCCTGTCCCAGGGTCATTACCGTCAGCAGGCTTTCGACGACTCGATCTCGCGCACCTTTTTCACGAATTACATCACCGCCCTGGATTACTCCAGACTCGTGTTCGTCCAGCAGGACGTCGACGATTTCGCGGGGAAATACTCGGAAAAGCTGGATGACCTGACCCGCGCCGCGGACGCCTCGCCCGCCTACGAAATCTTCCGTCGTTACGTCGAACGCCTCGAGGAGCGCATGGCCTACGCCCTCAAACTCCTCGAGCAACCCATCGATTTCACCTCCGAGGAACGCTTCAGCCCCCAGCGCGACAAAGCCCCCTGGCCCAAGGACAAGGCCGCCGCCGATGAGCTTTGGCGGCTCCGCGTGAAGTTCGACCTGCTCCAGGGCCGACTCGCCAAGGACAAGGCCGAGGAAATCGTCAAGAACCTCACGAAACGCTACAACCGACAGCTGAAGGAAATGAAGGCCTTCGACGAGGAGGAAGTCCTCGCCGTCTACCTCAAAGCCCTGACCACCGCCTACGACCCGCACTCCGAATACATGAGCCCCCCGGAGGCCAAGGAATTCGAGATCAAGAGCGTCAAGGCGTCCCTCAGCGGAATCGGCGCCCTGCTTGAGTGGGACGACGGTTACACCACCATCAAGAGCCTGGTGGCCGGAGGCCCGGCCGAAATCTCGAAACTCCTGAAGCCAAAGGACCGCATCGTCGCCGTTGCCCAAGGCGAAGGCGAACCCGTCGACGTCGTCGAAATGCGCCTCAACAAGGTCGTCGATCTCATCCGCGGCAAGAAAGGATCCGAGGTCCGCCTCACCATCGCGTCCGGCGGGTCGGAAGGTGGCCCCCGCAAAATCGTCAAGCTGATCCGCGACGACATCCGGTTGTCCGAACAGATCGCCAAGGCCCGGATCGTCGACCTCCCCGTCGGCAATCGGACGATCCCGATGGGCATCGTGCTGCTGCCGCAGTTCTACGAAAACTGCTCCGCCGACGTCGAAAAACTCATCGTCCGACTCAAGCAGGAGAAGGTCGAAGGCCTCATCCTCGACCTCCGGCACAACGGCGGCGGCATCCTCGACGAGGCCATCGACCTCACCGGCCTCTTCATCCGCGAAGGCCCCGTCGTGCAGGTGAAGAATGCCCAGGGCCAGGTCCGCGTCATGGAGGACGACAAGGCCCGGACCGTGTGGGATGGACCGCTCGTCGTCGCCGTCGGACATCTCAGCGCCTCAGCCTCGGAGATCGTCGCCGCCGCCCTTCAGGACTATGGACGCGCACTCGTCGTCGGTGACGCCGCCACGCATGGCAAAGGAACGGTCCAAACCCTCACACCCCTCTCACGGCTGTTCGGCCGGTTCGCGCTAAGCGCCAATGCCGGCAACCTCAAGTACACGATCTCCAAGTTCTACCGAATAGCCGGTGGCACGACCCAGAAATTCGGAGTCACACCCGACATCGCGCTGCCGAGCGTCCTCGACGTCATGGAACTCGGAGAGTCGTACCTGCCGAACTGCCTGCCTGCGGACCGCACGACGCCGGCGGATTACAAGCGACTCGACCTCGTCCAATCCTACCTCGCGGCCCTGCGGGATCGTTCCGCCAACCGCATCGGAACCGACCGCGATTACGCCCACATCCGAGAGGACATCGACGAGATGAAGAAGCGGAAGGCGGATCCGACGGTGTCGTTGAACGAGACCAAGCGCCTGGCCGAAAGGGACGAGAGAAAAGCGCGCGACGAAGCACGCAAGAAGGAGCGCCGCACACTCCAGGCCAATCCGCCAATCGTCCGGGAACTCACCCTCGAGGCCCTCACCAAGGGCGAGGCTCCCAAGATCGTCACCGCAAAGCCCAAGGATGCCACGAAAGACGCCGTGAAGGATGCCTCCAAGGACGAGGAGGATGACGATCCCACCGTGGCCGACGAGGACGAGCGCCGCCTGGACCCGCAGCTCCGTGAAACCCTCAACATCCTGAGCGACTACCTCGAACTCATGATCGCCAGGGGCGACCGATTGCACACCGACGCACGTGCCGCGACAGCGCCGAACAACTGACACCCACCCAGCTCCGACGTCCCCATGCCCAGTCCACGCGCCCGCTCCAAGCCGAAGAAATCCGCCACCACGCGATCCACCAACACCTCCGAGACAGCCTACGCGATCGCCCGCGAGCGCTACGCCGCGCTGGGGGTGGATACCGAGAAGGCCCTCGCCCGACTCGCGAAGGTTGCCATCTCGATCCATTGCTGGCAGGGCGATGATGTCGGCGGCTTCGAAAACCCCGGGGGAACGCTCGGCGATGGCCTGGCCGTGACCGGAAATTATCCCGGCAAGGCCCGCACCCCGGACGAACTCCGTGCTGATTTCGAGAAGGCCGCCTCGCTCATTCCCGGGAAACACCGCTTCAACCTGCACGCCAGCTACGCCGAGATGGGCGGCTCACGAGTCGACCGCGACGCCCTGTCCGCCGACCAATTCCGGAACTGGATCGCGTGGGCAAAAGGGCTCGGGATCGCCCTCGACTTCAACCAGACCTACTTCGCCCACCCGAAAGTCGACCGGGGCTGGACTCTCACGCACCCCGACGCGGGCATCCGGAAGTTCTGGGTCGAGCACGGCATCCGCTGCCGTGAGATCGGCGCCGCCTTCGGCCGTGCGCTCGGCAAGACCTGCCTCACCAACCTCTGGATCCCGGACGGCATGAAGGATACGCCCGCAGACCGCCGCGGACCCCGTGAACGCCTCATCGAATCCCTCGACGCCATCTACCGGAAACCCGTCGACCGCCGGCTCAACGTCGATTCGGTGGAACCGAAGCTCTTCGGCATCGGGGCGGAGAGTTATACTCCCGGCTCCCATGAGTTCTATCTCGGGTACGCCGCAACGCGCGGCACCCTGCTCACCCTGGACGCCGGCCACTATCACCCCACGGAAGGCATCGCCGACAAGGTCTCCTCCGTGCTCAGTTTCCTCCCTGAAATAGCCCTGCACGTCAGTCGCGGCGTCCGCTGGGATAGCGATCATGTCGTCACACTCACCGACGACCTCCAGGCCATCGCCCAGGAAATTGTCTGGGGCGACTATCTCGACCGGGTCCGGATTGGATTGGATTACTTCGACGCCAGCATCCATCGCGTGGCGGCCTGGGCGATCGGGACGCGCAACATGGTCAAGGCCCTTCTGCTGGCGCTGCTGGCACCGATAGGGCTCCTGAAAGCCGCGGAACTCGAAGGGGATTACACCACACGACTGGCGCTCATGGAGGACTCCAAGCTCCTCCCCGCCGGCGCGGTCTGGGATCGGTACTGCGAACAGCTCGGAGTTCCCGCCTCGAACGACTGGATCCAGGAGGTCAAACGGTATGAACAGGAAGTGACTTCCAGGCGCGGAACCTGATCCACGAGATGAACCCGAACCCATTCCTCGGCGTCCTCTTCCATTGGCTCGGCGGACTTGCCTCCGGCAGCTTCTATGTGCCCTACAAGGCGGTCAGAAAATGGTCCTGGGAAACCTACTGGCTCGTGGGCGGATTCTTTTCATGGATCATCTGCCCCTGGGTGCTGGCCCTTGGAATGACTCATGACCTGCTCGGAGTCCTCGGCAAACAGTCGGCGGGCACCCTCTGGTGGACTTATTTCTTCGGGGCGATGTGGGGGTTCGGCGGACTTACCTTCGGCCTGACCATGCGTTATCTCGGGATGTCGCTGGGCATGGGGGTGGCCCTGGGTTACTGCGCGGCCTTCGGGACGCTGGTGCCGCCCGTCTTCAAGGCGTTCCTGCCATCGATCCCGGTCGACGCGAGCATCGTGGAGATCGCGTCCTCGATCCCGGGCCAGGTGACGCTCGGCGGGGTGGCTGTGTGTCTGTTGGGAATAGGCATCGCAGCCCTGGCCGGACTCACCAAGGAGCGGGAGATGCCGGAGGGTGAGAAGCGCAAAGCCATCGCGGAATTCAGCTTCTCGAAAGGCATCCTCGTGGCGACTTTCTCGGGGATCATGAGCGCCTGTTTCTCCTTCGCGCTCACCGCGGGCAGTCCCATCGCCGAGGCCAGCAAGGCCGCCGGCACGACCGTCATCTGGAGCGGCCTCCCCAAGCTGGTGGTGGTTCTCTTCGGCGGGTTCACGACCAACTTCGTCTGGTGCGTCCTCCTGAACATCCGGAACAAGACCGCCTACCAATACTTCGCGTCCCGGGTCCGCCCCGAACACGCGCGGCTCGGATCAAACGCGGCGGAGGCGGCATCCATGCCGGCTTCCGGGGATGCACTGAGCGTCCCGGTCCTGCGGAACTATCTCTTCTCGGCCCTCGCAGGCGCCACGTGGTACTTCCAGTTCTTCTTCTACACCATGGGCGAGACACAGATGGGCCGCTTCGGGTTCGCCAGCTGGACCCTGCACATGGCGAGCATCATCATCTTCAGCACCCTTTGGGGCTGGTTCTTCCACGAATGGAAAGGCTCCAGCAGCAAAGCCCACAGGCTCATCGCCTCCGGCATCGCCACGCTCGTCCTGTCCACCATCATCATCGGGTTCGGTACCTGGCTGAAAAGCCAGATGACAGGCGCGCACTGACGGCCGCTATCGTGCGGGAGTCCCGCTGCTCGACGCGGCCAGGCCACGTCGAGCCAGGGCGTCGTGAGGATCGATTTCCAACGCCCGTCGAAATTCAGCCGCCGCCGCCTCCAACCGGCGCTGGGCCAGCAGGATCCACCCCAGGCTGCCGTGAGCGGCGCCATTACTCGGATCACAACGCACGGCCTCCCCAAACTCCCTGGCCGCTTCATCCATCCGCTTAAGTTCCCGCAGGGCATAGCCCGACCAGTAGTGCGGCTCGGCTTCGTTGGGGGCCGTGGCAACGGCCCGCTCAAGCTGCACCAAAGCGCCCGAGGCATCCCGCCGCGTGAGAAGGGCGTTGGCGACCTGAAGCCGAGCCCGCCAATCCCCCGGATCACTACGCAACAGGTACTCGTTGTAGGCAATCGTATCCCGAATCACCAGCGGCGACTCCGCCTTGCCCAGGGCCATCACGCCGGCCGCCGAGTCGACCGCCAGCAAGACCCAAAGCTCCGCCATTTCATCACTCGTATTCGGACCGTAGCTGACCGGCCGGGAGCTCGGATTGTCGTAGCTGAATTCCACCGCCAGCTTGGTACCCGCAGGGAGAGTGAGTTCCGGACGGAGGTTGTAGTCCGTTTGCCAGTCGAAATCCCAGCGGGGAATCTCCAGTACCCTCCGCGCACTCTCTCCGGGAGCAGTCGTGGTGACGGTCACCCGCCGCGCAAGCCGATGCGCATGCGGCAACAGCGCCACGAGCTGCGAAGCTATCGGCGTCGTGAATTCCTCGCGCACGACAAAATCCCTGGCACCTGCAGGTATCGTGAACGTGAAGCTTGTCAGGCGAACCTTATATCCATGGCGCTTGGGAGGCTCATCGGTGAAATAAAACGCGACCGACGGCTGGACTCCATACGCTTGACTGACGGGCGACAAATGGAGCTGCAGGATAAGGTCGGTTCCGGGCTGGAGCCGCCAGGCCAGTCCAACGGGTACTTCCGACGGCGCCCTGCCCGGCTGCCAGCTCAAGAACTGCGAATCCGAACTAAACGCGCCTGCCGGCAAGTGAAGACCCGCAAAACCCACTCCCTGGTTCTCAGCCGAAAGCTTCCGGCAACGTCCACTCCGATCAAACCGCAGGAAGGCGTGATGCACCAGGCCCGCAATACCCGGAGAAAACTCCACCGCTCGAACGTATCGCGGACGATCCAGTGCAAGCGGCACCACCATGTTATAGTAAGTGTCGTTGGTCGACGGTTGTAACCGGAAAGCGGCTGGGGCTGATGCGATCAAGTCCGGGGCTCCAAGTCGCCATCCTGAAGTGAAGTCAGGCAATGCAGGCAATCGCCTCGGGTCGCCCTCGGGTTTCCCGAGCGCGGCCCAGTCAGTGAACACGGCGATCTCGTTCGTCGTAAGCAACCGGGCATTCGCAAACGGACCGCACATCGGATCGGCCTGCCAGGGAGGCATTCGACGACTCGTGACCGCCGCCAGAATCCGGTCCGCCTTCCCCACGACGTCCTGATACGTTGCCAGCCCAAAGGGAAACCGCTGCCCGGGGCGGTGGCACGGAGTGCATTGTTGAAAGAGGACCGGCGCGACATCCTCGGTGAAGGTCACCGCCCGCATGGTCCGCCGCCCCGTATCGATCAGAGCCGCGTCGCTCCTCCCGGGAGGGGAATTCTCCTTCATCTCAGGCTTTGATGCCCCGCGATAGATTCCAATCCCTATTCCAACCATCAACGCGACCGATGTGCCCCAGGCCATCCACCCGGCAGGCCCGGCTCGTGCGCGTTGGACGGACCCCAATGGACTCGATTCCTCAAGGACATACGCCCGCATCTTGCCGCAAAACTAGGGGAAGGCGCCGAAGTGGCAACACCCATCCGGCCGCTGACGCGCGTCGAGGACCCGTCCCTCGTAGCAGCCGACGTAAGGAGACTCCATTCACTGGCAAATGGATCAAGTTTGAGTCTCCTGACGTCGACTCCTACGGATTGTTGACGGGCTGTCGGCTACGGTCTTGCAGCGCTTCGGTTGAAAAGCAGGGTAAGCGCGCCGCCCCGCTCACCGATCGCAAGGTCAGTCCGTCGATCCCCATTGAAGTCCCCCACGACGACGGATCTTTGTTCACCCGGGAGCTGAACTCCCGCGTCGCCCAAGGATTGCGCGTGAAAGCGGCCGTCCCCCATCCCGAGCATGAAGACGCCCGTTCCGGCATCCTCGCGAGCCCGGCCATAGTTATGACCTGAGTATCCCTGGGCGCCGAAGAGATCGAGATGACCGTCATCGTCAAAGTCACCGACCGCCAAGGAAAGGAGGGGCCCGAGTTGCGCGAGATCCGGCAACGCCCGGGCCTCGAAAGAGTCCCCCCGGTTCAACAGAATCAGCGACGACAGGAAGTGACATTCCAGGCGCTGCAGGGTTTTGAGCCGGTCGCCGAGAATCTCCTCAATGGTCGCGGTGGCGAAGGATCGATACGTAGG
The DNA here is from genome assembly GCA_903844265.1 of uncultured Verrucomicrobiota bacterium. GTDB lineage: Bacteria > Verrucomicrobiota > Verrucomicrobiia > Limisphaerales > CAIMTB01 > CAIMTB01. The sequence continues at coordinate 10,067 of CAIMTB010000634.1, forward strand.
AAATGCGGCGCTCACCCAGGGGGCGTGGCGCGCCCAATCAGCCAGGCCGTTGATCGGCAATCGACGACCGTCGGCCTCGGTGCAGGCTTCGCCACACCAGGTGACACCGCTCCCATTGGGTCCATGGAACAGCAGCAAGGGTCGAATCCGTTGCTCCCCGTCGCTTGGCCGACCGGTGTAGGGCGCGAAACTGGAGTTCAATCCCCAGTTGCCCAGCACCAAATCCGTACGTCCATCCCCGTCAAAATCACCGGCCGCCAGGCTCTGCCACCAGCCTTTCAAATCGCCAAGTCGACCCGGTGGGTTGTCGCCAAAACGAACCCTCATCTCTCTTGGTGTCAGATGGATCCCTTCCGGGCGGAAGATCTGGGGACAGCCCCAGTCACTGAGAACGGCGAGTTCCTCCTGGTCTTGGGCCGTCCAGCGTACGAAGCGGGCGGCGGTTACCAGGCCCAGGGGGGTTGTTACCCGGGTCTGAAACTCATTGCCGTCAAACTCCAGCCATTGACTGACGTCAGCCTCGGGATACTTGCCTGGCAACGCTCCGCCCCCGACAAATACGTGCGCCCCCTTGGCGGGTGCATCCGTACTCACTGCCAGGCATCGGGTCGACCCCACGGAAGCGTGAATCAATGACTGTGCCCCGGTCGCTCCATCCAACAGGAAGAGGGAGGCCTGAGTGGAATTCCCAGGCGTTACCCCCCGCCCCGCCACCAACAATTGCCCGCCCCACGGAACCATGCAGGTGATTTCGCGAAGGGAGCCCGTGTTGCGAATCGGGTTTGTCTGGGTGGGCCCGTAGTCAACCCACTGAACGGGCGAATCTCCACCCGCTGACCAAAGGGTCGTTACATCCGGGCCTTTCCTGGAAACGGCCAGGACCGGCGCACCCGCCAGCCAACGGCGCGGCAGGGTGGGTTGGAGATCAAACTCATCGGCCATCCCGTGGGTCCAGGCATGGGCAAACACGACCGCTTCAAAGCTTAACCGGGAAACGGCCTGCGGTGGCGTCCAGGCCGCGTTTCCGGCAGATTCGCCACGCCCAGGCTCCTCCAGTGCATAGCGCTGATTGGCGGCAAGATCGGCAAAGGTGGAAACAGAACCTCCCGGCCACCGCACTTCGAGCCTTCCCCGCCCGACTCCCGGACAGGCAAATGTCTTTGAGAGAGCGTCCGACGAAAGGTAACGCCCACCCGCGGTGACCTGCGCGGATTGCGGCAGCGAATTCGACGAACCCTGAGCCGCCCACCAGAACCGCAGCGACGCTCCGATCGCCGACGTGTTGGGAAACTTGCCCTTCAGCTCCACGGAGATGCGCGAGGCAGTCGACTCATTGCGATAGAGTCCCGCCGGGGCGTGCAGTTGGTTCACCACCACATCCAGGTCCCCATCGCCGTCCAAGTCCGCAAGAGCCATGCCATGACTCACGCCCAGGAAATCGAAGCCCCAAGCCTTGCTGACCTCCTCGAAGGCCGGCATCTGCCCGGGGTCCGACATCCCTCTGTTTCGAAAGGCCCGCAAGGGCGCAAAATGAGGCGGAAACTTCTGACGCTCCCGGAATATCTGTGCATCCGTGCGCAGGCCGCCGCGCCGAAATTCCTTCATACGTTCGGCCAGGTCCAAATCTCGTGAGGCCCGAGCCTGCCCTGCGCTTACGAGGAGATCGGGCCAACCATCCAGATCAACGTCCATGAAAACGAGGGCCCAGGACCAGTCGGTAGCCGAGACCCCCGCGAAATTCCCTACTTCGGCGAAGGTCCCGTTTGCGCCCTGAACAAACAGGGAGTTGGCCCCGTACTGCGGACGGGAACTCCAGTCCCCAGGATTGTTCCCGGCAGACGGGACTCCGTCCATGCTCGTGAGCCGGCGGACGGGGTCCGGACTCAACATATCCAGGGTGGCAAAGTCCCAACGCAGGTCTCGATTCACATCGGCGAAATCGACTCCCATCGAAAACAGGCTCGTGTGCCGCAGGGTGGGTGCCGGAGCCAATCTGAACCGGACCGTTCCCGGGGTGCTTTCGTTCAACCACAACCTGTCAGGGGCTTGAAAATCATTGCAAACATAGAGGTCGGGGCGGCCGTCGTCGTTGACGTCACAGAACTGCGCAGACAACCCCCAGTCGCGAGGTGGCGCTGAGAGTAACTGACCGCTTTCGTCGCGGAACGCCCCCTCGGTCCACGATACCTCCACGAAATTTGTTCCGTGCTGGTTTCTATAGAGGACATCAGGCTCGCCCAACTCGTCCAAGCCCCCCATGGCCGTGACCACAAAGCGATTGGTCAGATCCGGCTCCGTTGTCGGTCGACCATCAAGCGTCGCCACGGTGGTCACGCCTTTGGTAGTACGGAAGGTGGCCCGCGCACTGGGCATATCCATGAGCGCGCGCTGACGATAGTTGCAGACGTAGATGTCCAACCAACCGTCCCCGTCCACATCGGCCACGGCCACCGAGTGCCCGCCCCGGGCCCCGTTCTGAGAGAACTTAAGGCGATGAAACACCCCGTGCCCGTCGTTCAGCAGGATCCGAAGACCCTCGGCGTGGGTGTTCAGGATCAAGTCCGGGCTCCGGTCACCATTCAAGTCCACCAATACCACACCCGTCACATCGCCACCCAAGTCCACCCCCCGCTCCGGGAAGGCCTGGGTCGTGATCTCCTGGAATCTCCAGTCACCGAGATTCTTCCAAAGCTGGCTCCCGCCGGTGCTGGAGGCGAGGAAGACGTCCACCCGCCCGTCCCCATCCACGTCCGCCAGGGCAACTCCCGCGCCGTCCAGCAACAATTGATTGGTCATCGACCGCGCGGCGGGAACCACGTGGGTGAAGGTGAGCCCTGTGAGGTCGTTGGAGAGGCGCTGAAAACCAACCGACCGGAGGGGCGAGACATTCCATTGCAACCGTGTCGATGCGGGTGCTGGAGCCCCCCGCGCGATGGACAGGAAGATGCACGCGACCCATGGGAAGGTCTGGGCGAGGAGAACCCATTGCTTGAAAGTCCAGTGGCTCATGGTTGCCGCCTGTGATCACAAAAAAGGTGCCGGGCGCGAGCCCGGCACCTTCGAATCCCTACGCTTCAGCAATTCTTAGTTGCGAGAGCGATAGTAGACACCGGCGCCACTGGCGGCGCTGGGATACGGGCTCGTCGCGCCCGCCACATCCGTGTAGGGGCCGGTGACGGCCGTAGCGGATTGGAGCGTGCCGGTGAAGGTGACGGTCACGCCAGTGGCGCTGCGCGCAACACCCAAGGTCGGGCCGGCTGCAACCGCAGGCGGTCCATACCAGTAGATGTCATCCTTGAGCGCCTTGAGAACAGCCGCGGCCGTCTTGTCGGTGGAGGCACGCCAGGCCACCTGGCCCCAGTCGCCGCCGCCGCCTTCCTTGATGAGGTAGAGCACGCCGTAACTCTGGCCGGCGGTGAGACTGATGGCCTGGCTGGTGGGGAAGGTCCCGTCGCCGTTGTCCGCCGCGCCGGGTTCCTCGAAGCCACCGCAGCAACCGGCTTCGATGGCGATTGCCGTGGCTGTCTTCGCATCAGGCAAGGCTGCTCCCGAGGTGTTGATGAACAGGCGGGAGGAGTCGTCGCTGCGGATGAAGAAGTTGTAACTGCCCGACTGGCTGGGCTTGAGGACGCCCTTCATGGCGACCATGTGGTTGTCACCCCAGGTATCACCGAAGCTCGGTTCGCCGTAGGTCAGACCGTTGTTGAGGTACCGGACCACGTCGGGGCTGTTCGGGTATTTCGCATCGGCGATCACCGTGTCCATGTCAGTGAGGCCCGCGCCACTGAATCCAAGGAATTGATCAGCACGCACGCGGCCGGCAACCAGGCCCCAGGAAGTGAAGTCCTTGGAGCTGTTCGCGGCGACGGCCTTGCCACTCAGGTTCTTCACGTTGTTGACCGTGACCTTGTAGACCGTGCTCGGGATCTGGGCGCTGGTGGTCAGGCGAACCGTACGATCGCCCACGAGCACCGCCGCGCTTACCGTGACTCCCTTGTCGAGGGCATAGTTTCCAGCAGTCGCAGCCGAGGCCGAATCCACCGGTTGGTCGAACGCGACCGTCGCCTGGGTGAAGGTATCGCTGCCATCCACGGCCGTGATCTCGGCAGGGACGTCAGCTGTGACGGTGAGCGTCGCCTCAGAGGAATCCACCGACTTGCCCACGACACCGATGGTCACCTTGAACTTGGCACTGTTGTCGGCTGCCAGGACGACCGGCACCGTATAAGAAGCACCGCTGGCGCCCAAGATCGGACCCCCGTTCTTGTACCATTGATAGAAGGCGCTCTTCGGGTAGGGAGATGCAGTCTCCGCCACGACAGTGAAGGTGGCGCTCTTATACGCGGCCACGGAAGCAGCCGAGGGCTGCTGCGTGATGTTCACGACCGCACCGACCGGGTCGCCTTTGCCGCCCGAAAGAACAGGCCCCGTGATCACCGAAACCGGACCGGTGTCACCGTCCTCGCGCCAACCCACCTGGCCCCAATCGCCGCCGCCGCCTTCCTTGACGAGGAACAGCACGCCATACTTGGTGCCTGCGGTCAGGCTGATCGGTTCGCTGGTCGGGAAGGTGCCGTCGCCGTTATCCGCCGTGCCGGGGGCCTCGAAGGCTCCGCAGCAGCCATTTTCCTGGGCCACGGCAGTCGCCGTGGTTGCGTTCGGAATCGCCGCTCCAGCGGTGTTGATGTAGAAGCGGGAAGCGTCATCGCTGCGAACGTAGAAGCGGAACTTGCCGGACTTCGGGGCGGTCAGCACCCCCGCGATACGCACCGCGTGGTTGTCGCCATAGGAGTCGCCAAAAGTGGGGTCTCCGAATTGGAGGCCGTTGGCGTAGTAGACGTTGTCCGGGCTGTTCGGATACTTGGCATCGCCCAGGACGGTGTCCAGGTTGTCCTGAGTGGCCCCGCTGAAGGCCGTGCCATCGGATCCCGTGCGATAGACCTGCGCGTTCAGGAAGCCAATGTTGTCGACTTCGTCCACCGTCTTCGCGGTTACCGTCGCCGCGGTCGAAGCCTGGCCGCAGACGTTCTTCGACTTGACAGTGAAGGCATAGGACTTGCCTGGATCGAGCCCTACGGCTTCGTAGTTCGTGCCGGTGTAGTTGGCACTCAGCGTGACTCCGTCGCGTTGGATCTCATACGCGATCCGGGCGCCCGCATCACCTGCCACGGTGGATGCGTCCCAGACGAGAGCAACGCGGCGCGCGCCGATCTGCGAAGCCTTGAAATTGGCGGGAGATGTCGGGGCCGAGGCACAGCTGGCCGCGGTCGTGACCAGCTTGATGTTGTCGACGTCGGTGCTCTCGTTCGAACCACCGGTGCGACCGGCGAAGACCAGGCGACCGGCCGTCGGGAAATAGGTCGTCTGGAAGTTGTCCAGATAGACGTGCCCCTTATAGGTCACCGTCAACTTGCCATCGGTGGTGAGCTTGATCGCGAAAGGCTTCCAAGCGAGCCCCGCAGTGGCTTCGACAGCCATCGGATCGCCGCCGCCTGTCCAGTAGGCTGCGTCGCGCGGGCCAGTCTGCAGGGACGTGATGTCGTCAGCCGCACCGTTGCGGGTAGGCAACGCAATCTTTTTCACCGTCACGTCATCGACGCGGATGATGAAGCCTTCGATATCAGCCGTATCCTTCGGGTCATTCGGGAAGGTATTCCCAGCCCAGGTATCGAACGAGACCGCGATGCCCGTCTTGGTTCCGGTCTCAGCGCAACAGCCGCCGCCGAAAAGGTCCGAATTCGCGTCCAGCAACAGCGGGTCGCCGTCACGCGCGAAGCTGATGCTGAACCCGTCCGCGGCGCGGTCCGTCTGCGGATTGCCCACCCGGAGGTCACATGAAAATTCAAATCCCGTGACGACTTTGCCGGGGTCGATATCTGGAAACACCACGGCGGTCTTCTGGCCGCCAACGGGATAGGTGATGGCAAGAAAGCCACCCGGATTACCACCCGTAGCAACCCAGTAGTCGGGGTTGTTGCCACCGACACTCAGCACAGAAGCCGGGTCCGTGCTGAAATCGATGTTGAAGGTACCGGCCTGAGCCGAAATGGGTCCAACTAGGGCGACGGATGCGACCGCGGCCCCGAGGAGCCGAAGCGCGGATCCAAGGCCTCGAGGGCGCTGGTTTGCCTTGCGTTTCATTTGTTTTTGGATTTTTACAGCCTGATAGGATTTTTATTTCCCCGGACGAACCGCGCTGATGGTGGGTGATTCAGCAAGATTGTACGGGAAGTAATTGGGTTCAAATATCCGGATGTCCGGGCGATGGCAAGGAAGAACAAGGGGGGCTACCATCGCCAGGAAAGCACGCCGGAAGACGGGTACCCCGCGGACAGGCTTGCGGCGCAGAGCGACCCCGGACTACAGATTCGGCATGCGCGACCGACGGAACAGAGACCGCAGTTCCAGCTCCCCGCCGGGCCGTCTGCGGCGCAGGGGGTTCAGGCTGGCCGCTTTCCTGCTCCCGTTCTGCCTGCTGCTCGCCGTGGAATTCGGACTCCGGCTTCGGGGCACGTTTTCGGCCACGGAATTTTGGCTTCCAACCGAAAACACTGGCGAATTGACCCCAAATCCTCACTTCGGGGAGCAGTTCGTCGGCCGGACCCTGGCGCGCATGCCACGGTCGGTGCGGGTTCAAGAGAAGGCGGCCGATCCGCGGGTCCGGGTGGTCGTCTTCGGTGAATCCGCCGCGTTGGGGGATCCCGAGCCGGGATTTGGCATGTCCCGCTGTCTCGAGGCCTTGCTGGAGCACCGCCTGGCGGGCCGGCGGGTGGAGGTCATCAACACCGCGATGACCGCCCTGAATTCCTATGCCATGCGCGAAGCCGCCCGGGCCTCGCAGCGCCTGGGCGCGGACTTTTGGGTCATCTATGCCGGCAACAATGAAGTCATTGGCCCGTTCGGCCCAGCCTCCACGGCCGGAGGGCGGTTACCGACCCTGCTGACCACCCGCCTCGGACTGCGGTTGCGCCAGACAGCCGTGGGTCAGTGGCTGACGGACAGGACGCCGCCCGGGGGCGACGGGCTGTCGATGACCCAACACTGGATCGGCTTGGAACAGTTTCTCGACCGACAAGTGGGCGCCGAGGATCCCCGGCTGCCCACCGTCGCGGAGAACTTCCGGGCCAACCTTCGGGATACAGTCGAACTCGGCCTCCGCTCGGGCGCACGGGTGATGCTCGGGACCATGGCGGTCAATCTGGCCGACTGCGCCCCGTTCGCTTCGCCCAGTTCGACGGCCTCGGCCACCAACGATCCTCGCCATGTCCAATGGCTGGCAGCTGCCACCGCCGCGCGCAGGGCCGACGACGGCGCGGACGTTGCGGAGGCGATTTCGGCGTGGGCCCGAGCGGCCGCTCTTTGGCCCGAGGACGCCGAGACGCGTTATCGGCTGGGCCAGGCCCGGCTCAACGGCAATGACCTGGCGAACGCCCGGATCGACCTGGAGCGGGCCCGCGACCTGGACCTGCTGCGGTTTCGGGCGGATTCACGTCTGGTGCAGGTGACCCGGGAAATCGCCGGGTCCTTCGGGAACCAACCCGTCCAGCTCGTGGATGCCGAACGCGAACTCCTGGGTGGCGATGCAAGCCGTCCGCCGGGTGCTGATTTGTTCCTGGAACATGTGCATCTGCGGCCCGAGGGAAACTACCGCCTGGCGCGAATCTACGCGGAACGGATCATCACTGAACTCGGCACCCCGCCTGGCCCGACCCATTGGCTGGACTTTGCTCCATGCCTCGAGCGTCTGGGTTGGAATCCGTTCGCCGAGAGCCGGCTGTGGACCCAGACCCGGGCTTTATGTGATCGCCCGCCGTTTTCCCATCAAAGCAACGCGGAGCTGCGCAGCCGCTTCCTGGATGATCGCATCGCCGAAGCCAATCGCGCGGCGCGGCCTGCGAATCTCAACCAGAGCATCCTCCGCGTGCAGGCGACGGTGTCCCAGCACCCGGGCGACTGGCAACTTCGGGAGCAATTGGCACGACTGTTCCAGCTGGGTCGGCGGTGGGCGGAGGCCGGCCAGGAGTGGCGACAGATCGTGGCGCTGGCGCCCGGGCACGTGGTTGGCTGGTATCAACTGGGCGAGGCTCTCTCGGCGGCCGGTGAGAAGGCAGCCGCCCAGGCGGCCTATGAAAAAGCCCTGAGTCTCCGACCTGATTTTGTGGATGCGAGCCTGGGACTGGGACTTGTGCTCGGCGAGAAGAAGGAGTTCATGGCCGCGATCCACATCCTGGACCAGGCGCTGCGCCTTTCGCCTCGCAACCTGCAGGCGCGCGTCAATCGGGGGGTTGCCTTGATTGGGCTGGGGCGGATTGAGGAGGGCATGGCCCAACTGAAGCAAAGCGCCCAGGAAAATCCGTCCGCCACCATGCCGCTGGTGCGCTTGAGCGAGATTCAATCAAATCAAAAGACTTATGCCGCCGCCGCGGATTCACTCGCGGAGGCGGTGCGGCGCGAGACGAACAATGCTCCCTTGCGGCATCGGCTCGCGATTGAACTCAGCCGGGCCGCACGCACGAATGAATCGGAGGCCGAATTCCGCCGCGTGATCGCGCAGGTTCCAAATTCTGTCGTCGCCCGGGTTGATCTGGGAGTTTCGCTCGCGCAACAGGCGCGCTTCAGGGAAGCGTTGCCTGAGTTTGAGGCCGCCCTGCGACTGCAGCCGACGAATGCGCAGGTGCAGGCCTACCTGAACCAAGCACGGGCCAAGGTTGGCCCGACCAACGTGCCCTGACTCATGTGGGATCTCATCAAGGAATTCAGCCGTTTTCTCCGTCAGGAGAAGAAATGGTGGCTCGTGCCGCTGGTGATCCTGTTGCTCCTCATCGCCTTGCTCGTGGTGTTTTCGAGCAGCGCCGCGGTGGCGCCCTTCCTCTATCCGTTCCTCTAGCCACCGTCGCACCCGCTCCATGCGCTACGTGCTTGGCCTGTCCGCGTTCTACCACGATTCCGCCGCAGCCCTTCTGGGCGATGGGCGCATCCTTGGAGCCGCGCAGGAGGAGCGGTTTTCGCGCCGCAAGAACGACGCCCGGTTTCCGCTCCAGTCGATCGCCTATTGCCTGCGCGCGGCCGGGATTTCGGAGGACCAACTCGACGCAGTGGCCTTTTACGAGAAGCCCATGCTCAAGTTCAGCCGGACCTTGGAGACGTTCCTATCCCTGGCTCCGCGCGGGCTGAGGACCTTTTGCCGGACGATGCCGCCTTGGCTCGGGGAACGACTCAACGCCCGGCAGACGATCCGCCAACACCTGCCCGGATTGCGCCCGGATTGCGCCCTCCTCTTCACCACCCACCATGAGGCCCACGCCGCGAGCGCCTTCCTGCCGTCACCGTTCCCGGAAGCCGCCATCCTGACAGTGGACGGGGTCGGTGAATGGGCCAGCACCACCCTCGGACACGGCCGCGATGAAAAGGTCGAGTTGCTCAGCGAAATCCGGTTCCCGCACTCCCTCGGATTGCTGTACTCGGCCTTCACGGCCTACTGCGGATTCCGGGTGAATTCAGGGGAGTACAAGTTGATGGGGCTGGCGCCGTACGGGGAGCCGCGGTGGGTCGACGTGATCCAGCGCGAGCTTTTCGAGCAGAAGGCCGACGGCTCGTTCCGCCTCAATCTCAGCTACTTCAATTTCCTCGCCGAAGATTATCTCAGCAATGACCGGTTCCACACGCTGTTCGGGGGCCCGCCGCGTGATCCGTCCGCGCCCTTGGAGCGGCGCCACCTGGATCTGGCGCGGTCCGTCCAGGGGGTGGTGGAAACGGCACTCCTGCGACTGGCGCGCCAGGCCCACGCGGCGACGAAATCGACGCGGCTCTGCCTGGCCGGCGGCGTGGCGCTCAACTGTGTTGCCAACGGACGATTGTTGCGGGAAGGACCGTTTTCGGAGCTTTGGATCCAACCCGCGGCGGGCGATGCGGGGGGCGCTCTCGGAGCTGCGCTCGCCATATGGCACGCGCCGGAGGCCCGCGGAGGTTTTGGCCACGAGCGGATCCCAAGCCGGCCCGACGCCATGCAAGGGGCTTTCCTTGGCCCCGAATTCTCCGACGCAGAAATCGAGCGCACGCTGCAAGGGTTCGGCGCCGTGTACGAAACCCTCAGTCCCACCTCCCTGCTGGACAGGACGAGCCACGCCCTCGGCACGGAACAAGTTGTGGGCTGGGTCCAGGGCCGGATGGAGTTCGGCCCGCGCGCCCTCGGCCACCGTTCGATCCTCGGCGACCCCCGGTCACCGAAGATGCAATCGGTCATGAACCTGAAGGTTAAGTTCCGCGAATCCTTCCGCCCTTTCGCGCCGGCGATCCTCGCAGAACACACCGCCGAGTATTTCGATCTCGATTCACCCTCGCCGTACATGCTGCTCGTGGCGCCGGTCCAGGCGGCCCATCGGCGGGCGGTGGATCCCGCGGTCACCGGATTGGATCGCCTTCAACAGGCCCATTCCACCATCCCCGCGGTCACCCACGTCGATGGTTCCGCCCGCGTCCAGACGGTCACGGACGCCGACAACCCTCAATTCCATGCGCTGCTCCGCCGCTTCCACGCGCTGACGGGCTGCCCCCTGTTGATCAACACGTCCTTCAATGTCCGCGGCGAGCCGGTGGTGTGTTCGCCGGACGATGCCTACCGGTGTTTCATCAATTCGGAAATGGACGCCCTGGCCATTGGAAATTTCTTTTTGGAACGTCGACGCCAACCCCATGCAGCCCTTCCGGGAACGTTCGAAGCGCGCCCCGACTGACCTTCGGATCCCCCGGCCCATGAGCCACCCCACCCAACGGAAGGCGGTCCGCCTTTCCTTGTCCGACCGTTTTCAAACGGGCAGCGCGCTGATGCTGCCCGTGGCACTCGCCTATCTGTCCACCCGCATGGGTTGGCTGCCTTGGCGGCCCCAGTGGGTGCTTGCGGCGATGCCCTGCGCCCTGATCGCGGGCATGCTCTGCCCGGATTACTTCAGCGGCTGGCATCGTCTTGTCACCCGCGGTCAGCGCTGGGTGGGCGGCTACCTGCTGGCAGTGTTGTTGGGAATCGCATTCTGCCTCGCGATCGTGCCACTCGGCCTCTGGCTGCGGCTGCGCGGCCGCTCGTTTCTGGAACCACCGGCCCACGATACCTATTGGGTCCCCGCTCGCGCGGCCAGCCCACTGAAGAACCAATTCTAGCCCGCTGCCACGGTTCCCGGCCCCAGGCATCCAGGGCCAACAGATCTTGGGTGCAAGCAGAAGAACGCGCGCCACACCGCCGGCCAACCCCTCAACCCGGCGGCCAGTCCATCCTACGACCGCCCAGAAGATGGACATGCAGGTGAGGAACACTCTCGCCACCGTCGGGACCGTTGTTGATGACCAGCCGGTACCCGGTCTGATCAATGCCCAGTTTGCGCGCGACCTCGGCCGCCTTGATCAGCAGGTGGCCAAGCACCGCGTGGTCCGACGGAGCCGCTTCGCCAATCCTCGGAATCGCCCGCTTCGGGACAACAAGAACATGCGTCGGCGCCTGCGGCCCGACGTCACGGAATGCGATCACGAGGTCGTCCTCGTACACGATGTCCGCGGGAATCTGGCGGCTGGCGATCTTCTCGAAGAGGGTCATGAGGCGTTTCCTGGATCAGCGGACCATGAGGGAACACTCGGTCCTGGGAGGCTCGGCACCCCAGCAATCACGGAGAAAACGGACAATCTCGTCGCTGATCCTGATGCTCTTCGGACACCAACGACTCGTCCCCGCAAGCCGGAGCGCGCATGGCCGCAATCCACTGAATCGAACAATCTGCGGGGTTCCAGCCAGCAGCGATCGCAGTTCGGTCCGCAGCCCCGGGAAGAACCCCAGTTCAAGGCTACCCCCGAGCCTGCCCGCCAGGGTCGCGAGGTCGGACTCGGCCACACGCCCGGGAAGATCGATGGGATGGGTGGAACTTCCATGGACCTGAAACCCAAACCCGCGGAGGACGTGTTCCAGCGCGGCCGTGAATTCATCGATCGTCACCGTCTCGCGCCCGAGGTCATCGCGGAAGTAGTGCAGCACCGCCGAGGCCGCCTCGTGGACCACATTGGGATCGAGACTCGCGACTGAATCGGCCAGCACCTCAATGGTGAGCTTCTCCACCGAGCAGGGGATTTTATCCCCGCCGGTCACCTCAAATACCAGGCAGTCGGAGCGTAGCTGAATCATGGCGCTGCTGTTCGAGTTTGGTGGCGACCTCCACGAAATCGACGGCCTCCTCAAACCGGCGATAGACGCTCGCGTACCGGATGTACGCGACTTTGTCGATGGTACGGAGAATGTCCATGATGCGCTCCCCGATCGCGTGGGCGGGAACCTCGCGGTCGAAGGCAAGAGCAAGTTCCTCGGCGATGCGCTCGGATGCATCGCTGATGACGTCTGGACTGACCGGTCTCTTCTCGCACGCCTTCTGCAGCCCGGTCAGAAGCTTTTCCGGCGAAAAGATTTCGCGCCGCCCATCACGCTTCACCACCACAAGCTCGCATCTCTCGATCTGCTCGTAGGTCGTGTAGCGGTGCTCGCAGGAAAGGCAGACACGACGACGACGGATCGCCCGCCCCTCGCGCGACGCACGGGAGTCGATCACTTTATCATCAGGCCCACCGCACTTCGGACAGCGCATATTTCCCAATCAACACCCAATCAACGGGCGTCCACAAAGGCACCCACCGAGACACCCACTTACCACAGCCTATTGTGGGCTCCGATGGGGGTACCACACAGCCGGTGGTGGAGTCAAGAAGCCGACTCCATTCCAACTCAATTCCATCTCAATTTAGCGATCCCCGAGCGGCCGGTCGCCCCCTCAGCGCCATTGCGGGCGTCCGCTCCTGGCCTGAAGATCGCCCGATGACCCGAAAGGCCTTCAGAATGTGGGTGAACCCGGACGCCCAAGCAGAATACGAGCAGCGTCATCGCCCGATCTGGCGCGAACTCGAGGACACGCTCCGCGCCCACGGGGCCCGGAACTATTCGATCTTCCTCGATGCGACCACCAACGAGCTGTTCGGCTACGTGGAAATCGAAAGCGAAGAGCGTTGGGCGGCGATCGCGGAGACCGACGTATGCCGGCGTTGGTGGGCCCACATGCGCGATCTGATGCCCTCGAACGCCGACAGCAGCCCGCGCTCAGCCCCGCTGCGGGAAGTGTTCCACCTCGACTGATCCGTGGATCCCGGGCCTCCGGCGCGGCAGAGGGATCAGCCTTTCGCCACGGCGGCTTCCAGGTGCTTTCGACGCCGGGCCAATTCACGAGGCTTGAAAATCCCAAGGGGCGTGATGATGCCGGTGATCAACTCGGCGGGGGTGACGTCGAAGCCCGGGTTCCGCGCAGTGCTCGCGGGATCCGCGATTCGTACCCATTCGCGCTTGCCGGACCGCGTGACCCCCCACGCTCCCAGCACTTCCTCGGGCGCACGTTCCTCGATCGGAATGTCGGCACCTCCCGCGAGATTCCAGTCGAGTGTGGACAGCGGGATCGCGACGTAGAACGGGATCACGTGCCGATGGGCGAGGACGGCCTTGGTGTAGGTGCCGATCTTGTTCGCGACTTCTCCGGTCCGGCCGAGGACACGGTCCGCGCCGACGATGACGAGGTCGATTTCGCCGCGCTGCATGAGGTGCCCGGCGGCGTTGTCGGCGATGACATGGTGCGGGATGCCCTGTTGCGAGAGTTCCCACGCCGTGAGCGATGCGCCCTGGGACCGCGGACGGGTTTCGTCCGTGAACACGTGGAACTTTCGCCCCGCGGCATGCGCGGCATACATCGGCGCGGTCGCGGAACCGATATCCACGAACGCCAGCCAACCCGCGTTGCAATGCGTGAGGATCCGCATGCCATCGCGGATCAACTCGAGGCCGTGCTCGCCGATCTCCCGGCAGTGCCGGACGTCCTCTTCCGCGAAGGCCTCGGCGGCACCAAGCGCCAGGTCCTGTTGCTCGGTGACGGTGGCGCCCTTCTTCATCACGGCACGAATTCCGAGCATCGCGTTCACCGGGTCGACCGCTGTGGGCCGCGCCTCGGCGAGGGTGCGGAACACGAGATCCGCGCGACGCTCGAAGGCTGCCATTCCGCGACCTCGAAAGGCCCGGACTCCCTGCGCAAAACCGTAGGCCGCCGTCGCGCCGATCGCACCGGCGCCTCGCACGATCATGTCGCGGATGGCGGCGGCCGTTTCAGGATAATCGCGCGTCCCGATGATCTTGAACTCATGCGGAAGCAGGCGTTGTTCGATCAGGCGCACCTCGTTCCGGGCGGCGTCGAACGTGACGGTGCGATGGGCGCGGCCACGACCGCGGACGGTGACATTCATCGGAAGCGATCATTGCAAGACCCGCAGTCAGGGTCGATACGGGGAACAGTGATTCGGGGTAGGGAAGGTTTCCAAGACTTGGACACGCGTTGGGAACGGTAGGGCGCGAACTCGGCTGCGCGCCGTCCTTTGCGGCCACTCCTCAGGCAAGGATTGGAGAAAACGCCGGCAGCGTTCCTGCCACGGCACTTTCGATCGGCGGAAGGCACTCCTCACTCAGAGCCTCCATCTCGCGCGCGCTGACACGCATCCCGCACGCAGCGGATTCGAGAAGGCTCAACTCCGTGCGGATCGCGTAATGGACCAGTCCCTGTCGCAGCGGCATCGAAAAGGCCCCCAGCAGAAGCGCGTAGACGACCACGTGCCAACCGGTCGCCTCCCCCGCCTCCACTGCCGCAAGATAACGCTGCACGGTGCGGTCACGCATCGGCCGAAGCCGTCGCAACTGGATCCGCCCCACATGACGGCTGGCCTCGGAAAACGCGGAGTGCCCGTACCTCTTCGCCAATCCGCAATCCAACGCAATCAACCCACGGACTTCGCCACGTTCCACATGGAAATAGGCATCCCGAATCGCAGGCAACTCGACCGGCTTCAGCAGCCGTTCGTGAAAGCGCCCCACGAAATCGCGAAGCGCGGAAATCGAGTCGGGACGTGGCGACCCCACGAGGTCCGCGAGATCGCAAAATGACGCCAAGCCCGCCGGCGAACCCAGCGCATGGCCAAGCGGCGACACATCCGCCGCCAGGTCGGCGCCGCTGAAAGGCTCGGGGGTTGTGACAATGGCGTCCATGCAGGGTTGCACGGTCAGGATCGGCCGCGGCGGACAGTAGGCCCGTCACCCCGTTTGGCCAAACGATTCCTTGGATTCGCCGACCTTGAGCCATCAGGGGACCGGCACCCTCGATTCATTCGGGATGAAGCCGCGCCGATGCGGTGCCCCCGCGCGGCACGGAGCGCCCGCGTAGTCGAGCCCAGGCAACAATCGCTCCGCCTTCATGATCACGCTGTGCGCCCCGACCCACGTGCCCTCCCCAATATCCGCGCCGTACAGCGGCACGGTCGCATCCCCCAGCGTCGCCCCGCGCCGAACATGCACGTGGTCGATCTTCAGGACACGATCCTCGAATGTGTGCGCCTGGAAGATCGCGTTCACCGTGGCGTCATCCTCGAGCGTGATCATGTCGGGGTCGACGACCTGCGAGAACCCGGGGCCAAGCACCACGCGACGGCCAATCTTCATCCCCATCGCGCGCAGGAAAAAATTGAGCCACAGCGTGCCCTCGAGCGGTTCCAACACCGGCCGCCCGTGCTGACTCCAGGCGACGTAGAGAAAATCCCATCGACTGCACCAGCAGGACCACAACGGGTGCTGCCCTGGACGGACGCGCCCGAGCAGCATCCATTTCAGCGCCACGAGAATCCCCGCAAGAAAAGTCGCGGCCCCGAGGGTCGAGGCAGGCACGGCGAACGCGATGAAAACCGCGGTCGACGCGCCCCCGGCGGCACTCATCAGGACTCGGGTCGCGAAGACAAGAACCAGCAACGGCACCAGCGGAAGAGCGAACCTCAGGAGTTCCCAGAACACGCGATTCCAATAACGGACCGGCGAGGGATCGTGGGTCAGGCTGCGATCCATCTCCACCACTTCACGTCGCGGCAGCTCGAAGGGCGGATGACCAAACCAGGAGCTCCCCGACGTGACGCGTCGATCATCCCCCACCGTGCAGACACCCAACAGGATGTCGCCAGGGAGACGTTGCCCCCCCGCGACGACGGCGTGGTTGCCCAGGAATGAATCGGGCCCCAACACCGTCCTCCCGAGCGTCACCACACCCGCCTGGATGCGCGGCCCGCCCAGATAGATGCCATCCGCAAGGAAGGTCATGTCCCCCATCTCGATGAGTTCAGGCACTGAATCGAGCAGGGTGCTGACCTCGCAGCCCTTGCCGATGCGCATCCCCGCCCAGCGCAACCACACCGGCCAAAACAAGGTTCCCGAGAGCCATTCGTTGGCCTGGTCAACCATGCCTGTCTTGAGCCACACACGAATGTAGGCGGGACTCCATCGGCTGATGACGCCTTCCCGCACCGTCCCCATGAAACGCAGGATCAACGCGGCCCAGACAAGTGTCGCGGGCACGGACGTCACCGTGACGAACAGCGCAGCGAACCAGGGCTTCCAATCCGAGCCGGGCTCCGAGAACCAGGACCACAGCTCCCCCGGTCCCAACCCCAGGGTCAGGCAGGTCACGATCGCCAG
>CAIMTB010000635.1 GCA_903844265.1 uncultured Verrucomicrobiota bacterium
CCACGATTGCCAGACCTGAGGCGATCGGGACGATTCTGAATGATGATGGCAACGGGAACCAACTCCCTGTCGTAGCGATCCTGTCGCCCGCTGATCGCTCCTCATTTCCACCCTACGCGAGCATCCAGATCGAGGTTGCGGCTCACGATTCCGACGGGCATGTGGCGGCGGTTGAGCTCTTCAGCGGATCGACACGGCTGACCCGATGGACGGAGCCGCCCTATCGGTTCACTTGGGAGACCGTACCCGTAGGAACCTACATCCTGACCGCCACAGCCGTGGACGACCAGGGAGCCTTGGGCCAAGCCAATCCAGTGCGTGTGGTCGTCAGCGACCTGGCCGGCGATGTGGCGATTGTCCGCAACGCGCCCGATGTCGAGATCGACGTGATGGAGGATTACATCTTTGACATGGGGCTTAGTCCGTGGGTGTTCGACCAGGAAGGTTTGACGTTTGAAGCCTTGCGCCGGTTTCGTCTCGTGGTTTGGGATGATCTGGGGCGACCAGGCCTGGCAAACAGCACCGTCGACATCCTTCAACGGGTCTATGATGCGGGAATTCCACTTTATTTCATGGGTGAGAAGCTGGGATCTGCGCGGAATGATCTGTCCTCGGTGATGCGTTTGACTTGGGAATGGCTCACGCACACTTCATATGGTGGTCCTCGTCAGGCTAATGCGGGCCTGATCTCTGTTCGACGCTCGGTGGAGCCCCATTGCATCCTGAACGGTCGTTTTGGTCAGATCGTGGACTTCGCCTACAGCGGCAGCCTGGAATCCTTGGTCCCATCGCCCGAAGCCGAGGTCTACGGCGGGGCCGAGGATGCCGCGCTGCTGGTGGGATTTCCGGAGTATGTCGGGGCCGACCTCAATCCCGAGGTCGTTCGCACCTATTCCCAGGGATCCCGACTCACAACCGCGGGAGGGTTGCTCTCCATTCAAGAGCGCAAGGAACTGTTCCAGAACGTCGTGGCATGGCTGCTGAAACTCTGCAACCCCTGCAGCACTCTCAGCCTTCGCTTGGAAATCATCCCCCCCGAGGGTCCGCTGGCCATCGGTCAGTCCGCAACATTCTTGATGCGGCTCCATCAAACAGGTGAGTGCGAGGCTACTGAGGTCGTCGTGACCAACAGTCTTCCCGCGAACGCGCAGTTCGTATCTGCGGCATCCCCTCGCGGTCGCGTGGAGGCACGGGACGGACTGGTTCGGTTCAGTCTTGGGCATCTCGCCAGTGCCGACACGGCGGAAGTAAGCCTCACCTTGGTTCCTACCGAGGGCTGTGAAATGGTCCTGGCTGGCGCGGTGCGAAGCCTGAACGCCCGCTTCGACCCTGAGATCGCTGTCTCATCGACCACCAACGTTATCTCCGGCGGTCCCAAGTTGAGAATATCTCAGGGTGAAGATGGTCGAGGGATAGTCTCCATCCACCGGTGTTCCCCCTCACCGCTCCAGATACAAACCTCAAGGGATCTTGTTCATTGGACGATCTACACAAATCTGCCAGCGGGAACTGTGGGGACGATGACAAGCATCCCGATTCCGATTTCAACGCAGTACCAGTTTCTGCGGGCCGTGATGCCTTGAGGAAGGACGGAGACGGACTTGAGTGGACGGAAACTCGTAGTTCCCCTCGGTTCGCTCGAAGAAGGGGACAGGTTTGGGTTCGCGCCTTCCGCACGACCGGCGCCCAGACAAACCAAGCAAATCCATGGAAACCGGTCTCCCTATCTCAGGAGCTCAGGAGGCTGCTCACAGCAGGATCCTCGAAAATGGCGAAACATAAGGTGGAGTCGCGAAAGTCCGTCTAGGGAGAGGAGGAAGTGGCGG
>CAIMTB010000636.1 GCA_903844265.1 uncultured Verrucomicrobiota bacterium
CCGTTGTCCGCGGGCAGACGGCCCGAGCGGTCTGTGTTGCCGCCGGGCGTATTGCCGCCTGCGAGGTTGCCGGGCCCGACGGGTTTCGGGTTGTCAATGTTGGGTCCACCCGCGCGTGCGGAGGGGAGGGGGGTGATCGGCGTGCCGGCCTTGCGACTGCAGCCGGGGGTGACGGAGATCGCCAGCGCGGCCGCGAGGACCAGCAGCCTGGCGAGGAATGAACTTTTCATTTTCAGTTGGTGGGGGACGGGGCGATTACCGCGCCCAGGTGGGCTGTGAACAGCTTCCCGAAATCCGGGGCAAATCCTTGGTTTGCCGAGTGGGCACGTCAAGCAGAGACAGGACTCGATTCCCTTCGCCGATGCGTCGGGCGCAAACAACCGTCCTGGAGTTGGGTGCCCAGACCGGATCTTCACCCGGGACAAGGCGGTTCACTTCACCGCCGGCAGCGGGCACCACGCACACCTCGAATCGCCCGCCGCTTTGTGTGGTGAACACGATCATCTTGCCGTCCGGAGACCAGTCGGGCTCGGTCCCGTTCGACACGCCGACAAGCCGGAGATGGCGTGGCTGACCTCCGCTTGCGGAGATGGTGTAGAGTGACGAGGGGCCGCCGGAGCGTGAGGAAAAGCAGATGGTTTGTCCGTCCGGGGACCAGCAGGGCGACGAGTCCCCCTGACGATTGTCGGTGAGCCGCTTCAGCCCGGATCCGTCCATGCGCATGGTGTACACGTTGGGACTGCCGTCCTTGCTCAGGATCATTGCAAGCGTCTGGCCGTCCGGCGACACCGCGCCGGCCGTGTTGAGCCCGGCCTGACGCGAAAGGGGACGCCGACTGCCCGACAGGTCGTGGAAGAAAATGTCCGGGTTGCCCAGGCGGTAGGAGGTATAGACGAGCGCCCGCTTGCCTGGAACCCAGGTGGGAGCGGCCACAATCGAACCATCGCTGGTCGCCTTCTGGGCGTTGTGGCCGTCGTAGTCCGCGACGTAGACCTCGCTCTTGCCCTGGGTGATTTCGCCCTTGAAGGCAATCTGGGTCTGGGCAACACCACGGCCCCCGAGCGCCTTGACGACGTCATCGGCCAGCGCGTGGGCCTGCTGGCGCGGTGCGCCGCCGTTGTAAGCCTTGGAGAACACGATGGACTTGTTGCGGTCCATCAGACGGCCCTCGACTTGACCCGCGTTGCTGCCCGCAAGGATCAGCTGGGCTTCGGTCTCGGAGACTGCTTTGCAGCCGGCGACCTCGAGGTCGAAGCGAAGCGTTGAGAGCACTTCCCCTGAGAACCCGGTGATCGCCAGCGGGAACGGTTCGGTCGAGGTGGGATAGCGGTTGAGGTCAAACCGGCCGGAGGATTCCGCGGACTGGAGTGAAGGCCGTGGAAGCCAGATCGTGGCGGTGAGGAGGAGGATTCCGAGAACCCGTCGTCGGGAAGTCCGCGCGGGCGCCGGCATTGTGGAAATCATCGCAGTCATCAGAACGTTCGTTTTCCGCGCATGTTGAAACCGATGGTGTAGCTTCGCTGGTCGTCCGTCGCGCCGGTCTCGAAGGCTGGGACCTGGCCGATCCGGTTGATGGCGTCTTGCACGGAGCGATCCAGGGCGGCGATACCGGAGCGCTTGACGATGCGGGAGCTCAGGATTTTTCCGTCTTTCCGGATGACCACCTCGACATCGGTGGTCGCCAGGTCATCCGCGATGCCAGTCGGTGCGACCCAGGCGTTGTCGAAGGCGTTTCGGATTTGCCAGCCGTACGCGGATCCACCCCCGCCGCCTTTTCCTGCGCCGCCACCGCCACCGCCACCCCCGGTTCCGCCTTCGGTTCCGGATGAGATGCGGACCTGGAGGGTGCCCTTGCCCCCGGAGCGTTCGAGATTTCCGGTGGCGCTGTCGAGGGATCGAGCGAGGTTGTGGAGTCGTGCGCGATTTTCGGCAGCCGCGGCGGCGGCAGCCTCGCGTTCGGCGGCCTCGGGGTCCGGTTTGCGGCTGACGTCGGCCAGCTTGACGGTTCTCGCCTTGCTGAAATCGAAGCGCGAGTCGGGGTTCTTCTTCTTTGGGTCTTTCGTGCTCGAACGGGAACTGGGCAGCTCGAAGCCGGTCCCCTCGCTCTTGGGGAGGTCGAACTTGATTTCGGACGGTGTCCTGGGCACGGGCCGTTCCGGTTTGTCCGCTTTCTCGGGGTGGTCCGGAGGGGGAACCTGCGGAGGCTTGGGAACAGGCGGGGTCAGCGGCTTGGGTTGGCGCACTTCAGGCTGGCGGACCTGCGGTTCGCGCAGTTCGGTGGCCGGCGTCGATTCAAGGTGTGCCAGCGGGGCAGGGCCTGGCGCGAGGGCGGCGTCGATTTCTCCACCCGACATCATCTCGAGGGGAGGGCCCGCGCCAAGCATGTCCGCGTGTTGGGGGCGGAACCCGGGCGCGAGGAGGAGGACCCCGACGAGGAGTCCGTGGGCCAGGGCGGAACTCGCGAGGCAGCGGGCTTGAAGTCCGGTGCTCATCGTTCGGGGAACATCCGCGCGTAGATGCGGTGGATGCCGTTCCGCTGGCAGCGGTCAAAGATGAGAGCGATCGGTTCCCATGTCGCCCGGCGGTCGCCTCGGACGTTGACCACCAACTTTGGGTTGCGTCGGAATTCGGCCACGAGGGCCTGCTCGATCTGGTCCAGACTGACGGGGCGCCCTTCGAACAGCATCTTGCCCTCGCGATCGATTTCAACGGTCTTGATGTCGCGCCTGCTGAGCGGTTGGGTCTCGGTCTTGCCACCCTTTGGCAGGTCGATCTGGACGCTCTGCTCGAGGAGGGGCGTCGTGATGACGAAGATGATCAGCAGAACGAACGCAAGGTCCAGCAGGGGCGTGACGTTGATGTCCGCCAAAGTCACCAGCGCGTTCTTCTGTGAGAATCGCCGCATCGGAGTGTGGGTCGCGTGAGGTGAAGAACCTGTGTTGAAGTGCCTGTTTCGGAGGGTCGCCTAGCTTCCCTGACGTCCCCGACCTGCGTGTTCCTCGAGGAATTCGACTTCCATCCTTGCCGCCAGTTCCTGGGCGAAATTGTCCATCTCGACCGTCAGCACGCGGAGATTATGAACCAGCCAGTTATAACCGAACATTGAAGGAATGGCTACCATCAGACCTGCCACGGTTGTGATGAGGGCGCCGGCGACGCCTGGGGCCATCATTTGCAGCGTGGCGGAACCGGCGGCTCCCGCGGCCACCCCGCCGAAGGCATCCATGACGCCCCAGACGGTGCCCAGGAGGCCCAGAAACGGGGCGCCGCTGACGGCGATCGCGAGCAGGATGAGCCCAGCCTCCAGGCGAAGAGCCTCCCCCGCGACGCAACGCTCCAGCACGCCCTTGACCAGTTCCATGGCCTTCAGGCTGAGGTCTCGTCCAGGATTTGGAGGCGGGGACGTGCGGAGGTGCTGCATCAGTTCCCTGCAGCCTTCCTCGTAGACTGAAAACAGGGGACACCCGTCGACCTTGACGCATCGTTCGTGGATGTCGGTGACGCTCTTCTGGCGGCGGTAATCCTCGCGGAAGAGAGCATTCAGCTTCCGCGCCCGGCGCATTTGGAGCGCCTTGGAAGTCATGACCGACCACGCGAACATCGAGAAAATGACCAAGACCCCAATGACGAGCTTACCCTCGAGGGTCGCGCGGTGGTAGTTGTCGATCAGGCTGCTCTGAGCCAGCAGGGTAACAGTGGCAAATTCCATCGGGGCTGAGCCACGACAAATGGCCGGAGCACGGTGTAAGGCTACAATCCGTTGAGGTCAAAGCCTTTTCAGCTGCTTTCGGGTTCCGGCACGACGACCGCAAGTCAACCCGCGAATCGCCTGTCCTTCGTGGATGTCGCCACTCCGTCGGTGCCGACTCAGCGCGCACCTCCGGGACCCTGTACAAGCCGGGCGGTCCACCTGATGGGCGCCGATTTGGCTCACGTGGGTGTGCCAATTAGGCATGGGCGATGTTCATGGCTCGGATCGTCGATTTTGTCGCGTAGTTCTAACATGTTCCATGCGTGTGTGATGGAGTGATTCATGGGGGATGGCACGAAGATCGCTAGGGATGTGGTGCTTATGGCGAAAGTTCTTGGCATAGACCTCGGGACAACAAACTCGTGCATGGCGGTCATGGAAGCGCGCGAGCCGATGGTTCTGGAGAATTCGGAGGGTCGGAGAACCACGCCCTCCGTGGTTGCGTTTTCAAAAACGGGGGAGCGCATTGTGGGCGAGGCCGCCAAGCGCCAGGCGATCACGAATCCGCGCAACACGGTCTACTCGATCAAGCGGTTCATGGGGCGGAAGTTTTCCGAGGTCCAGGAGGAGATCAAGCGGGTGCCTTACAAGGTCGTCGAGGCGGCCAATGGGGACGCGCACGTTGAAGTCGAGATGGGCGGCGAGGTGAAGCGCTTCAGTCCCCCTGAGATTTCGGCAATGATTCTGGCCAAGTTGAAGGCCGACGCGGAGATGCGCCTTGGCGAGACCATCACGCAGGCGGTGGTCACGGTCCCCGCCTATTTCAACGACTCCCAGCGTCAGGCGACGAAGGATGCGGGTCGCATCGCGGGCCTTGAGGTTCTGCGCATCATCAACGAACCGACTGCCGCCTCGCTGGCCTACGGTCTGGACAAGAAGAAGGACGAGCTCATCGCGGTGTACGATCTCGGCGGTGGCACCTTCGACATTTCGGTGCTTGAGATTGGCGACGGTGTGTTCGAGGTCAAGGCCACCAACGGCGACACCCACCTGGGTGGGGACGATTGGGACAACCGGTTGATCGACTGGGTTCTCGACGAGTTCAAGCGTGACACGTCCATCGATCTGCGCCGTCAGCCGGATGCATTGCAGCGCATCAAGGAGGAGGCGGAGAAGGCGAAGATATCGCTGAGTTCCTCGCAGCAGTACGAGATGAACCTCCCGTTCATCACGGCCGACGCGAGCGGGCCGAAGCACATCCA
>CAIMTB010000637.1 GCA_903844265.1 uncultured Verrucomicrobiota bacterium
GGGAAATCCCTCCTCACCAACGCCGAGACCACCAACGAACTGATCCGCAGCGGCACCTGCAAACCCCACGGAACCCCCGCCGCTCTCTGGCTCGGAGTCCCCCTCAGCACCCGCGGCCGGACCTTCGGCGTCCTCGCAATCCAGGAATACCAAAACCCCGACGCGTTCGGCCAGGAGGAGAAAGCCCTTCTCGAGTTCGTCGCGGAACAGGTGGCGATCGCCATGGATCGCCGCCAGGCGATGGACGAGGTGCTCACCAGCCAACTCCGATTGCGCGAATCCGAGGAGCGGTTCTCCAAGGGATTCCAGAGCAGCGCCGGCAGTCTCAGCATCCTCTCCCTCGACGACCGTAGCTACCTCGACGTGAACGAAGGATTCACCCGCACCTACGGCTACCGCCGCGAGGATGTCCTCAATCGCACCCCCATGGAAATCGAGCTCCGGCCGGATCCCGATCGCCCCATCAGCCTCGAGCGCCAGATCCGCGAAACCGGCGGCTTCCGAAACGAGGAACTGGTCGTGCGCCGCAGCGACGGACGACTCATCACCGTCGTCGCATCCGGCGACTCCATCGAGATCGGCGGCCGCCCCTACGTCGTCATCTCCGCCCTCGACATCTCGGAGCGCAAACGCGCCGAGGTCGAACTCGTCAACGCACTCCAGCGCGAACGCGAACTCAGCCGCCTCAAGACCAGCTTCGTGTCTCTCGTCTCCCACGAATTCCGAACCCCCCTCGGCGTCATCCTGTCATCCACAGAAATCCTCGAGCGCTATCACGCCCGCCTTTCCGCTGAACAACGCGCCATCCAGTTCACCGCCATCGCCTCCGCCGTGCATCGCATGGCCCACATGATGAACGAGGTGCTCCTCCTCGGCCGCTTCGACGCCGACCGGGTCGAGTTCCACCCCGCCCCCATCGATATCACCTCCTTCTGCAAACGCCTCGTCGACGAAATCGGCATCTCGACCCGCCACCGCTGCCCCATCGACCTCCTCATCCGCGACGAAATCGACCAGCCCATCGCCGACGAATATCTCCTCGGTCACATCCTCACCAACCTGCTGAGCAACGCCGTCAAATACTCGCCTCCCGGCGCCCGCGTCGAACTGGAAATCCTCCTCCAGCTCCAAAAGCTTACACTCGTGATCCGGGACCGGGGCTGCGGCATCCCCGACATCGACCGAGGCCGCCTCTTCAGCGCCTTCCAACGAGGCAGCAACGTCGGGGTGGTCGTCGGAACCGGCCTCGGCCTCGTGATCGTGCGCCGCTGCGTCGAGATCCACGGAGGCACGGTCTCCTTCACCAGCCGCGAAGGCGAAGGAACGACGTTCACGGTCGAGATCCCCTGCAGCCCGGATACCACCGGAATCCCCACCCAGCATCCGCCCGCGCCCCAGGCCCTGCTCCAAAGGGTCACGCCCCAGGATGACGGACAACCGTCACCCTCCCGCCCTCCACCCACGCCACCGCCGCGAGCCCGTGCGAAAACCGCGTCTCCCAACTGAGCTGATACGCCCCCGCATCCCACCACAACAACACATCCCCCTCCTTCACACCCACCGGCAGGTCGTGCAAACCCAGGTTGTCAAACGCCATGCACGTCGGGCCATGCACCAGCGTCGCCACCCGTCGCCCCCGCCGATCGACCAATGGCGTGATCGCGTGCTTCTCCCACGTGGCCACCATCGCCTGAAGCGTCCGTCCCCCATCGCAGATCAAAGTCCTCGCCCCACGCGCGGGATCGTCCTTGATGTCGAGCACCTTGATGGCAAGGACCGCCCCCGGCGCCGTCAACCAACGCCCATTCTCCATCCATAATTCCCGCAGCCCGTATCGGGCAAGCGCCTCCGCAACCACCCCGCGCATCGAAGCCAGCGAAAACCCAGCGTCCAACGGCAAACCCCCGCGCGTACAAATCCGGCCCGGCGGAAATCCACCGCCGATGTCCAGGATCGACACGCTCCATCCCACCCCCTCCGCGAGGGCCATCGCACAGGCCATCGCATCCCGGTAATACCGCGCCTCACCCACGTTCGTGCGCAGATGGAAATGCACGACCTCCGCCTCAAGCCCGAACTTCCGCATCTGGACAGCCGCCTCCGACACCTCACCCGCCAACAACCCGAACTGCGCGCGAACCCCAGGAAACTCGAAGTTTTCCTCGGTCGCCATGCTCAACCGGGCACCCACGCGCCACCGCCTCTTCTTCGCGACCCGCCCCAGCACCCGGATCTCCGCCACGGAATCAAAATTCACCCGCAACCCCTCCACCGCATAGCCCCCAAGCCATGCGTGCTTCGCCGGTCCGTTCACCAGAATGGAGCCAGGCTCAAAGCCAAGCTCGAGAACCGCCTTCAGCTCGGCCTCTGAAACGACCTCCACCGGACGTCCCTGCCGCTTCCACCACTCCACGACCGCCCGCAGCGGCAGGGTCTTGAACGACCACCAGTGCCTCACCGGCAAACCGGCAAACGCCTCCTCCAAACGCCCCACCTGCTCCACCAGCGGATCCGCCGCGAAAACAAAACACGGAGTGCCCCCAACCTCTATCGCCCCACGCGCCGCCGCCCGCCAAAACCCAAGCTCGCCCACCGGGGAACCGCCACGACGTGGCGCCCAAACCTTCCCGCCCCGCTCCTTCATGCCCGTGATCTTCATCGACCCTGGCCAATCCCGTTCGCCGCAACCCGGACTCCTACGCCTTTCGATCCAGAGATTCCCGCACCGCCCGCGCCAAGGCCTTCATCGGAAATGGCTTCGAAAGATACGTGAGCCCCTCCCTCCGCGGGATTCCGGCCTCCACCACCTCCGCGCTGTATCCACTCGCGATGATCACCCGAAGACCCGGCCGAAGACCCTGCAATTTCTCGGCCAGCTCCAATCCCGACATTCCCTCGGGCATCACCATGTCCGTCAACAGCAGGTCCACCTTGTCACCATGGGCCTTCCAAAGCCTCATCGCCTCCTGCCCATCGCACGCCTCGTACACCTGATAACCCAACGCACGCAACGATTTCCCCCCCTGCCTCCGAACCCCCGCATCGTCCTCGACGAACAGCACGGTCTCGCTCCCACGATGCACCGCCTTCACTTCATCCGTCCATTCCGCCTCCCTCGCAGCCATCGACAGCGCCGGCAGATAGACCCGAAACGTCGAACCACGACCTGAGGCACTCTCCACCTCCACCCAACCCCGGTGCTGCGCCACAATGCCATGGACCGTCGCCAGTCCCAGGCCCGTCCCCTTCCCCGCATCCTTGGTGGTGAAGAACGGCTCGAAAATGCGCTTCAAAACCTCCGGGTCCATCCCAAATCCCTCGTCCGTCACGGTAAGACACACAAAGCTCCCCACTCTCCGGTCCGGATGACCCGAAGCCCACGACGCCTCGACCTGGACCAAAGCCGTCCGGAGGGTGATCAACCCTCCCTTCGGCATCGCATCGCGGGCATTCACGACCAGGTTCATGAGGACCTGTTCCAACATTCCCACATCCGCCTCAATGGCCGGAAGGCTGCTCCCCTTTTCGAAACATAGGCGGATTTCCTCGCCGATCAGCCGGTTCAGCATCCTCAGAAGATTCACCACCACCTCGTTCACATCGAGCGCCCGCGTCGCAAGCAC
>CAIMTB010000638.1 GCA_903844265.1 uncultured Verrucomicrobiota bacterium
CGGCTTCCTCGAGTTTGTTGATGATTTCCTCGACGAGTTTGATCTGGGCGGCGGTGGCGGCGACGACCAGGCAATTGCTGCGTTCCTCCGCGGCGACGGCGATGCCGCGACGGCGTCCGTCGGGGTTCGGGAACGCGCTTGAGATCATGCCTGCCATGCGGGAGGCGGAGCTGTTCTTGAGTTTGAAGACCCGGGTCGCTTCGGGGCGGTCGGTGACCGTGTCGAGTTTCTCGATCAGCTTGGTCACCTCGTTGAGTGAATCGGGGGTGCCTGTGGCGAGGATGCGATTGCCGCTGGGCGAGGGTTGGAGGCGGACCTGGGAGAGGATGTTGGGTCCGGTCTGGTTGCGGCCGAGTTCGATCAGGGCCTCGCGCAGCATGGGAACGAGCATTTGGGCGGAGGCGGTCTTGAGCTCGATGAGGCGCATTTCGCGCAGGGGCGCGGTGGGTGAGGTGGGCGTTGAAGCATCGCCCGGTTTTCGTGACGGGGGGCCGCCCGGGCTGTCCTGCGTGGTTGGGTCGAGGCGATGGATCAGGTCGGAGATGGCCTCCATCTGCCCGACGGCGGGGGCGGTGACGATGAGGCGGTTGCCGGTCAGGTCGGCGATGACCTTGGCCTTGGTGAAGGTTTCGGGTCCGAACTCATTGCGCCCGGCGACGCCGGGGATGGCCTGCCGGATCATCATCGCAAGTTCGTCCGGGGCGAGCTGGGGGTAGAAGACCCGGACCTCGCTGGCGCGCGCGCCGGACTGGTTTTCGAAGCGCTCGATCAGCTGGTTGGCGAGTTCGATGCGGCCGGACGGACCGAACAGGATGAGAGTGCTTGAGGCTTCGGCGAAGATGGCGGTGACGTAGTCGGTGGGGTCGGGAGGGAGGACCTCGTAGGATTTCCGCTGGTCGTTGAAGATCGTGCGCTTCGGGGCGGTGTTGATGCCGAACGTGCGGTTGATGATGTCGGCGAGGAGCGTGCCGGAGGCGTTGCGGAGCGTGTAGGTCTTGAGTTCGCGCTGGACGGGCGAGGCGGTGTCTATCAGCGCGAGGAGTTGGCGGACGCGTTGGATGTTGGCGAGGCGGTCGGTGATGATGAGCCCGCGACCCCGGGAGAGTGAGGCCACGGAGCCAGCGGAGGAGAGGAGCGAGCTGATGGGCTGGGACATCTCGCCGGCGTCAAGGTTCTTGAGATCGAGCACCACCGTCACGACCTCGCCGGGGCGGATGTCGGTCGTTTGCTCGAGTCCGCGAAGGATCCTGAGGGGCAGCTGGGGGAGTTGCTTGAAAGGGACAAGCCGGAGGTAACGGTCGACCTCGACCAGCATCACACTCTTGGTTGCGAGGATCAGGTTCAGCGTATCGAGCGCATCGACGTAGGAGTAGGGCAGGGGATCGGAGAACGTGAGATTGCCTTCGACGGGGGCGTCGGCGATGAGCGGTTTGCCGGCCATCTGGGCGAATCGCTGGAGCGCGTCGTTGTAAGGCATTCCTGCGAAATCGAAGCGGATCGGCGTGGGCGACGCCGGGTTGGGCGCGGCGAGGGTACTCGGCGCGTTGGTGGAGGTTGGGTTTGGGGTGGTTGGATTCGCGACATTCGTGGCGACAGCCGTGGCGGATGGCGGCGTGGCTGCGGGGGCGATCGCGGGTGTGGCGGGTGGAGTTGCGCTCGGGGTGTTGGTGGGATCCGCGGCGGGTCCGCGGAGGGTGGCTGCTGCGAAAAGGAGGAGCGCGAAACAGGTCGTGAGTCTCATGGCGAAGGTGGAGTGGGCGGGGGGGGTGAAAGGGGCGGGAGTGACGCGGGCAGTTCCTCGGGGGCGAGGCGGCGTCGTTCGGAGAGGGTCTGGCCGTTTTCGACGGCCCAATACTCGTCGTTGATTCGGAGGATCACGCGGCTGGGCGAGATCAGTCCGGGTTTTCCGGGGACTGGCAGGGGGCGGTAGTCGACGGTGGTGATTTCAGCCTCGAGGAGTTTTTCGGCGGGATGAAGGACGCGCGTCTGCTGGTTGCGGGAATCGAGGACGTGAATTTCGGGCTGGGTTCCCCACGAGGACAGCGAGACGACCTTGAGGGATTGGGCTTCGACATCGGCGGGGACGCCGGGTGTCGTCGACGGGGTTGTGGAGGGTGGGGTGGCCTCGGGTTCGAACGGGCGGAGGAGGTCGCGGCGAAGGATCGAGTCGTAGCGTCGGCGGGCTGGGGCATCGATGCTGGGGGTTGCTCGTGTGACGGCCTTCACCTCTGGGGAGGGGTTGAGGGTGAGAGTGAGGTAGCGGAAGCGCACCCGGATGCGGTTGCGGTCGTTGGCGGGTGAGAGCGCGAGACTTTCGATGGAGTGCAGGTGCGGATCGGCCTGAAGCAGGTAGAGCAGATCGAGGACCTGGTTGGGAGGGCCTTCACCCTGGACGGTCCAGCCGATCTCGTGGGCCCCCGGGAGTGAGCGGCGTCCGGCGGGGACGCGGCTGAAGTCGTTTTCGCGGAGGCCTGCGAGGAGCAGTTGCGACGTGAGGACGGATCCGAGTTGGGCTTCCGCCTCCTCGGGTTTCATGCCGAACAAGGTGGTGGCGGTGGCGCGCACCTGCTGGTCCGCGGTGAGGTAGGAGGTGCGTTCGTTGCTCAGGGAACGGAGTTTCAGCCGGAGTTGGACGATCTGATCGTCGAGCGTGCGAAGCGGTGTGACCACCACGGCGCGGAGGGCGAAGCCGGCGACGAACAGGCCGGCGACTCCGAGGGCGGCGAAGGCGAGGAGTCGGGTTCGGTTATTCACGGGGGCCTCCTTCCGATCGGCGGCGGCGGCGCACGGGTTTGTCCTCGGTGATGTTCGGGGTTGGAGGGGCTGTCTGGGCCTGGACC
>CAIMTB010000639.1 GCA_903844265.1 uncultured Verrucomicrobiota bacterium
CCGAGAACTGAAATAGCGCGTCGGGAGGTACTCGAAGGCAGCATATGAACATAGGTGGCAATCCATCACTGGTCTGCCCACCAGCGTAACCAATGACCGAATTATGGTTGGCCTATGTCGGCTGCCGATATGCGAGCCCGAATCGCACGTTTAGCCTTCAACTCGGCACACCTAGTGTAGTGTCCCTCAAATAGGTGCCATTATCGGCCGAGTGGGCCAGGAGGGAGGATGCCCCGTCGAAGTGCATCTGTGGAGTTAGCGGTTGAGCAAACCGCGCAATTGGAACGCTGGATTCGAGCTGGAGCGACGCCGCAGCAGGTGGTGCTCAGAGCGAAGATCGTTCGCCAAGCTTGCGCCGGAAGCAGCGACAAGCAGATCGCGGCCGATCTGAAGATTCATCCGCGGACGGTGGCGCTGTGGCGGCAGCGCGTGCGCGACGAAGGCATCGAGGGGATTTGGCAAGTCGCAGCCGGACGCGGTCGGCAACCGACTTTTGGTGCGACAACAGTTTCGGGTTGGATCGAGCGCACCCTGCAGACGAAGCCCGCTGGAGCGACCCACTGGAGCACGCGTTCGTTGGGCCAGGAGGTTGGCGTCAGCAAGAACACGATCCACCGGGCCTGGCAGGATCATCAGCTCAAGCCGCACTTAACGAAGAGCTTCAAGCTGTCGCGGGATCCGCAGTTTGTGGAGAAGCTCACCGACGTGGTCGGCGTCTATTTGCAGCCCCCGAAGGATGCCGTGGTACTGTGTGTGGATGAGAAGAGTCAGATTCAGGCGCTGGACCGTTCGCAGCCCGGCTTGCCCCTGAAGCGCGGCCGCTGCGGGACCTTCACCCACGAGTATCAACGACACGGCACGACCTGCCTGTTTGCCGCGCTCCATGTCGGCAAGGGCCGAGTGGTCGCCGAGCATTACCCGCGTCATCGCCATCAAGAGTTCCTGCGCTTCCTGCGTCGGCTCGACAGTGAGTTTCCTCCTCCGCGCAGTCTGCACCTGATCCTCGACAACTATGCCATCCATGGCCACGCGCGGGTCCGCGCGTGGTTGCGCCAGCGACCTCGCTTCGCGCTCCACTTTATCCCGACCAGCTCTAGCTGGCTCAATCTCATCGAACGCTGGTTTGCCGAACTCGAACAAAAGGCCGTCCGGCGCGGGGCCTTCCGCAGTGTCGAAGAACTCCAGCGTGCCATCGATGAGTTCCTCGCGGCGTGGAACGATGAGCCGGTGCCCTACACTTGGACCGCGAGCGTCGAACGCATCCTCGCCAAGGTCGAACGATGTCGCCAGCGCCTCGAACAGATCCGACCGGGCTGCACTCTGCCGAGTACTCGGGCCCGTTCACTCGCCGGTCTAAAATAATGGCACTTATTTGAGGGACACTACACTAGGAGTGACAACCACCCGCGGGGCTGACGAGGAGAAAGGCGATGCGGATTCCCCCTAACCGGACCCGATCCGAATGATGTCGGGCACCCCGGGGGAGCGCGCCGACAACGGGCAGAAGTGCGGTCCCGGTCAGGCTCCGCTTCGGCGCGCCGCTTCCAGCGTGCCGAAGTTTTCCTGGGCCTTGGCGTCGTCGAACTCACCCTCCCAGCGGGCGACCACGACGCTCGCGAGACAGTTGCCGATGA
>CAIMTB010000640.1 GCA_903844265.1 uncultured Verrucomicrobiota bacterium
CCACGGAGGGTTTCGCGGCGCACTTCGAAGGCTCCGTCATCGCATTGATCCGGGACCCCTCCGCCGTCCTGAACAACCCGCGCCCTGATCTCGACGACGACGACATCCACGTCCCCGCGTCCGGTCGCGTTCCCACGAACGGAACACCCGTCGACATCCGGTTCAGCTTCCGCAAGGACAAGCCCGCCCCATGACTTCCACATCCAACCTTCACTCGCTCGCGATCGTCACTTCACCCCAGTCCGAGGATGCTGTCGCCGAGCTTTTCCTTCGCGAGACCGGCCTGACCGCGATCATCGTGCACAGCCGCGTCACCGGCCTGAGCACCGTCGCCGTCTACCTGGATCCCTCGTCGAAATCGACCACGGCCGGGGATCGCCCTTCGCTCCCACAACTGCGGAAAAAACTCCGCGTGGGCCTGGAAGCCATCCGCAACTGCGGCCTCGACATCGCGCCCGCGCGATTGAATTTCAGGCGCGTGCCCGCCGAGGACTGGCGCGAGTCCTGGAAGCGCCACTTCAAACCGCTCGCCATCGGCAGGCAACTGCTCATCCGCGCGAGTTGGCATGCCCGTCGCCCTGTCCCAGGCCAGGCCGAAATCGTTCTCGACCCGGGACTCAGCTTTGGGACGGGACAACATCCCACGACCGAGTTCTGCCTCCGGGAAATCGTCCGACTCCGTCCACGAGCCGGCAGGGCCAACACCCCTGCCAGCCTGCTCGATGTCGGCACCGGGTCAGGCATCCTCGCGATCGCAGCCGTGAAACTTGGCTACCAGCCGGTGGCGGCTTTCGACTTCGACCCCGAGGCGGTCGAGATCGCACGGCGCAACGCCGCGCAGAACGATTCCTCGGAATCCGTCCGCATCGACCCCGGGGATGTCGCGCGATTGCCACTCAGGCCCCGGGAAAAGCACGCGGTGGTCTGCGCGAATCTCACGGCCGATCTCCTCCAGCGCCACGCGGCACGACTCGCCGCCCACGTCCTCCCCGGTGGCCATCTCGTGCTCGCGGGAATCCTCACCGAGGAATTTCAGACGGTGACTTCAGTGTTCCAACGCCACGCACTCCACCTTGTTCGAAGCGGTGGACGCAGGGAGTGGCGGTCCGGATCGTTCGAGAAAACCTGAGCGTTCAGCGCATCGACGCCCGGCCGGCCCGCTCACTCACGAACCAGGCGCAGCGTGCCCTCGTCGAATGCAGCCGTCCCGTTGGCCGCGTCAAACTCGCACACCATCTCCACGTCCGCCGCCGATTCGTCGACGACGAACCGATACGAAAGCCCAAGCCACTCGCCATCGTGGCCCGTGACGAAATTGCGCGGACTCGCCGAGACACGCAGGCAAACCCCGCCGGTACTCCCCACACCCTCGGTCCGAACCAACCCCTCGAACCGGTAACGACCCGCCCCAAGGAGAACCTGCGTCCGCCACGAGCCCGAAGCGCCCTCTCGCGAGGCTCGGATGACCAAACAACTCCTGCCATCCACCTCCGCACGCTCGAAACCCGCCTGGCCAGATCGACCCTGCGGGTTCAATCGGGACTTCCATGTCTTCAGTTGGAGCACGCCCTGATCATTGAAATCCACCGGTTCGTTTGGGCGTTTGATCTGGTCGGCAATGCTCGCCGTGCGGCTGCGGATTCCCCGGCAAAGTTCCTCGAGTCCCATCCGCTGCTCCTCGCCGTACCCCCGACCATAGGCCGCCAGCGTCGGCTCGATCTCCGAGCTCAACTCCTGC
>CAIMTB010000641.1 GCA_903844265.1 uncultured Verrucomicrobiota bacterium
CAAGTCGTGGGCGCCGGCCGGCAGGTTGGTCAAGCTCAAGGACCAGGAACCATCCACAACGCTCGTCCCGCCCAAAATGCTTGAACCCTCTTTCAGGGTTAAGAGGGTTCCCGATTCTCCCGTGCCCACGAAGGTTAATACAGCCGCCGACGTAATGTCATCAATACTGGACAGACCTGTATCATGGGGATCGAGCAGGTCCGGCTTGCTCGAAACAGCCGGGGCGATTGTGTCGATCAGGGTGAATGTGGCGCTCGGCCCGACCTCGGCGGCGGAGTTTCCAGCCTGGTCATGCGCCGTCCCGTCGCCGATGGAGATGCCCAACGTCCCTTCCCCTGCGATATTGGAGAGGGTCACCGTGGCGGTACTGCCATTGATTAGAACCGTCACACTTCCGTTGGCGCTTCCCGTCCTGAGGAGCTGAACATCCGCAGCGCCCAGCGTGATCGTTCCAAAGTTTCGGTCCGCGTATGTGATGGTGTAGGTGACCGGGTCCGAGTTGCTCAAGCCTAGGGAAGGTCCTGAGATTGCCACGGTCGGCCTGGTGTTATCCACCTCGCAGGTGGCGCTGGCTTCCGTGGCGGCGGCGCTGTTACCGGCCATGTCAGTAGCCGTTCCCGCCGAAATCGAGATCCCGAGCGTCCCGTCTCCGGTAATACCTGAGAGCGTGACGGTTCGCGTGGCGCCGCTACCCGACACCGACACCAAACCGTTGGCGGTCCCACTTTTGTTCAAGGTGACGTCCCCAGCGCTCAGGGTGGTGTTGACAAAGTCTTCATCCGCGTAGCTTACCGTATAGATAATGGGGCCTGTCGCGGCCAGGCGGCCGGAAGGTAAAGAAACCGTGACGGTCGGGCTGATATTATCCACCAGCGGCGGCTGTCTGACCGTCAGCAGAACATTGCCAGCGGCGCCGTTGGTCTTTCGCACATCCACGGCGATCTGATATTCCTGCCCGGCGACAGCGCTCCACACGACACGGCTGCCGGACACACGATTCCGCACCCAGTCGTTGTTCTCACCAATCAGACTGAGGCTGCCAACGTCGTGGCCCTGATACACGGCCAGGAGGGTATCAAAGGAGCTTCCAAAAGTATTCACCTCCACCGGACCACTCGCCGGCGCCACCCACTGCCACCAAACCGAGCGCCCGCCCACTTCGGCACCGTGACGTGGCTCGTTGGGCTCCTTGCTGGCCCCCAGAATGGATCCTCTCACCTGATTCGACGATCCCGGGATGACGATACGACGAAGGAAATCATCATTGAACGGCACGCCGAACCACGAGAACTCAGCGCCCGCGCTGGTGACCGCCCCGAAGGCATTGGAGACCGCCACCTGGTAGGACCCGATGTCAAGACCCACCGCATTGGTCAGCGTCAGCGAATCGTTGGTGGCTCCGGCTACGATCACGCCGTTGCGCAGCCACTGAAAGGACATCGGCAGCGACCCTGTGGCCACGACCCTGAAGCTCACATTCGTGCCACCACCACCGCCGCCGAAGAAACGGGTTTGATCCGCTGGCGTCTGCTGGATTACCGGAGCGGACGGGACGTCTGGTCCTGGCGACACCGCCAAGGTGATGAGTCCGATGGCATTGGCATACCCATCCACCGCGATTCGGTAAATCGTGCCCGCGACAGCCTGGAAGGTTACACGGCTCTGAAGATTGAAAGCATCGATGTCATCGTTCTCGGCAACGAGGGACAGCGACCCTACTTCGGATCCAGTGTAGACGCCCAAGAGAGTGTCAAGCTGACTGTGGGTCGTGGAAATCGTCACGGGGCCATCGGCCGAGGCCTTCCAGGTCCACCACACCGAATGGCCCTGCGGGGAGGCTACGTGGGCCGGCTCCCCCGGTTGTCGGGTGGCGCCAATATTCAAACCCATCACAGTCAGGAACTGGTCGGAAAGCGGGGTTGCATTCTCAAAGTCATCATTTGCATGCAGCCCTTCGGAGGCGTACTGGCTCAGGGTGAGCACCACCATGCCAGACTCTGCCCCACCGCCATCATTGAATCCGTCCACGGCGATCTGATACTCCACGCCTTGGACGGCCTCGAAGGTCACGAGGCTAAAGTCCCCTTCTGCGCTGTCTTCGTCGGCGGTCACCAAGGTGAGTGCGCTCACA
>CAIMTB010000642.1 GCA_903844265.1 uncultured Verrucomicrobiota bacterium
GAATCACCTTCCTTCAGGGAAACCGGCGCTCCGCATGGCTCGATCGATGTGGGGGTTACGCATGAACCAACTCCAGACCTTCCCTGTCTCATGGTTCTCGATCAGCAGAAGCGCGGCGCCGAGGTCGATGCCGATGACATCATCGGCGAACCAGTCCCTATCCAGATTGAAACCGTTGCTGAAACCGTAGCGTCCCCACAATCGCGGATGGAATTCGCTGCTCATGAACCCGACCGCGCGCAGCGCCAAATCAGGCGTGAAGGCGACTGAGGCCACCGTCGCCCACGGCGCCACAGTTCCATCGTGGACTTCATGTCCTGGCGGAGCGCCATAGGCTTCGTAACCGCCGCCGGGACGGTCGCAGGCGGAAAGACCCCAAACGTTCGAGCCGTACGTCTTAAAGCTCCCGGATTGATCGATACAGAATTGGCGATTCGCCTTCGTGGCCTGAACGCTGCTCTCGAAATAGTCGAAGCCTCTCCGGTCGCGTTTTCCACGGAAATCAATGAATGCCTGGCTGTATTGGTGAGTAAACAGCGGCCCGCAGGCGAAGGTCTTGAAACCCTTGTATTCACCGACGTTCCGCTCCCACACGTCCCAACAATTCGTAGGAACGGGATGCGTCGGGGAACCGATCGCGAGGAGGCTCAGGAGCAGATGCTCGGAGTAGTTGTTCCATCTGGACGCGAGAAAACCCGACTCCGGCTTCCAGCCATGGCAGAGGAGTGTCTCGTTCGGCTTGGCACCTCCATCCGTGAGCATCCATTGAAAATCGACGCGCTGATAGAGTTCGTCGGCAAGCGACTTCACTTCACCGCCGAAGCGCTCGCCGGCGAGCAGGGCACCGGCCACGAACAACGCCGTGTCGATGCTGGACACTTCGGACCGCCAGACGCGCTGGCCGTCTTTTTGATCCACAAAATGGTACAGCCACCCATGCTCGTGGGCCAACTTAGCGCGAACAAACCTGAGGGTCGTCGCCGCGCGCCGTTCCCCCTGCTCGCGACTGATCCATCCGTGCTCCACCCCCACTGGAAGTGCGGCCAAACCAAAGCCAGTAGCTGCAACGCTGGCCACGGTATAGTCGTCCCCATGCACATTCCCGGCGCGATCTTTGACTAAACCCGTTGTGGGATTCGCCTCGAACCAGAAGAATTGAAACGCCCGATGCCGGAGGTCGGTCAGCGTGGTCGATCCCTTTGACTCGTTACTCCCAACAGCGGAAGCAGCCTGTGCGTGCGCGCCATGGAGCGTCGCCGAACAAAGGAGCGCGACAAGAGGAGCCATAAGGCGCGCGTTCAGGCTGATCATCGGCACATTGTTGTGGGTTGGATCGAAATCTCGGAGACGGGGATCCGTCGCCTGCTCAGGTCCAAGGGCTTCTCCCCGTAGACGTGGCCTGGCAAGCCCCCCTTTGCAACGGATCAACCGGCATCGAAGGCCTTCGCCAGTTCCAGGCGGTTGGTGTCTCCCAGACGCTGGTAGGTCAGACGGTCGCACAGGCGGCGCATCATGTGGATCCCCAGGCCGCCGATGGGACGGTCCGCGATCGGAATCGTGGTATCCACTTCAGGTGCCGCCGTGGGGTCAAACGCACGGCCGTCGTCACTGACGACCGCGAGAACGGCCTTCGGGGCGGACTGGAAAAGGATCTCCACCCGGCTGGCCCCGCTGTGGCTGACGATGTTCTGGAGATGCTCCGCCAGCGCGTGATCCATCGCCATGCGCGCCGGTTCGGGAAGATGGTGCTGCGCGGCAAATGCCGCCCAGTGCGCGCATCCTTCGGTCGGCAACCGGTCGCTGTTGGGCGAGGAGAACGCCGCCATGCGGAACCTGCTTCGGCGCTCAGCGCTTCTCGACGATCTGGTCGCGGAACCCGGTCAGTTCGAGAACCTGGTCGATCTCGGGCGAGGTCCCCGACACGAGCAGGACCTTGCCCTGGCTCTTCATCTGCCGGTGGTATTGCAGAATCACCCGGATCCCCGCGGAACAGAGGAAGTTCGCGGCGGCCAGGTTGATCAGGATCGTCCTGGCGCCGCCGCGCATCACCTCCAGCACCTCAATCTCAAGCTGGTTCGCGGTCGGGCCGTCAACGCGGGCCGGCAGGATGAACTCGCACTCGTCGCCTTTGGATTGTCGTGTGATGCTCATGGTGTCGGCGAATAATGCGATCAAGGCATCGTGCCGAGACAACTCAAATTCCACCTGACAGTCCCGATGCCGTGCATCGACAGGTTGACGGCAGGGCGCGCACTCCGCTGCGCGCCGTCCTTCGCGGCCTCTCCGAGGCAGGGCGGTCAACCCGTCGCAGGCGGAATACCGGCGCTTGATTCGGGGCGTCGCAGCACCAGCAGCGTGATGTCGTCCGCCGTCGACTCGGCACCGGAGAATGCGGCCACGGCGCCCCGGATGGCCCCGGTCCACTCGGGCATGGAGGCGCTTGGTGACATGCCGCGGATCGTGTCCGCCAGACGTCGCGGCCCGAAGAGTTCGTCCACATTGTGCAGGCCCGGGCTTTCGGTCACTCCGTCCGTGTAGAGGAAGATCGCGTCCCCCGGACCCAGTTGGATGACCGCCTCCTCCGATTTCCGTAGGCCCGGCTGCATCCCCAGCAGCGGAGCGCCCCGGTGCGTCAGTTCCTCCGTGGTACCGTCGCGTCTCCGCAGCAGCACGGGCGGGTGTCCTCCATGGGCCAGCGTCACGCAGCCGGTCACGGCGTCGTAGAAGCCGGCAACCATCGTCACGAACTGGGAGTTGGGGTTGTCCCGGGCGATGGCGTCGTTGAGGCGGGCGAGCAGGTCGGCCGGACCGGCGGCGGTCTGTGCCAGATGGCGGGCCAGCGCGTGGACCATCGTCATGAACAGCGCCGCGGACATGCCTTTGCCAGAGACATCGGCCACGGCGAAGGCCAGCCGTCGGTCGTCCAGCGGGAAGTAGTCATAGAAATCCCCTGAGACCTCGAGCGCCGGATGCAGTT
This sequence comes from uncultured Verrucomicrobiota bacterium, assembly GCA_903844265.1. Taxonomy (GTDB): domain Bacteria; phylum Verrucomicrobiota; class Verrucomicrobiia; order Limisphaerales; family CAIMTB01; genus CAIMTB01. The sequence goes on from CAIMTB010000642.1 coordinate 2,978, forward strand.
CCGCAAAGAGTTCGACGGGTCCGCCCGCGAGTTGGACCGTCGCGCTGGGCAGGAAGCCGAGCTGGATTTCCCGCGCCAGGGCCAGCTCGCGCTGGAGGCGTTCCGTCACGCGGAGTTCCTCATGCAACTGCGCATTCTCCAGCACCGGCGAGACCATCAGCGCCATGGCTGTCAGCAGATACAGGTCGTCGGACGAGAAGGGTTGGCCGGCTTGTAGGCGGTCGAGCTGCAGCGCGCCGAACACCCGTCCGCCGTGCGCCTGAAGCGGCACGCACACCATCGATCGGATTCCGAGGGCGTTGAGTGTGGGGTTCGACAGGGCGGCCTGGCCCTGCCCGGTGTCCTCGGCCAGCACGCCCACCGTCTGCGAGAAGACCTTGCGGAGCACCGACCGGCTGAACGACCGGCGTGTGGCGGACCGCCCGCTGCGGTTCGCGGACGCGCGGACCACGGGATCGTCTGCATCGCCCATCAGCACCAGCGCCTGATCGGCCTTGGGCAGCAGGACCAGCAGTTGGTCCAGCAGCCGGCGCAGGACGGCATCCACATCCAGGGAATGCCCGAGCTGATGGGCCAGCTGCAGCACCGCCTGGAGCTTGGCGGCGGCGTGGTCCCTGAACAGCTCCTGGTTGGAAGTCGCCGCGGCGGTCAGGCTCTGGATCGTCATCTCCGGCTCCGCCGCTGGCAGGGTCTCCAGTCGTAAGACGCTCTTACCGATGCGCAGTAGATCGCCGGGGCGAAGCCGCGTGCGACAGGAGATGCGGGTGTCGTTGACGAACGTGCCGTTGCTGCTCCCCAGATCCTCCACGAAGACCTGATCATGCTCCCAGGTCAGCCGGGCATGACGACGGCTCACCGAGTCGCTCCTGAGTGTCACGTCGACATTCGCATGACGCCCGATCACCACCCCATTCTTTGAGGGATCGATTGTCCGGGCCGCCCCGGGGCCGCTGAGGATGATGACGCGTGGCATCACGGAGAATCTACGCGAGGCGGCCGACGCGATGCCAGCCGGGGAAGGGGACCGGAGCTGGCTGATCGAAATCCCCAGAGCCGTCGCCTCCGATGACGTGGAACCGGAGCGCGAGTACCCGGCGCAGCCGCACGGGCCAACGTCGCCTTCAAATGCCCGGGCTCCGGCTTGCCACCGGCGCGTTCCTTGGGTTGGGCCGGAAGGGCGGCCCGATCAGTTCTGAATCTTGATGACGGGATCGAGCGTGTAACTCCTGGGGCCCGAGGCGCAATTCCAGGAAGCGTGGATGGCGAACTTGTAAGTGGCGTCCGCCGGGAGCCCGCTGCGTATGGTGGCCTTGGTGGCTGCAGGCTTTGACGCCGTGAGGTCGGCCTTTTCATGGTGGATCGGCACCGCTTTCGACGAATCGGGCTTCACCGTGGAATTGCCGAACGGGCAGGAATCCGCGGGGGCGATCTGGAATTCGATCTTGCCGCATTTCACGTTCCCCGGATCGTCGGGGTTCACGAACACCACGCCGATCGTGGGGTCGGGATGGTCGTGCGGGTTGCCGTGCGGATGCGACAGAATCTCGAGAACCGTCGTCTCCCCGATCTCGGTCGAGCATTGACTGTCGGCGTAGGCGGTGATCGTGGAACCGTGGTGGCAGAGTTTCAGGTAGATGGTGAGGTCGCTCGTGCTGGGCATTGGAGTTGTGATTTGAGGGTGGGGTGACGTGTGTGACGGAAGCTGATGAATCCTCAGGGCGCGTGTCGAGGCGTTTGGGCCACCGCCAGCCTCCGCCCCGCGGGGCTCTGGTCGAATTGCTCGAGTCGCAGGCGCCACCGGGCCGACTCGGCTGGCCGGCCCAGGGCCGTCGAAAGCGTCGTCAGACGCTCCAACGCCTCGCGGTAGCGGAACTGGTCGATCGCCGGGATGCGGCTCAGCCGGGATTCGAGCCCCTCGTAACCGTGGCGCAATTGGCTTTCCGCGCCCAAGGGGTCGCCCGCGGCCAGCCGGCATCCGCCCACGAGGCTCTCGACGGAGAAACGCCGCCAGTCATCCGGATCACGGGCCTCGAACACCGCGAGGCTGTCGCGCGCGAGTCCACCGGCCTCCTCGACCTCCCCTGAAGCGAGCAGCACCCGGGCAAGGTGGGCACGGGTGCTGGCCAGGTCGGGGTCCTCGGCGCCCAACTCGGCCCGACGAATCCGGAGCAGGTCCCGCAGGATCGCCTCCGCCTCCGCGGGCCGGCCCTGAAGTTCGCGGAGGGCGGCAAGGTTCTCGCGCGCTTCCAGGACGGAGGGATCGGTCGGCGTCGTGGTTGCTCCGGCGATTTCAAGCACCCGTGAGTACTCGGCATCCGCGTCGGCGTGGCGGCCCAGATTCCGGAGATGATCGGCATGGTTGCAGCGCAGGCCGAGCTCCCACCCACTCTGGCCTTTGCCGGTCCGGGCGAAGGTATCGAGGGCGGAACGCGCCAGGGCTTCCGCCTCGGCGAATCGGCCCTGTAAACCCTGCACGAGCGCGAGGTAGTCCATGCTCAGCAGCGTGTTGGGATGCTCGTCCCCGAAGATCTTCCGTTTCGTCGCGAGGATCGCTGCGTGCAGCGACTCGGCCTCGTCGAAGCGCCCCTGACTCTGGCGGAGCAGCGCCACCGTCGTGCTGATGGTCAGCGTGAGTGGATCGTCGTTCCCGAGCGCCCGGCGTGCATCGGTGAGATTGCCCAGGACCACCGGCTCCATCCTGGCCAGCTTTCCCTGGCGAAAATAGAGAGTCGCCAGGTTATGGCGGCACCGGAGCGCCCGGGGGTCCTCCGCGCCGAGTTGGCGTATCAGGTTTTCGGTCGCCGCGACCAGCAGACGCTCCGCTTCCAGGTATTTCCCAAGGTCCGCGTACACGATGCCCAGCCGGCGCATGGTCCCGGCCGTGAGGGGATGATCGTTGCCCACCAGACCGCGGGACATGGAGATCGCCCGGTGAAGCACGTTGGTGGCTTCGGGCAGGCGCCCCACGTCGTTCAGCAGCCCGCCCAACTCGTCCAGCGCGATGACAATGTTCGTGTGGCTTGGCCCGTACAACCGCTCTGCCAGATCCAGCGCGGACCGCTGAAGCTTCTCGGCGTCGGCGTACGATCCGACGGCCAGATAAGTGCGCCCGAGGATCGCGCTCAGCTCGAACTCCACCTCCGGCTGGGACTTGAGGCGGTTGCCGACCCGTTGAGCAGCGGTGTCCATGATCTCCCGCAGCATCGTCGTGTCCCGGCCGCGGGCGCGCGACGGGCCGGCGCTTTCCAGCATGTCCTTGAGGAACGCCGCCACCTCCGCGCTGCGCACCGCCTCGCGGGCCGCAAGATCCCGCGCCCGGGTTGCCACCAGGGCCAGCCGCGTCGTCGCGAGGATGCCCACGACCAGAAGCGCCGTGATGGCCGCCGCCGCTGCCACGCCCCCGCGATTGCGGCGGGTGAATTTCCGCACCTTGTACGCCGTGGTCACCGGACCCGCGGTGATCAGCTCGTTGTTGAGGTGTCGGGTGAGATCCGCGGCCAGTCCGTTCGCCGTCTCGTAACGCCGCGTCCGCTCCTTCTCCAGGCACTTCATCACGATCCAGTCGAGGTCGCCCTTGACCTGGCGAAGCAGCCTGGATGTGTCCGAGGAGCGCCGCCCGGCGATGGTCATGAGCCTGTCCGCTCCCATCACCGCCAGACGGGTGCTCGGGCGGACCGGTTCCTTCTCGCGGATCGTCCTGCGCATGCCGTCGACACCGGAGGCCATGAGTTCCTTCGCATCGAACGGCGTGTGGCCCACCAGCAACTCGTAAAGCAACACCCCGAGGCTGTAGATGTCCGAGCGCGTATCGATGTCCAGCCCGCTCATCTCCGCCTGCTCCGGGCTCATGTAGGCCGGCGTGCCCATGAACTGGTGCAGTTGCGTGTAAACGGTCATGTCCGTCAGCCGGCCTTCCGTGGCCTTCGCGATGCCGAAATCGATCACCTTTGGCACCGGCAGGCCGTCGTTCAGCGCGACCAGGATGTTCGAGGGCTTGATGTCGCGATGGATGATCCCCTTCTGGTGCGCATGCTGGATCGCCTGGCAGACCCGGATGAACAGCTCGAGTCGTTGCCGGGTGCTCAGGTTCGCCTGGTCGCAGTAGTCGGTGATGCGAATGCCACGGACCAATTCCATGACAAAGTACGGCCGCCCGGTCTGGGTGGTGCCGGCGTCGAGCACCTTGGCGATGTTGGGATGATCCATCATCGCCAGCGCCAGGCGCTCCGCCTCGAAGCGCGCGACAACCTGCCTGGTATCCATCCCCAGCTTGATGACCTTGAGCGCAACGCGCCGCTTGACGGGTTCCTTCTGCTCGGCGGACCAGACCGTGCCGAAACCGCCTTCGCCGATCTTCTCCAACAGTTTGTAGCGACCGAGCATCTGACCGGCGTCCTCGTCGGCCGATGCGGAGAACTCGAGCGTTGCGGTCTCCTCGGAGGCGGTGGCATCCAGTCCGGTGACTTGATCCGCGGGGGATTGACGCGCCGCCAGCGAGGCTTGGAGACGTGCGCGCAGGGCGCTGTCGTTGCCGCATACGGCGTCCAGAACAGCGCCCCGTTTCTCCACTGGCCTCTCAAGGACCAAGCCAAGCAGGGCGGCCTCGCGATCGGGCGGCGGTTGAGGCACCGAGGGATTCACGGGCTGTTTTTAGAGGCGCCACCCGCGGACTGGAAGACAGGAATGCTTCTGGAACGGATCACATCCGCGACTCGCTGTTCCTCGGTGAACCTCGGTTCTGATCACTTGACCCTGAATAGACGACCTGCCGCTTTATTTCGAACTCAGGCGAGGATCTGGGACACGACTTTTCCAGCGACGTCGGTGAGTCGGATGTCGCGGCC
>CAIMTB010000643.1 GCA_903844265.1 uncultured Verrucomicrobiota bacterium
AGATGTTGGCATTGCTCCAAGGCGTATGCGCCTGGAACACACGACCCTGACTCGGCGAGGAGAACCAGAACGCGGACGAATCCGCGATGTCGTACTTCTTGATCCACAGGGAAACGCTCAGCTCGTTCGCTGCCGTTGCTGCGTTCACCGCGCTCAGGAAGCCGGCGTCCACGACCTGCAGAGGCCCGCCCTTGGAGGTCAGGTCGACAGCGATATCTCCGGCCTTGCCGGAGGCGCCGCCCTTGTCAGCGGTCTGTGCCGCGCTGCCGAGGACCAACGCATTATAGCCCTTGACCGCGTCCTTGACCGGCCCGCTGTACGCGGAGGTCTCGAACGTCCAATCCAGTGTCGCCGCCTTGGCGCCCGGATCCGAGTAGCCCAGAGAAACAATGTGCTTGGTCTTGCTGGGGAGCAGGTTCGAGGGCGTGTAGACGATCGTGGCCACGGTTCCGTCCTTGGTGAACGTATGCGCCACGATGTTACCGTCGAACTTCAAGGTGACATTGTTCGAGGTCCAGGCTGTTTTCCCGTCCATATGCACAAGGGTCACCTTCGTCGCGGGGGACACCTTAGTGGCATTGGGGGCGGGAGTCTGGGTCAGGAACAGGCCTTCAGCCGGAGCCGGCAGATCGACGGCCGAGGAGAGGTACTTGCCGGCGATGGGCTTCAGGGATCCGGCAGGCGTGGTGTCCGTGCTCTTGCGCCAGGCCACCTGGCCGTAGTCGCCGCCGCCGCCTTCTTTGTAGACCAGACGGGCGAAGTACTTGCTACCAGCCTTCAGCGTGATCGGCTCCGAGGTGCGCGGGCTGTCGGGCTCGGTGAAGTTATTGCAGCAGCCGGTTTCTTCCGCGACCTGCTGGAGGTTTGCTTCCTTGTCGTCCGTGCTCAGGAAGAACTGGGCCGCGTCATCGCTGTAGAGGAAGAACCGGTAGTCGCCGGCCTCTGCGGGCGTGATATAGCCTTCGAGGGTCGCGCCGTAATTATCGTGGGTATCATCAGGGAATGCGTCACGGCTGTTGAAGGAGTAGACCGCGGCGGTCAGGTCAGGCGTGGCCGGGTAACGGGGGTCGCTGTAGAGGTTGTCCACCGGGGTTCCGGTGATGCCACCCCAGTACGAGAACTTGAGCGCGCCGGCTCGGGTCATGAGGTAGGAATAGACCGTCGCCTTGGTGTTGGCGGCGATGGACCAGTTGTTCACGTCCTTCACGTTGTTCACGGTCAAGGTGTAGGCTGTCGCACCCGGGGTCTGCGGGGCGGTGGTCAGCGTGACGACGGCACCCTTGACGGTCGCCGCGGTGACGGCGAGGGAGGGTGCGATCACGTAATTTGCCACATTCGTGGCGCTCGCCGGATCCAACGACTTCGAGTAGGTCACCACGACGGTGGTGAAGGACGCGGAGACCTTGGCGGACACGATCGTCGGCTTGGTCACATCGCGCGGATCGAGGCCGAGCTTGAACTCGTCGAGGTTGCTTATGCCGTTGCCGTTGAGATCCTTGGCAGCGTCGCTTGCATCGCCCGGGTTCAGGCCGTACTTCACTTCCCAGTCATCCGGCATCCCGTCTTTGTCTGCGTCCGCCACATCACCGGTGGCCGCCTTGGAGTCCAGCTGGTCGGCGGCGAGCGCCCCTGTGCTGACCTTCAGACGGTCCAGACCGCCCACATATTGCAGACCGCCGCCTGGCTCGGAACCGATCACGAACGAGGTCTGGGTGCGGGTGAAGATGACTCCGCTGGTGTACGGCTTGGTGTCGCCGAGGACGCCATCCACGTAATATCGCAATTCCACGCCGTTCTGGTGAACGACCGCGATGTGATGCCACTTGCCGTCGTCCGGTATGGCCGCCACCGAGGAAGCGTCGAGGATTCCGAGGGTGGTCACGAAGACCGTGCGGTCGACGTTCACCGAGAACGAGACGGCACCACCGGGGCCGTTGTTGTAGAAGAAGACGGCGCGTGACGCGGGATTTCCGACGAAGTTCACCCAGGCCTGCAGCGTGAACGACGAATCGCTCTGATCCAGGCTCATCTTGGTGTTCGCATCATCCACCGTGATGTTCTGTCCGGCTTCAAACTGGATGGCCCGATCCCCGGCCTTGCCGGAAGGTGAATCGGAAATCGAGGTCGGAGGTGTCGAACTCGGTGTTCCGAGAAGACCGTGGATGCTCTCCTTGACGTTGGCGGTATCGCCCTCGTTGAACTCGAAGTTGAGGAGAGGCGTCGCCGCGGAGGCGGCCACGGTCATGACGCCTACGCAGGCGGCAAAAAGACCGACCCTGAAACGCGACCTCGCGGGAGGCAGGGTTGAAATTAGCTGAGTGTTTGCATTCATAATACGTCCGAATGTTGCTGGCTTCCCCAAAGACGCGTCCCATCCAGCCGCTTTACCACCCCGCTACGGAACCGACCACCACGGCCGTCAACGGATGAAGACGGCTTGACTAGGCGAGAATTTCGAGGCTCGCACGGATTCTGACCTGCCACCACTGGGAGCTCAAGGGAAAATCCCCACCGCGGGATTCGCCGATCGGAAGACCCGGCTTGACCCGGTCGCGACAACCTCACACGTTTTTCGCAGCCCACCGGCACGCCACCCCGGCCGTCAATGAGAAGCCGGCCTTCTGAGGGACGGACCCTCGGGAGCGCGCCATCGCAACTGATCACCGCCATGCCGGCCACCCCCATGAATGG
>CAIMTB010000644.1 GCA_903844265.1 uncultured Verrucomicrobiota bacterium
GCAGATGCAGCAGCGTGCTCTTGCCCGAACCCGACGCGCCCCGCAGCGCGACAAACTGGCCGGGCTCCACCTCGAACGACACGCCGCGCAACACCTCCACGCGACGGCGCCCCATCTGATACACCTTGCGGATATCACTCGCCGTCATCAACGGCCCCGGCCTGGTCCCCCGGTCAGTCATGTCTCAACGCCTCCACCGGCTGCAGCCGTCCCGCATTCCACGCGGGCAACACACCCGCCAACACGCAGATCACGAGCGCACTCCCGCAGATCAGCAACAAATCCGCGCCCTCAATCCGTGCCGGCAGCTGGCCGAACCCGTACACGCTTGCGGGAAACAGCTCGATCCCCGTTGCCCGCCGCATGAATTCCAGAAACTCGTTCCGGTACCGCAACGCCACCATCCCCAGCGCATATCCCGCCGCCACACCCACCACGCCGACGAACACGCTCTGGCTCAGGAACAACGACGACACCTGCCAGCGCGTGCAGCCCAGCGCCTTCAACACACCGATCTCCCGCGTCTTCTGGACCACAAACGTGATCTGAGTGCTCGTGATCCCGAACGCCGCCACGATCATCACGAAGAAGAGGACGATGAACATGACCTTCTTCTCCACCGCCACCGCCTCGAGAATCTCACCCTTGTCCTCCATCCAGGTGGTCACGCGGTACTCGCTCCCCAGCACCGCGGCGAGGTCGTGCCGCACCGATTCCGCAGCCAGCGGATCCCGCAGCGTCGCCGTGACCCCATGCACCGTGTCCTCGAGACCGTACAAGTCCTGCGCGTTCGCGAGCGAGGTGGCCACGAAGGCTATGTTGAACTCGAAATAGCCCGCATCGAAAATGCCCCGCACCTCGAATTCCGTCGGGAGAAAAGCCTCCTTCACCTGTCCATCCTCGCTCCGCCGCGCCTGCGACAACATCTGTTCGGCCAATGCAGGCGGCAGGATGTCGACTCGATCACCCGGCCGGACACCCAGTTGCCGCGCGAGTTCCCAGCCGACGAGCAACCCCTTGCCATGAAGGTCGTTCGTCCCGAGCCGGATGTTCTTCAGCAACGGCGTGGAGTCGCGGCCAAGCAAAGGATCCACCCCGCGCACCAGCGGCGTCAGGACCATCGACCCGCCCTGCTGCTGGCGCACCAGCAGCACCGGCCCTTCCACCAACGGGGCCGCGTTGAGGACGCCCGGACGATTCGTCAGGACCCCCATGATGCGCGCGTAACCGGACAGGTTCTCCCCCACCCGCTTCACGGTGAGGTGCGGGTGAAACCCGAGAAGCCGCTCGCGCAACTGCTCACCAAAGCCCGTCATCACCGCAATCACGACGATCAGGACCGTCACGCCGAGCGCGACCCCGATGACCGCGATCAGGGTGATCACGGAGACGAAGGTCCGCTTGGGCCGGAGATAACGGAGCGCGAGCTGGAATTCAAACGGCAGCAGGGACACCGCCGCGATGATGTCCTGCCGCCGGCGGATGGTCGAGCCCTTGCCGTTCGCAGTGCGACCAGGGACCCAACACCCTCCATTCCCGCCCACCTCACTTCTTCAGGAACCCGCGCTCGCCCAGCCAGAACGCGAGATCCTTCGTCCACGCATGCCCGTTCGCCAGACCGATGCCGTGCCGGCCCTTCTCGTAGATATGCAGGTCAAACGGCACCTTGTTCTTCGCCAGCGCCTCCGCGAACAACAGCGCATTCTGGACCGGCACCGCCTGGTCCTCGGCCGTGTGCCAGACAAACGTCGGCGGCGTCTGCGCCGTGATCTGCAGCTCGTTCGACAGAAGCTTCACCAACTCGGGCGACGGATTGTCCCCGAGCAGGTTCCTCTTCGACCCCTCGTGCGTAAACGTCCCCAGCGTGATCACCGGGTAGCAGAGAATCCCGAGGTCCGGCCGGGAACTCTGCCGGTCCACCGCATCCGCCGCGTCCGCCTGACCCGCATCGAAATGCGTCAGCAACGTCGACGCCAGATGACCGCCCGCCGATGAACCCATGATCCCCACGCGCCGCGGATCCACCGACCATTCACCGCACTTCGCCCGCACGAGCCTCACCGCGCGCGCCGCGTCCTCGAGCATTCGCGGATGCCGGTACCCGTGAGACCCCAGCCGGTACTTCAGAACAAACGCGCTGACACCGAGATCGTTCAACCACACCGCGTAATCCTTCCCCTCGTGACCCGCCAACCCGCCGTAGCCGCCGCCCGGACACACCACGACGCAGGCCCCGGTCGCCTTCGCCGGATCCGCGAGATACGGCGTCAGCGTGGGCTTGTCCTGGTCCGCCTGGCCCAGCGCACCCGGGGCACCCCCAGACCAGAGCAGAACGGGATCCTTCATCTCGGCACGGACATTTCCGACACACGCTCCCAGGACCACGGCCAGGGCCAACAAACACGGTTTCGTTTTCATTCGGGGATGTCCCGAACCGTACCGCCGCCACCGCCGAACTTCACCCGGAATCTGTCGCCCGTTCCGGTGCATCCACAGGCTGACGGCAGGGCGTGCACTCCGCTGCGGGCCGTCCTTGCGGACGCACCCAGGCACGGCGCCCTCGTAGAGGCCGCCCCTCCTTCCACGACACAGTCTGGTCAGTGGGCATGGGGTTGGGTAGGGTGGCCCACTTGAAGACGACACCCAGCCAACCTATGCCCCGTCGCTCCGGGGGAGGTGGGTCGTGAGCCGGAACGGACATGCGTGGCTCGCGGTGTTCCTGCTGTGGCCGGTGGCGTTGTTGAACTATCTCGATCGCCAGATGGTCTCGACCATCCGCGCGTCGATCCGTGCGGACATCCCGAGCATCGCGAGCGACGAGCAGTTCGGCGTGCTGATGGCGATGTTCATGTGGGTGTACGCCTTTCTCAGTCCGGTGGGTGGTTACGTGGCGGACCGGTTCAACCGGCGCTGGACCTTGATCGGGAGCCTCTTTGTCTGGTCGGCGGTGACCTGGTTGACCGGACATGCGCAGAGCTATGAGCAGATGAAATGGTGCCGCGGGTTGATGGGGGTGAGCGAGGCGTTCTACATACCCGCGGCGTTGGCGTTGATCGCGGATTTCCACAGGGGCGACACTCGGGCGCGGGCGGTGGGCATTCACCAGACCGGCATCTACGCGGGCATGGCGCTTGGAGGGATCGGGGGTTACATCGCTCAGACCAGCACCTGGCGGAACTGTTTCACCTGGTTTGGCGCGGCCGGCGTCCTGTACGCGCTCGTGCTGGTGTTCGCACTGAAAAGTGCACCCTCCGAATCCGGAGAAGGCGGGAAACCGAAGGTTCCGGTGAAGTTGTCGGAGACGCTAAGGGCGCTGTGGTCGCAGCCGGCTTTCTGGATTCTGGTCGTGTATTTCACGCTGCCGGCGATCGCGGGTTGGGCGACGAAGAACTGGTTGCCGACGTACCTGGCCGACACTTTCAAGCTGAAGGAAGGTCCGGCAGGGCTGTCGGCAACGGGGTACATCCAGCTCGCCTCGTTTGTGGGCGTCCTCGCGGGGGGCGTCGTTGCCGACCGCTGGATGAAGCGCACGCCGCGGGGCAGGATCTACGCGAGCAGCCTGGGCGTGCTGTTGTGCGTGCCCGCGTTGCTGGGCCTGGGCTGGGCGTGGAACATCGGGGCCGCAATCGGGTTCATGATTTTGTTTGGCGTGGGCTGGGGCTTTTTCGACTGCAACAACATGCCGATCCTGTGCCAGATCGCGCGGCCGGAGCATCGTGCGACCGGTTACGGTTTCATGAACCTTGTCAGCATCAGTGTCGGCGCGGGCGCGACCGTCGTGCTTGGGCGCATGCGTGACCATGGGATTCCATTCTCGACCGCGTTCGTGTTCTCAGCGGTCGTGGCGCTGATCGGCGCCGTCCTCATCCTTCTCGTGAAGCCGAGGACCGACCTCGAGCAAGCTGTTTCCTGAACGACAAATGAAGATGCACCCCAGACTCCGCGGCCTCATCCCCGCAACCCACACACCGTTCCGCGCCGACGGAGCGCTCAACCTCGATGTCGTCGAAAAGCAGGCCGCACATCTTCTCGCGAACAAGGTTCATCGTGCCTTCATCGGCGGCACGACGGGCGAGAGCGCATCGCTGACGCTGGAGGAGCGCCGGCGATTGGCGGTGCGATGGTTCGAGGTGGCTCGTGGAACTTCGCTCGAGATCATCGTCCATGTGGGTTCGAACTGCGTGACCGATGCCGTGGACCTCGCAGCCCAGGCGCAGTCGCTTGGAGCGCGCGGCATCGCCGCGTTGGCCCCGAGTTATTTCAAGCCGCGCTCGATCGATCTGTTGATCGCGTGCTGTGCCGAGATCGCGTCGGGCGCGCCCGAGACGCCGTTTTATTATTACGACATCCCGGTCATGACCGGCATCCACCTGCCGATGGCGGATTTCATGGTCCAGGCAGCGGAGCGGATCCCGACGTTGTGCGGGCTCAAGTTCAGCAATCCGGACCTGATGACCTTCCAGTTGTGCGTGCAGGCGTGCGGCGGCCGTTTCGATGTCCCGTATGGCAGTGACGAATCGATCCTCGCGGCGCTGGTGCTGGGCGGGACTTCGGCGGTGGGCAGCACCTACAATTTCGCGGCGCCGATCTATCACCGGCTCTGGGCGGCCTTCGAACGTGGCGACCTCGCAGCCGCGCGTGTCGAGCAGTTCCGCTCCGCCGAAATGATCCAACTCCTCTCCGGCTACGGATTCATGGGCGCGGCGAAGGCGTTGATGACGATGCTCGGCGTCGATGTCGGCCCAGCCCGGCTTCCGAACGGCAACCTGCGCCCCGAGCAGGTCGCGGAACTCCGCGGCAGGCTGGAGTCGATGGGTTACTTCGATTGGATCCGCTGAACGGGGGCAGGGTGCCCTGCCTGGGTGCGTCCGCGAAGGACGGCGCGCGGCGGAGTGCGCGCCCACCCCAACCGGGGATGCCCCCCTTTCCTCTGCCGCTTCATCGGGCAGTCCCTCGCCCGAACCAATCCCGGAACCGCCGGTCGGCTGCCACGGCACCCTCCCGCACCTCCCGCAACAAACCCCGCCAGTGCCGCGCCAAAACCCGCGGATGCCTCAGGCTGTCCAGGGCGTACTTGCGCGTGGCGAGGCGCAGATCCAGGTCCGCGATGACGAAGGTCTCGCGTCGGTTGTCCGCCAACTCGATGCAGACGCCATCCGCCCCGACGATCTTCGAATCGCCCGCCGACCATTTCCCTCCGCCCTGCGGCCCCACCGTGTTCGCGAAAACATACGGCACCGCATTCTCGAACGCCCGCACCGCAATGCCATCCCGCCCCCCGCGCTTCGCCTTCGACACCGCCAGCGCGTCCATGCCCGCGTTCGGATGAAACACCATGCGCGCCCCGGCCATCACCGGCACACGGACCAATTCCGGATACCGCCGTTCGTGGCAGATGATCGCCGTGGCTGGCACTCCATCGATGCGGAAGAGCGAGAGGCTCTCGCCGGGCGTGAACCACCGACGGTCGGACTCCGTCAGTTGGCACTTCGAATAGACGTGGACCAGGCGTCCGGAGCGGTTGAACACGGCGAGACCGTTGAACCAATGCCGGCCGTCAAACACGGGTGAACCCGCCAGTAGATGGGTTTTCAAGCGCCGGGCAAGCCGCCCGATGACCCCCAGCGCATCGCGGATCTCCGCGGGGTCCAGCTTCGCGAAATCAAAACCGTACCCCGTGGTGACACACTCCGGAAAAAGCACCGCATCCGCCCGCGCCGCCGCCGCCCGCTCGGCGAACGCCTCGAGCCGTGACAGGTTCTCACCGATCGACCCGGCCGAATTCATCTGCACCGCAGCCACGCGGAGCACCGGGTCCGGGGTCTTGGAAACGCGGTTCATGGCCGCAGCTTGAAAGCCGCAGCCGACCGCCGCACCAAAAAATCCACCTCCCCCCCCTCCGCCGCCTCTGCCGCCTCCTGTTCCAAACCCTACCCGGTCTCGGCCAACCGATCACCCCACCCAGTGCTTCCCCCAGTTGTCGGTGGTAGGGCGGCCTCTCCGAGGGCGCCGCGCCTGGGTGTGTCCGCGAAGGACGGCGCGCAGCGGAGTGCGCGCCCTACCGTGAC
>CAIMTB010000645.1 GCA_903844265.1 uncultured Verrucomicrobiota bacterium
AGATGGCCCGCGCGTGGAAAGCCCTCCTCATCTGCGAGTCCCATCCAGGCGGGGATCGACCCGCCCTGGTCGCTTTGCCGGCGTCCCTGCGCCTGCATCGCCCGGTATCTCAGCGCGGACCGCTCGTCCACGTCGATGTAGCAGTAGACCGGGTCCAGTGAGACCACGGTTGTAAGCAAGGTGGCGTTGCCGGCTCCGCCTGAGACGAGATTCCCGGCGGTGACCCGTGCGATGCTGGTCCGGCCGTTGATGGGGGAGCGGATCTCGGTGAACTCGAGGTCGAGGCGGGCGGCGACCAGCGCTGCCTCGGCGGCGTGGACCGTGTCCACGGCTTCGGCGGAGGACTGGACCCGTTGGTCGCGGTCGTCGGTGGAGATGGCGTGGGTACGGAAGAGGGACGTGGCGCGATCGGCTTCGGCGGCGGTCAATTCGGCGTGGTGCCGTGCCCGGCTCAGTTCCGCCTCCACCCGGTCCGCGATGGCCTTGTAGGGGCGGGGATCGATGGTGAAGAGGAGGTCTCCTGCCTTCACGACGGCGCCTTCGGTGAAGTGGACCTGATTCAGGTAACCGGAGACCCGGGGTCGGACCTCGATCGTTTGTGGCGCGGCGAGGCGGCCCGAGTAGACGTCGAATTCGGAGACTCGCCGGGGCACGGGACGGGCGACCGTGACGGAAGGGGTGGGTGGGGTGGTTGCCGGGGTGGGGGCGGATTCACGGTGGCAGCCGGTGATAATCCCTGTTCCTGCCGTGAGCAGCAGAAACCAATTGGGTACGACGCTCATCGTTGTCTTGGCATTATGGGGTGGAGGCTGGGAAGGGGGAAGCCCGGGGTTGGGCCGGGGCCCCAGCCATTCAACGCCAGTCAGACCAGCGCCCGTCGGGTCAGGATCCCTGGGCTTGGGCGGCCGCGTCCCGCAGGATCTTTTCGGTGCCCCTGAGGACCTCGAGTTCGCGGGCGAAGGCTTCCACTTGCGGCATGAGGAGGAGGGTCTCCCTGGGAGAGCGAAGGGCGGATTCGAGGTCGCCGGCGGCGCGGTGGAGGTCGTTGGCGGAGAGGTTTCCTGAGGCGCCGCGGATGAGGTGGGCGAGGCGGATGGCCTCTTCGCGGTTGCCTGCATCGAGGAATGCGCGGATCTCCGTGCCGGCCTCGAGGTGGGTTTCGCAGAATTCGAGGACGATCGCACGGTAGAGCTCGGTGTCGTCAAAGAGCCGGTTGACGCCCTCGGCGACATTGAGTCCGGGGAGGGATGCGGGCAGTGAGGCCGGGGCTGTTGCGGTTGGGGTCGGTGGCGGCAACGGCAGCGGGGTGGGCGGGTTCCGGGGCTGTGGGGGTGGCTGGGGCTCCGGATTGTGTTTGCGGGGCTTGAGGCGGTCGGAGGGGACCTTCAGCCAGTGGGCGATGGTGTTGAAGAGGTGCGGTGGATCAATGGGCTTCGTCGTGTGGTCGTTCATTCCCGCGGCAAGGGAACGTTCGCGGTCGCCGCTCATCGCGTTGGCCGTCATGGCGATGACAGGAAGCGCATCGAAACGCTTGTCCGCACGGATTTGGCGGGAGGCTTCGAGGCCGTCCATTTCAGGCATCTGAACATCCATGAGGACGATGTCGAAATGTTGGGTGTTGAGCTGTTCGAGGGCTTCGAGACCGTTGGCGGCGACGATCACCTCGAGGCCTGCGCTCTTCAGGATTTCGCGCGCGACGAGTTGGTTGATGGCATTGTCCTCGGCAAGGAGGACCCTGAACCCGGAGAGATCAGGGGTGGCGTCCGATGCTTTAACCCGTTGGGCCACGCAGAGAAGGGGTTCCGCGGCGTCCGGTTTTTCGGAGAAGACCTTCATCAGAAGGTCGAACATGTGGGACGGATTGACTGGTTTGGGGAGGAAGCCATCGATGGCGAGTGCGTGGGAGTTTTTCTCGATGCTTTCGC
>CAIMTB010000646.1 GCA_903844265.1 uncultured Verrucomicrobiota bacterium
TTCACGATCCAGTCGAGCGATTGGCACCATTCCTGGAACGAGTGGCGGGTCTCTTGAGTTCTCGGCTTCCCCTGATAGTACCATTCCGCGATCACCCTGGCGATCGCTCCTTGAACAAGGTGGGACTGGGTGCGCACAAGGCGCAGCAGGTCCATCCCGTTGTGGGTCGGGAACACGTGGTTGTGGCGGCGCCTGATCCGGATGATCGATGCCCGGTTCGCGAGGTCCTTGGTGGCCTCAAAGCCGTTGGAGGAGATGAACAGGACGAACTTGGAGGGATCAACGTCGACGTTCAGGGTGTGTGACGCCCTCGCGTTGAATGTCCCCTCCGCCGTGAGGAAAGACTCAAGCGTTGGGCTGTCCAGTTTGCCGCGCACATTGTCGAATTGGATGAACGGTCGCCCCTTGATCAGCTGGCTCTTGAAGGTTTCTTCCATCGACCCCACCCCGGCCTTGACCTGCGTGACCGTGGCGATGTTGTGGTTGTACGCAGCTGCCACCAACTTCTGCCGGTACGTCTTGCCGGACTGGCTTTCGTTTGCCTCCGCCACGTCGATGGGAATCTGCCCGTGGATCAACCCGCTGAACTTCAACGCCGGCGTCAGGAACGAGGCCACGGCACGGGAAAAGTCGGCGTCGGTCTCAAAATCGAAGCCCCCTAGCAGTTGTTGGATGAAATTCGTCGCCTCCCCCAGTTCCCAATCCTCAACCGTGGACGGGTACTGCACGAAATATCCCGTACCCGGGTCGAAGCCGTTCTCCAGGGTCTCCAGGTGGCCATTCCGTTCAACGAGGACCGGGAACGCGAGGATCGCCCGGATGTTGGGAAGATGCTCTCGGCAGGCGGTTGACTTCAGGTACTGCCGCGCTTGTTGCTCGGTGATGGTCGTTGGGACCAGTTGCGGGCCGTCATCGGTCCTCCTGATGGCCTTGAAGTTGACGTATTCCTCAAACCGGGAAGTGGCGGCAGTGGCATCTACGACCGAGAACTCGGCTCCGTGGTCATCACTGACGAGTTCCACGACAGCTCCGCCACGGTAGTACAGCCGGAGGCTCTGGCCGATCGCTCGGAAAAGCTGAGCCGAGGACTCCGTGATCGACACACGATTGCCAAACACCGTGACATCCGGCTTCCGGGGTGTGTTGGCGACGGCAAGGGCACCCACCGCCGCCCGGACTTGATCCACGCCTTCGCGCTGAGGTTCACCTGCGGGAATCGTCATAGAGTTCTTCCTCGTTACAAGTCGGGTGAAGGTAAGGGAGGGGAGGCGCTTCGAGCGAAAATAATGGGGCGGAAGCCATACCACAGCATCCTCACCCCCCAGCCCCAACCGAGCCGTTGAGGCCAGGTAGCGGGCAGGGATGGATGGTGGAAGCGGATACGTGATCGATGCATCTGCGATGATGATTTGACAGTGGGCTGGGAGTGGTCAGACATCCGCCCCCGCATTTCACCCCTGATCCGTTGAAAGGCCGGTTCAGGTGTGCGGTCATCGCGCGTCCAACCGCGTGACGCGACGCGGGTGGCGCTGGGATTGAAGGGCCGATTCATTCATGGGCCGTCGTAATCGTGGAAGAGGCGGAGTCGAGGTTTACTCGTCCGCAGTGGGCATAGTGGCGCTGTTGATCCTCTTCGGGGTGATCAACCCACGTACTCGCGGGCTCGTCAGCGGCGTTGGCGTTGCGATGATCTTGCTCGCCTTGCTCGCTGGAGGGGCGTTCCTGTGGTGGAAGTTCCGCAGCTGGCCGAAGCTCGGGCTTCCTGTCGCCGAGGGAGTTCTGCGTGTGATTCCCATGGACAACGCTGGAATCGAGGCAGCGCTCCAGTCTTCACGAGGCCTTGAACGGTTGGGAAAGGTGGATCTGAAGTCTGGAGGGAGGGCTTCATTGACACATCACGCGCTTCCAACCGCCCAGATTTCTCGGGCGCTGTCGGAACGGCTCCGTGCCATCGACTGGTTCCAGTTCGAAAAGCTCATGGAAGCGGCGTTCTCGAAGACAGGCTATCGCGTGGAGCGCCGGGGTGGTGCTCACGCTGACGACGGGATCGATTTGATCATCGAAAAGGGGGGCGAGAGGATCGCGATCCAGTGCAAACATTGGCACAAGTGGAAGGTTTCTCCGAAAACCGTGCGGGAAATGCTCGGCGCCATGACGGCCGGTGGTTTCAAGCAAGGGAAGATCTTGGCCTTGGGTGGGTTCACGGACCAGGGGTACGCCAAGGCGGTGGAGTACGGCATCGGGGCGTGGGGAGAACGTGACATCCTCAAGCTCCTGGAATTTGTCGACGCGGAATTTGATCCCGGCATGATCGCCCTGCTCGACGATCAACGGAAGTTCTGCCCGAAGTGCGAAGCCGAGATGGTCCTTCGCACAGCAAAAAAGGGCGCCAGCTCCGGGGACGAATTCTGGGGGTGCTCCCGGTATCCGGCCTGCAACCAGACGCTACAGGTCAACGCTCCTGCTGAGGCAGAGGAGGAGCCTGAAAAGCCCTCCATGCGAATCCGGAAGTCACAATAGGAGGACCCGGCGTTGTTGCAGGAGCTTGCGATCTTCAAGTGACTTGAAGTCAA
>CAIMTB010000647.1 GCA_903844265.1 uncultured Verrucomicrobiota bacterium
CAGCCGATTTCGAGTTCGGCACCGCCCTCGATGAGGACGTCGGCCTGGTTCAGCTTGCGCACGAAGCTGGGCTTGGGCTCGACAAAGTGAGCGTCCTCGGTGGGTTTCGCCAGCGTGTTGACCTCAATGCGGTCGAGGCCGATGACGTGGGCGATCGCGCCGAGGTCGGGAGTGGTGGCGACCACTTCGAGTTTCGCGTGGGCCACGGAGGTGGCGGCGAGGAGGAGCAGGAGTGGCTTAATCATGGGAAAGAACCTGGCTTGAATCGTTGAGGGACCCACGCCCTTAACGGAGGTGTGGTTCATAGGCGGGGTCCCCTTAGAATTTATGTGCGGCATGGGCGCCGATGAGGAATTCGAACTGGAGCCAGACCGAATGATCGATCCCGATGAACTGACGGTCGTCATAGTTGTATTGCACTCGGATCTTCGAGAACTCGCTCGGATACCAGGTGAGATTGGGGGAGAGCCTCCAGCGTTCGAGGCGATTCAGGTCGCGTCCCAGCGGGACGAGCGATCCCCCTGCAGTCCTCCAGAAGAGGCCGCCCTGCTCGTAGTCGGCAGTGTCGCCGGCCAGGTAGTCGCCGCGGAATCCCGCGACCCAGCCTTTTGTGAAACCCCAGGTGACCTGGCCGTAGAGCCCATAATCGACCAGTGTCTCCGGACCCAGTTGCGCAGGCGTGACGCCGTCGCCGGTCGTCACGCGCGACTCATCCGCGGGCACGACAGCCCAGTCAAAGGCGGCCGCCTCGTACCGGCGGAGCATTCCCTCGGTCTGGACTTGGACGAACGGGAAGCCGCCGTGGTGATGGGATGACATCCACTTCCAGGTGAGATCCATGCCCAAGATCTCGGTCCGCGGATCGCCCGAGTCGCCGGATGCATTCGGCCCGAGCGCGGCGGACACGCCCGCGAGCAGCGTCTGTGAATCGGTGAGGTCGAAGGAGCTCGACCAGCGGGGGGTGAACAAGAGGTCCGACGCGGCGCCGACGCCACGGTCATTGGAGGCATGGCGATAGGCGAACGGCGCTGAGCCCGCGGGTGCCTGGTCGAGGGCGGCGCCCGAACGAAAACTCGCCGCGGTCCCGCCCTGGCTGTCCTGCACGGACAGCGCGAGTTCGGAAAAGAACGGCAGCGGGGCAAGCCACGAAAGGCGGACACCGGGGTTGCGCAACCCGTCGGCGCCAAGGAAACGAGTGCTCACCAGGGGCGCGTCGATGAACGACCAGCCGTGCGGATGCTGGGTGTTGACGCGCCCGAATTCGGTGAGCAACTGGCCCGCGCGCAACTGCAGGTTCCAGGGGAGCGAGGTGGTCTCGAGCCAGGCTTCCTCAAGTTCGATTGCGGACTCTCCCGCCGCGTCGAGCGTGTAGGCGATGTTGGCCGCCGCACGGAAATAGGGATCCACCGCCCCCGAGAAGCTCGCCTCGACGCCCTGGACGCTGAAGCCTCGCTGGTTGGGGTCGTGACCGCCGGGCTCGAGCGGCGCGATGTCATGGGCGGTTGACCCGCCCGCCGCGAAGGTTCCGACGAGGCCGATGTCCAAGAAGGAACCCGCGGACCCGATGCGGATCGGATCGCTGGGGCGCCAGGGCGGTCCGGATGTCACTGCCGTGGCGGAGGTCGGATTCGCGTTTGTGCTGGAGTTCGCGGACGCGGCGAGTTCAACGGCGAGGTCCTCCTCGAGTTGCTTTTGGGACGCGCCTGGACGATCCACGGTCCCGGGCTTGGGCTTGAACTCCGGGTGGGTTGCCGTTGCCGTTGCCGTTGTCTTTGTGCCTGTCGGGTTCAGGTTGGCGGGGGTGCCCACTTGCAGAGATTCGATCTGTCGTTGCAGGGCCTCGATCTGCATTCGCTGCTGTTGCTGGACCCGCTCGAAGCTGTCCCTCAGTTCCTGCAGTTGGCGGTTCAGCTGTTCAACCGTCGCGGCTTCGCAGGTGGCGGACAGGAGGCAGACCAGCCAGGCGAGACGAATGAGGAGGGTAGGTTTCATGGCCCGAGATGGCGGATAGAATGCCTCGCGGACCTCAGATCCGCCAGTACCGGCGGGATTTCCAACAGGAGGTACCCGAGGTGACGGATGAATCCCGGGCAAGCCGCACGGACTCCAAGATGAGCGGCCCTCCATGAACCGTGAAGGTAGGGCGGGC
>CAIMTB010000648.1 GCA_903844265.1 uncultured Verrucomicrobiota bacterium
ATCGAGGGGTCCAGCTACCGGATGAAGGACCAAATCAACCCCTGATCGATCCATGAATCCGCTCCGGGCATCGTTTCAGGATCCTTCCGCCACCGGATTTTCAAACCGCCGCTTTTCCACCACTTTCACGCCGCCGCCCACAGCCCATGAACGCCAGCTTCGGAACGACCTGCGACCCCCGGCCCTACACCGCAGTTCCGGCCAGGGTGGATCTCCGCGAACGCAATACATCCCACGCCTGGGGAGGCCGGGCCTCGGGTGGGATGAACTTCGCGAAAGAGGACGCGGTGGATGACCGGCTCCTCAGCGAGATCGTCTGGCGTTCGGTACGCGGGCCGGACTCAGCGATGCCTGCCCCGCGCCACGCTGCGTTTGTTCGAACGACAGGATCGGACAGGGATCATGACTAGGTTCTCAGTCCTGATCTCAAAGTCGGTAAATCACTCCGGCTGGGCCCAAGGGGCGCCGTCGCGGAAGAGATAGACCCGATCTTCGAGTGCGTCCCGAGTGGGCTGGGTCAGAGTCGAGGCGTACCATGCGGCACCCTGGATGCAGGCTTGGTCGCCGAGGGACGAAACCATGATCCGGACGCCGTGGAGAGGCTGCCCCGTGGCGGGATCCGCGGCGGACCGCACAACCGCCTCGATCATCGAGTCACCCAACCCCTCCATCAGGCTGCCACCCAGAACCAACACTTCCGGCCGGACGCTCCGTGCAAGGGTGCCAATGCCGACTCCAATCCAATGGGCCGCAGCGCTGACAGATTCCCGCACGAGCGGGTCTCCCCGCTGGAAAGCACGGCGCAGCTCCTTGCCCCGCCAACTCCCGCCGCGCTCCGGTACCTCGCTGAGTTGGGTCTGCCGACCCGCGGCGATTCCCGCTCGGATCCGCTCATAGATTGAGGACCGGCTGGCCAGCACTTCAAAGCATCCCCGGCTCCCGCAACGACACGGTGGGCCAAGCGGATCGACCACCATGTGACCGAGCTCGCCCGCCGCGAGGGAGAAGCCGCGGCACAACGAGCCACCAACCATCATTCCGGCCCCGACACTGTTACCAATAAAGACGGCCAGCATCCGCGCGGGCTTGTCGGGCAACTCAGTCGCGTAGACCCCGACCGTCGAAAGATTGCACTCGTTCTCCACGAATACCGGCAGGCCAAGCAGCGACCTCAACTGCTCCGACAAGGGAACGTCGGTCCACCCCAGGCGCGGGGAAAACCGGACACGCCCGCCCTTGGCGTCCACCAATCCCGAGATCCCGACCCCCACCGCCCGCACATCCGCAAGAGTCGCGTCCACCTCGTCGACCACGTCCTCGACGCACCGAGCGATGCGGGCCGCGACGGCGGCGGGTCCTCGTTCAGGCTTCGTGCTGCGTCGGGAAACGTGCAGGCGTCGCACCGGGCCGCTGCCGTCGAAGATGCCGGCGATAACCTTGGAGCCACCCACGTCCACGCCCACGATCAGGTTCGCGGTACGATTCGGCGACGGTTCTATATGCATGGCTTCGTGACGTGATTCCAACCCAGACGGAGACCCGCGAAATCCCGGATTCGAGGGACGAGTG
>CAIMTB010000649.1 GCA_903844265.1 uncultured Verrucomicrobiota bacterium
ATGGCGAGGATGGTGTCGATGTCTGGAATGGATGTGTTCATGCCATCCAGGAAGAACGGAATTTCTCGCTGGCGCTCAGGGATCGAGCACACCACGCCGGGTAAGCCGGACTTGGATGGCCTTGGGCCTGGCGGCTACCCTTTGCGGAAACACCGCACATGAACCTCGCTCTTCAGCTCATCGTCGGTGTCGTTAATTGGCTGACGGCGCAAGACCACGGGTTCCAGGACCGTGAGTCCGGCCTGCAGTTCCGGGCGCGAGGCTGAACATTCCGTCACAATCGCAGGGTGAATTGATCCGGCTCTGTGGCGCCACTGGGAAGGCCCATCCGGCGAGCAACCCATCTCGCGGCCACCGCCGCCATGGGCAATGGATCCGCGATGACCATGGGCACCTCCGAGAGGTCGTAGCCATGCGGTTCCCGGGAGATGAAAGCTCGCAGCCGCCGTCGGATGGCTTCTCGGAATTTGGCCACCCGGACCGGCCGCTGGCGCGGAATGGGAAAGGTTGTTCCCTGCGCTGTCAGGCAGGCCAGATGCGGAAAATTGACGCTGGCGAGTGCGGACAAGGCCGTGTTCCTCCAGAACCGCGGATTGATCTCCAGGAGCATGAATCGCCCGGATCCTGGATCCCATCGCAAGTCGAGGTTCGCCACACCCGTCCAGCGCAATCGCCCCATGACGTTCCGGGCGAGGTCCAGAATCTCGGGTTGATCGACGAACTCAACGCCTTCGCCCGGGCCGTAGGGATTGCTCGGGCCGAAGAGGAGGCGGGTGACGGTTGCAGCGCAGATCTCCCCATCGTTGCACAAGACGTTGCAGCCCCAGTCGTGCCCGGCAAAGTGACGTTGGACGATGCATTCCCTCGGTGGGTGAATGGAGCCGAGAATCGATTCGAGTTCGACGCGGCTGCGGCAGAGCCGGATGCCTGCGCCGCCCATGCCCAACCTTGGTTTGACGAGGACCGGGAAGCCCAGTTGCTCCTCTACCGCACCCGGTACGAGCGCCTCCTCGCCGAGCAGCGTGGGAGGCACCGGCACATCGGTTCCGCGAACCCATTGCGCAAACGCCCGCTTGCAGGAGGTGATCCGGAAGGCGTCGATGGTCGGGATCGGAGCCACCGCGGCATTGCCAACGCCACGGATGCCGTGAACGGAAAAGAATTCGACCGCCGCAAGTCCGATGGGAAGCACGACGTCCGCACCTGATTGCCCGATCCAACGCTCCATCCATGCGACCGGGTCGATGGCATCGGGAGTGAATGGGGCTGCGACGGAAGTGGTCAGGCGGGAATAGCGGGCCGATGCCCAGCGACTGCGGGACAGGAGGACCACCCGCAGGTCCTGAACGATGCCGAGCGCCCGGAGGACTGGAATGGTGAGCCCACTATCGCCATCTGGAATTGCCACGACCATCGCGAGGACGTTATGAGCTGTGAATAAGAATGACACTGGATAAAAAGTCGCTCCCCCGACGCTTGAAAAACTAAAGACTCCTCGGGAGCATGGTGTCATGCATTCAAAGTTCAGCTCGGCTTTGGCGGGTTGGCTTTGCGCATCGGCGGTGTCCTGCCTGGACGCGATGGGGGCCGAGGGGACACCCAGCGCTGGAACCGGCGCTCCATGGAAGAGTGGCGTTCATCACCTGGTGTTCGACGGACTCGAGCGCACGTTCATTCTCGACGCACCTCGGCGGATCAAACCCGGCGCACCCCTGGTCATGGTGTTCCATGGGTTCGGTGGTTCCGCAGAGGGGATCCGCGACCTTGCCGGGTTCACATCCCTCACCGAGAAGGAAGGGTTCGTGGCGGTTTACCCTCAGGGCACGCCTGACTCCAA
>CAIMTB010000650.1 GCA_903844265.1 uncultured Verrucomicrobiota bacterium
CCTCCTCCCCGTAGCAGCCGACATAAGGAGGCTCCGTTCAACGGAGTTGGGATCAAGTTTGAGTCACCTGACGTCGACGGCTACCACCTCTGAACGGGCCGCTCGCGGCCCGTCGAACGCGGCCCTCCTCCCCGTAGCAGCCGACGTAAGGAGGCTCCATTCATCGGAGTTGGGATCAGGTTTGAGTCTCCTGACGTCGACTGCTACCACCTCTGGACGGGCCGCTCGCGGCCCGTCGAAAGCGGCCCTCCTCCCCGTAGCAGCCGACGTAAGGAGGCTCCGTTCATCGGAGTTAGGATCAAGTTTGAGTCTCCTGACGTCGACTGCTACCGCCTCTGGACGGGCCGCTCGCGGCCCGTCGAAAGCGACCCTCTTCCCCGTAGCAGCCGACGTAAGGAGGCTCCGTTCATCGGAATTGGGATCAAGTTTGAGTCTCCTGACGTCGACTGCTACGGACTGTTGACGGACTGCCTGGGTCTTCATCGGGCCAGCCTTTCAAGGATGTTACGGGTGATCTTATCCACTGCCTTGTCACCGCCCTGCAGGCCATGCGCCCAATCGGTGCTGCCTGAGGTGATGACCGTTCCGCCGCGCGTATAAGTCCCAAGCACGGCGTGTCCTTTGCGTCCGTTCGTCCAGCGATCGTACCATTGGCAGTCGCCGGCCTCCCACTGCGCCGGCGCGCTGCCGAGGATCTGGAAGCTTTCCGGGGTGCCGTCCTTGTGGGTCGGAAATGGAATTCCATCGCGCCACTCCATCTCACAACCGTCGCACTCATAGCCGACGATGGTGTCCTTGCCGCCAAAGGAATCCCCGAGCTTGAGTCCGGTCCCCTCGAACAGCCAGTGCTCGGGTCGATGCACGGTGTAGGCCCCGCTGCCGTCCATGAGCTGGCCGTGGCTGAGATGATAGCCGCCCCAGAGGAACCCGACGCCGGTAAGCTGGTTTTCCGGGCGGTTCACGAGATAGTGACTCCAGAGGGAACTCAGGGTGCCGTACTCTGCCTTCGCGGCGTAGACCGGGTCGTGATGATAATCCTGCTTCCAGCACGTCAGCGCGTGTCCGGCGTCCTCGCTGCGGACCTGCCAGCAGCAGACGTTGCCACCCAGGAAGGCCACGTTGCCGCCGTCGCCGATGAATTTCTCGAGATGATCGCGCATGGGAGCCGACCAGTACTCGTCATGGCCGATGCTCAGCACGAGCTTGTAGGACTTGAGTATTTCCGGATGAAACTCGAGGTCATTGTTGGCGGCGTAGTCGAAGACATATCCCGCGCGCTCGGCCCATTCGACGAACGGCCGCTCCCAGTTGGCGAACTGGCTCGATGGCGGGCGGTCGTAGGAGACGCGATGACCCTGGTTGCCGGCCCTGCCGTGATAGGCGTAGAGGCTGAATCCGCCCCAGTTGTTGTAGGCGTTGTAGGTGTGGGTCGAGAGCTGGAGAAGGATCCGGCTGCCCTTGCCGGGCTCGGCGGGGCGCAGGATGAAGTAGCAGGAGGACTCGGCGGTGCGTGCGTTCCGCTGGACATACCTGCCGCCGTTGTCACGGGCCTTCAGGACCACGTGGTAGTAGCCGCTGCGCCAGGTGTCGGGGATCTTGAGCTGGACGGCGACGGGCCAGCCGCAGCCCTGGGCCGAGGCGTTCTCCGGCACGGGATACTCATGGCCTGCCACGGAGTTGGCCGTCCACACGGACTCGACCTTGGCGCCGATGCGCTGGATCTCGACGTAGAACTTCGGCGCGGTGGTGGAGACGTGGAACGTGAGTTCGTCGCCCGGGGCATAACTTACCTGACCGGTGTAGCCCTCGACGTAAAGCGGCCGGGGCTCGTCCTCTGACCTGCAAAAGGCGGATGCGCCGAGGAGCGACCACGCCAGGGCCCGGCGAAGAAGGGATAGTCTGAGGCACCATGGAAAGCGCCGACCCGATGCCATGGCACCTGCCGGGGGGAGCGTGGGATGCATGGGCTCACCATGCCGAGTTCAGGAGGCGGAGATCAAGCCGGGGCACCCAACCCGGAGAAGCGCCCCAAGCCGGGGAACTCGCGGCCCAGCTGTGGAAGGACAAGGGGAACAAGGAACGCGTCGCGCGCCGATGGAACCGCGACAACGCACCCCACCTCCAATGAGTTCCGAGCCGGCTCACACGAACTTCAGCTGTGTCACCGGCTCCGAGGCGTCCCAGTTCCGGGGCGGTTTGCTGTTGATGCTGGCGACGTCCTTGATCGACACCTGGTTGCCGCGGGCCTTGGCGTTCTTCACCACGAGATCACCGGGTTTGGCGGTCTGCTGGCTCACCTTCTGATGGGGTGCAGCCTTGTATTTGATGTAGACCTTCTCCGGCGTATCGGGCTCGAAGAAGAATATCTTCGATTTCGGGTCGGGGCAGAGCTGGTATTCCTTCTCGAGGATCGTCCCGCCGAAGGTGAAGCGCTTGATCCAGGTCGCCTCCTTGTTGCCGTAGGCGACGGTGTAGATCCGCTCGCGGTCGGGCGGCTCGCAATAGATCAGATCCTGGCCGACGAACTGTTTCTCGGGCAGCTCGATGACCTTGTAGCGGCCGTCCTTGAAGACGAGCAGCAGCTTCTCGAACTTCGAGCACATGATCGTGAACTCATCGCCGCCGGCCTTGAAGCCGATGTACCCGCTCTCGCGGTCGTAGGTCACCTTGAATGTCTTGAACGCGACATCCTTCGCCTCGACCTCGTCGAAGCGGCCGGACTTGGTCAGGCGCGGGAACTGCGGGCCATACTTCTCGATCAGCCCCTTCAGCCGGCTGATGGCGTGGCCCTTCACGTTCTTGAGTGACTTCAATGTCCTCGTGAGTTCCGCGGAGATCTTCTCCATCTCCTGGCGGTGCTGCTGGATGTCGAACAGGGAGATGCGGCGGATCTGCACCCTGAGCAGCATCTCGACGTCGGGATCCGTGAGGTCGCGGCGCATCTGGTTCCGCAACGGCTTGAAGCCCTCATACACCTCGCGCACGACGGACTCGGCGGTCTTCGCGGTCTCAAGCCGCTTGTAGACCTTGTTCTCGATGAACAGCTGGACCAGCGTCCTGTGATGGAGCTCCAGCTCGATCTGGTCCCGCTTCAACTCCAGCTCGCGCCGGAGAAGGTCGATCAACTGCGCCGTGTTCGCCTGCAGCACCTCGGTGACGGTCATCTCGACCGGCCGGCTGTCGCGGATCACCATGATGCGGCTGGTGATCGACTGCTCGCATTGCGTGAAGGCGTACAGCGCATCGACCAACTGCCGCGGCTCTACTCCCTTCGGCACCTCCACCGCGATCTCCACCTTCTCGGACGTGAAATCATTGATCGCCCGTACCTTCAGCTTGCCTTTTCGCGCCGCGTCCTCGATCGAGCCTATCAACGAGTCCGTAGTCGTCCCCGGCGGTATCTCGGAGATCACCACCGTGTCGTCATCCTTCACCTTGACCCTGGCGCGGACCCGGATCGAGCCGGCGCCATCGGCGTATTCCGTGGCGTCCATGAGTCCGCCAGTAGGGAAATCCGGGACCAGCTTCGACGTCTTTCCCTCGAGGATGGCGACCTGTGCCCCGAGGAGTTCGGTGAAGTTATGCGGAAGAATCCTGGACGACAGGCCGACGGCGATGCCCTCGGTCCCGAGCATGAGAAGCAGCGGAAGCTTGCACGGCAGGGTGATGGGCTCCTTGTTCCGCCCGTCGTATGTCGGGATGAACTCGGTGAGCTCGTCGTTGAACAACTCCGTCCGGGCCAATTCGGTAAGGCGGGCCTCGATATAGCGCGCGGCCGCGGCGGGGTCCCCGGTGTAGATGTTGCCGAAGTTACCCTGGCCCTCGATCACCACGCGCTTGTTGGTGAGCACCACGATGGCGTCGCCAATCGAGGCGTCACCGTGCGGGTGATAGGGCATCGTCTGGCCGACGATGTTCGCCACCTTGTGCAGCTTCCCGTCGTCCATCCGGTGCATCGCCCACAGGATCCGGCGCTGCACCGGCTTCAGACCGTCGGCAAGGTTCGGAATCGCGCGGTCGCGGATCACGTAGCTCGCGTATTCGAGGAAACTGCGGTCCATGCGCCGGTGCAACGGGTGCGTCGGACGATGGTGCGCGGGATGCTGCGGGACGGCCGAAGGGTCGAGCGGCGGGATCGCGGGCACAGCCGGGTCCGGGGTTGGCGATGGCGAGGACGATGACGCGGGCGAGCCCTGGGCGGGGCCGCCTTGATCCGGTTTTCCCGGCAGGCCGGGTGCGCCGGCTGAATTCCCAGGCGAATCAGGGGTCATCGAGCCTTACTCCCACTCGATCGTACCGGGCGGCTTGCTGGTGATGTCGAAGACGCAGCGGTTGACGCCCTTGACCTCGTTGACGATCCGGGTGGCGAGTTTCTCGAGAAGATCGTAGGGGAGCCGGACCCAGTCGGCGGTCATTCCATCCTGGGATTCGACGGCGCGGATGCAGATCGTCTCGTCATAGGTGCGTTCATCGCCCATCACGCCGACGCTTTTCACCGGCAACAGGACCGCGAAACTCTGCCAGGTCTTGTAATACAGCCCGGCGGCTTTCATCTCCTCGACCACGATGGAATCGGCGGCGCGGACGATGTCGAGTTTCCGGGGGGTCAGTTCCCCGAGGCAGCGGACCGCGAGGCCCGGGCCGGGGAACGGCTGGCGATGGACGATCTCGTGGGGGAGCCCGAGCTCGAGTCCGAGGGCACGGACTTCATCCTTGAAAAGGCAGCGCAACGGCTCGACCAGCTTGAAGCGCATCCGCTTGGGCAGGCCGCCCACGTTGTGGTGGCTCTTGATCAGGGCGGCGGGATTGCCGGCGATCGGGACGGACTCGATGACATCGGGATACAGGGTGCCCTGCGCGAGGAACTTGGCCTTGCCCACCCGGCGCGTGGCCGACTCGAACACCTCGATGAAGGAACGCCCGATGATCTTCCGCTTGCGCTCGGGATCCGTGACGCCCTTGAGGCGGGAAAGGAAAAGCTCCGAGGCGTCCTCGTACTCGAGCTTGATCTTGAAGTTCCGGCCGAAGACTTCCTGGACGACCTCGGCTTCGTGGGAGCGGAGGAGGCCGTTGTTGACGAAGATGCAGGTGAGCTGGTCGCCGATGGCGCGGTGCAGGAGGGCGGCGGCGACGCTGGAATCGACACCCCCGCTGAGCCCGAGGATCACGTGTTCCTTGCCGACCTGGGCACGGATCTGTTCCACGGCCTGCTCGAGATAGTTGCGCATCGTCCAGGTCCGGCCGCAGCCGCAGACGCCGTGCACGAAGTTGGCGATGATCTCGCGGCCGTGCGGCGTATGGGCGACCTCGGGGTGGAACTGGAGGCCGATGAACCTGCGGGAACGATCCTCGATGACCGCGTAATCGGAGTTCTCGGTCTTGGCGACCACCGAGAAGCCCTTGGGCTGGCGGGTGAGTTTGTCGCCGTGCGAATTCCACACCTGCAACGAAGCCGGCAGCCCGGCGAAGAGCGGGCAGGCCGCATCCAGAACGCTCAGGGCACCCTTGCCGTACTCGCGTTTCTGGCCTTTCTCGACCTTGCCGCCGAGGAAGTGCGCGAACAATTGCACGCCGTAGCAGACGCCCAGGATCGGCACGCCCAGCTTGAAGATTTGCTTGTCCGGGAGCGGGGCGTCATCCGCGTAGACGCTCGAGGGACCGCCGGACAGGATGATGCCGCTCGGGTTGAGCGCGGCAATCTCCTTCGCGGGCGTGTCGTAGCGCAGGATCGTCGAGTAGACGCTGCACTCCCGGATGCGCCGCGCGATGACCTGGGTGTATTGGGAACCGAAATCGAGGATGACGATCTGCTCTGGCATGGCGTCGAAAACCATTTGTTGCGCACCCGCCGCCCGGGTTCCAGCGAAATCCTTTGAATCAACCCGGGCCGACCGCGGGGAACCAGCGGTAGAGCATGAAGTAGATCAGCACCCCGGTGACCGAGACATACATCCAGACCGGCCAGGTGATCCGCGCGATGCGTCGATGTTGATCAAACCGACCGCGCAGGGCTCGGGAAATGGAGACCAACGCCAGCGGCACGATCGCCACCGCGAGCGTGATGTGCGTGAAGAGCATCACGTAATAGGCAGCCTTGAGCCCTCCCGTGGCACCGATCTTCGTGTGGACACCGTGGACCAGGATCTTGTGAAGGACGTAGGTCACCAGGAAGACACACGACGCCGCAAACGCACCCAGCATGCACCGCCGGTGCGCCTCGCGCCTGCCCGATCGGATGAACACGAACCCCAGGGTCAGCAGCACCAGCGCGAGGCCGTTCAGGGACGCATTCAGGGCCGGTAGATCACTCACGTTCATCGGCTATTTCTCCTTCTCCACCTTCTCCACCGCCCTCAGGACCTTCTCCACCGCCCCAGGCTCAAGCCCTTCCACCACCGCCCGAAGCCGCCCCCCACGGTCCACCACCACGACCATCGTGCTGTGCAGGAAAAGATCGTCGGGACCCGAGCGCTCCGCGGCGTCCTTCTCCACCAACACCAGCTTCAGCTGGCGCGTCGCCAGATCGCGGAGAACGGTCTTGTCACCCGTCACAAATTGCCAGCGCGCCGGGTCGGCCCCGAACTTGCCCGAGTAGCCCGCCAGGACCGGCGGGGTGTCGAACTCGGGATCCGAGGTCACACTCACCAGCCTGGCCGCCGAGCCGGCCGCCGCCAGGCCGTCCTGTATCTTGCGAAGCACCGAGGTGAGCTGACGACACGGACCCGGGCAGCGCGTGAAAATCAGATCCACAACCATCGGCTGCCCCCGGAACGAAGCCGCCTCGACACGCGCCCCGGCCTGGTTGGTCACCACGAAATTCCCCACTTCACCCATGAGCGGAAGCGGCGGCGGCTGGTTCGAAGGCCGTGACGGGACCAGGAACAAGGCGATGAACCCCGCGAGCAGGAAGGCCCCGGAAACAATGAGCAGACGTAACTGCCGCGCCATAATGGGTGCCGGGCACGGCGCCGTCCGGACGCCGTGTCAGGATCGGGCACCGGCCGCAGCGGGGTTACTCGAAGGTTGTTGCGGCCCCGCCGCCGGTTGACTTCGAGGCGATCCACTTCTTGAACTCACCCTCGGACTCCACGATCACCACGCCCGCGGCCATCGCGGCATGTCCGTTGCCGCAGAGCTGGGCACAGATGACCTGATACTTGCCCTCCTTGGTCGGGACGAAATGGGTGGGGATGTTCAGGCCCGGGATGCAATCCTGCGTCACGCGCAGCGGCACGACCTTGAAGCTGTGGATCACGTCCTTGGACGAGCAGCTCAGGATGACGGGCTTGCCGACCGGGACGTGGAGTTCATTCACGCTGACCACGTTGTCCTTCGTGGCGGCGTCCTTGCGGTCGAAGCCGAACGGATTGTCCTTGGAGACGAAGCCGAGATCCTGGCGGCCAAACTTGGCGTCGGGTCCCGGGTAGACCAGGTTCCAGCTGAACTGTTCGCCGACGACGCGGACCACGGTGGAATCCTTGTCGGCGGGGAAGTCACCGCTGACCTTGGCCCAGAGCGGAACGGCGAAGCCGATGAGCAGGATGGCCTCGAGGCTGGCGACGCAGATCTCGAGCCAGGTGGAGGAGTGGCCGGTCACCCCGTTATAGTCCGCCTTGCGGTTGTCCGCGGCGCGGAAGCGGACGAGGGTGAACGCGAAGAACAGGGCCCAGCCGACGAGCAATGCGCCCATCAGCCAGTGCACCAGCACCATGAGTTCGTTCACGTCGTTCCCGTGCTGGGACGCGACCATCGGCAGGTTGAGAAGTTTCTCCATCATGGCGGGGTGGGAAAGAGTAGGAAAATAGGGAAATTGAAACGGGGCAGCTCGTGACTCTCAATTCCGGGACGACTCAGGAGGGGGACTCACCTTCCTCGGCCAGGCGTTCAGCCTCCACGGCGGCGCCACGGCGGGCGAGATACACGGCGAAGCCCCCGAAGGCGGCGAGCATCGCGAAGATGAAGCCGAGCAGTGCGATGACGCCCCAGTGGAGCCCCTTCCCGAGCGGTGAGTCGGTGCGACCAAAACATACCGCGCAGGCCCGGGCCGAGGGCGCCCATCCCGCGACGAGCGCGGACAGGACAAGGGGGTACAGACGGGAGAGAGACTTCATGGGCGTCTCAGAAATAGTCGATGTTCTTGAGCTTCTTGAGGAAGTAACGGCCGTAGACCACGAGTCCCACGGAACCCGCGAGCGACAGGAGGCCGAGCAGGAGGTCCCCGACGCGCCTGGAGTTGGAGAACTCGAGCAGGCACCATCCGCCGAGGAAGGCGGAGAGGAGGAACGCCGAGGTGATGAAGATGACGTGGAAGGCCTTGAGTGACATGGCGGATCAGGGCAGAGCGTGGGTGGGGGCGTCGGTCATCGCCCAGAGGGTGAGGAACATCATTCCCAGGAAGAAGAACGCGGTGAACCCGAGGATCGCATAGATCATCTTCTGCTCGCTTGCGAGATGCATGAACCAGCCGGCGACGAGCGAGGCCTTCACGCTGGCGATCACCAGGGCGACGAGCACGGTGATGAACACCGTGGGCATGTGCACCTTCCAGGCGCCCACGGTGAGGATGGTGCCGACGATCAGGGACGCGAAGACGAACAGGTAGATTTTGATGCTCTTTTGAGCGTCGTGATGGCTCATGGTCAGAGGAGGTAGAGGATGGGGAAGAGGAAGATCCAGACCAGATCGACGAAGTGCCAGAACAGCCCCGAGACCTCGACGCGGTTGGTGTAGCGCTCGGGGTCGGTCTTCCAGAGCTTCGCCCCGGGTCCCCAGATCCAGCCCATCACCAGCGCACCGCCGATGACGTGGAGGGCGTGGAGACCGGTCATCGTGAAATAGATCGCGAGATAGGTATTATGCCACGGCCCGTAGTTCTGCACGCGGGCGGTGTCGGACCAGGCGATCGTGTACTCCTTGTGCTCGACGTGGCTGCCATGCCCCCCGTGCTCGCCGGCGAGACGTTCCATCAGGGGGACCTTGGCCATGCCCGCGGCCTTCATCTCCGCGGGAAACTCGACGCCGTGGAGGATGATGCTCTCGGGGTGTTGCCTGACCCCGTTGACCATCTGACCGCCGCCGACCTTCTCGATGAGATGCCCGTCAATCACGCGGCCATCCTTCAGCACCACCTCGTAGTGCGTGAATTTGTCGTAGTACTCGTAGCTCTTGATGCACACGAACATCATCGAGCAGACGATCGTGATCGCCTGGAGCTTGCGGTATCTGGCGAAGTTGTTCGCCTTCAGGGCCGCCCAGCCGAGCACCACCGTGACGCTGGAACAGATGAGGACCATCGTGTTCACCGTGCCGATCGGGACGTTCAGGATGCCGTGGGGCCAGGCGCCGGGATAGGCACCGACCCGGAGCAGGATGTAGGAGGAGAAGAGCGCGCCGAAAAGCATCACTTCCGACGCGAGAAACAGCCATATGCCGAGCTTGGCATTGTACAGGCCGGTGTCGCGGCGGGGCAGTACTGTGTACGGTATGTCCATGGGAGATCGGGTCCGGGATGACTATCTGGCCGGGATCGGGTTCTTATGACTCCTCGGGATGGGGAAACTAGGGACGCCAGGGGTCGTTCTGGGCGACGAAGTCACCCGGCGCGCCGGGGACGCTGTATTCGTAGGGGCCGCGATAGACCTTGATCGGCTTGTCGAAGTTGCCGTGCGGCGGCGGCGTGGGCGTCTGCCACTCGAGGGTGGTGGCACCCCAGGGGTTGTCGGAGTCGACCTTCTCCCCGTTGAAGATGCTGGAGAAGAAATTGAAGATGAACGGCAGCTGAGCGAGACCCAGCAGGAACGCCGCCGTCGAGATGCCGACGTTCGCACCGATGACGTCGGGTGAGAGACGGCCGATGATATCCTTGGTCGCCTCGGTCACCATGTAGGTCGCGCCGCCGTCCGACATCCGGCGGGACATGCCGGCGATGCCCTGGGCGAACATCGGGAAGAAGATGAGGTTCATGAACACGAACGACCCCCCGAAATGTATCTTGCCCAGGGTCTCGTTCATCATGCGTCCCGTCATCTTCGGGTACCAATAATAGACACCGGCGAAGAGGGCGAAGATCGATCCGGGCGCGACGACGTAGTGGAAATGGGCGATGACGTAGTAGCTGTCGTGCAGGTGGATGTCGCTGAAGTTGAACCCGAGGGGCAATCCCGTGAGGCCGCCGATGCCGAACATCGGCAGGAACGCCAGGGCGAAGAGCATCGGCGTCGTGAATCGTATCGAGCCGCCCCACAGGGAGAGGAAGAGACAGGTGAGGATGATCACCGACGGGACGGAGATGATCATCGTGGTGGTCTGGAAGAAGGTGGAGATCCTCGTTCCCATGCCCGTGAGGTACATGTGATGGGCCCAGACGATGAAG
>CAIMTB010000651.1 GCA_903844265.1 uncultured Verrucomicrobiota bacterium
AGACCTGCCACGGAAGGTCCGGGTAATCGGTGGAACTTGGCGTCTGGATGGCGGTGAGCAGTGGGATTTCGGTGGCGCCGGCGTCGGCGTCGGGTTCCACGGGGTACGGGGGGAATCCGATGGGAAGTCGCCAACCGAAGAGTCGGCCGATGGTTTCGAAGCCGAGGCTGCGGTAGAGCTCAACGGCGGTCGGGTTTTGCTCGATCACTTCGAGTGACATCTCGGTCTCGCCGCGGGCATGCGATTCGGCGAGCAGTGACGACACGAGATTCCGGGCCACGCCGCTGCGGCGGGCTTCAGGGACCACTCCAAGGCTGGCGAGCCGGGCGATGTCACCGGTCCGGTTGACGTATCCGAAGCCGACTGGGGCGCCGTCGCGGACCGCGATGCGGCTGAGCCAGAGATCGACGCCATGGTGGGATACGAACTGGGCGAAGGTGGCCGGGTCGAGGGTGAACGATCCTGCGATGTAGCCTTCGTAGGAGCGGGTGAACATCGAGGCCAGCGTCGCGATGGGGAAATCGTGGGCTGGCAGGAGTCCGTGGGTCATGGCGGAGGCGAGCATGGGTGTGCTGCGGACGGGTTGGAAGGCCTGGATCCGAGAGCGGGAAGGTAGGGCGGGCAGTCCCTTGCCCGCCGCGCAATCGCTGGCACCCGACGGCGCGCAGGGGAGCGCGAAGGGCCATGCGTCCGCAAAGGACGGCGCGCAGCGGAGTGCACGCCCTACCCACCCCGACGGAGCGCGCTGCATACAGGAAAGGGGCGGTTGTCGAACGTGGGTGAGGTCGGTCATGCTGCGTCTCCGGGCTTGAGCCCGGAATCCGGATGAGTCCCAACATACCTGCCCTTCTGTCTGCCAATGCTCTGCAGCTGTCCTTTGGTTACCAACGGCTGCTTGAGGACGTGACCTTGTCTGTGGTGCCTGGTGAGAAGGTGGGCCTGGTCGGGCGCAATGGCTCCGGCAAGACCACGCTGCTCCGGCTTCTCGCGGACGAGAGCCAGCCCGACGGCGGGGAGATATCGCGCCGCCGCGGCCTGCGGATCGGCTATCTACCGCAGGAATTCGAGCTGGATGGGACACAGACCGTCCGCGAGAACATCGAGGCGGGTGCTGCGGATCTTCGGGAGTGGATCCGGCGTTATGAGGCGGGCGAGGGGAGCGACGCCGAGTTGGCGGACCTGCAGCACGAGATCCAGCATGCCGACGGCTGGAATCTGGGTGCGCGGTTGGAGGCGGTGGCCACGGCGTTGTCGACGCCGTCGTTGGATGCGGTGGTGGGGCCGCTTTCGGGTGGCGAGAAGCGGCGTGTGGCGTTGTGCCGGGCACTGGTGGCGCAGCCGGATCTTCTCCTGCTCGACGAGCCGACAAACCATCTCGACTCCGAATCAATCCGTTGGGTGGAGGATTTCCTCAGGGGTTTCGACGGTGCGGTCATCTTCGTCACGCACGATCGTTATTTCCTCGATGTGATTGCGACGCGGGTGATCGAGCTCGCGGACGGCCGTTGCTTTTCGCATCCCGGCAATTACACCGCGTACCTTGAATCCAAGGCGGTGCGGGCGCAGATCGCGGAGCAGTCCGAGCGACGGCGTCAGCGGTTTCTGCGTGAGGAACTCGATTGGGTGCGGGCGGGGGTGCGCGCCCAGCGCTCGAAGTCGCGGCATCGGCTGGACAAGTTTTATGAGATCGAGGGGCTGCAGGCTCCGCCCGAGGAGCGCGAGATGGACCTGCTCATCCCGCCGCCGCCGGAGCTTGGCAACACCGTGGTCGAGTTGGCTTTGGCGGGCGCGAAGGTTGGGGAAGGGGTCGGGGAACGCTGGCTTTTCCGCGCGCTCAACCTCTCGTTGAGGGCGGGCCAATGCACCGGCGTCGTGGGCCGCAACGGTGCGGGCAAGACCACGCTCCTGAGGCTCTGCCTCGGGGACCGCACTGCCGACTCCGGATCGGTGGCGATCGGGAAGAAGGTCGTCTTCAATTACATCGACCAGGCGCGGATGCAGTTGGACTCGACCCTCACGGTCATGGAGGAGATCGCGGGCAAGAACGAGATCGTCCACTTCGGTGACCAGAAACTCAGCGCGCGATCCTATCTCCGGCGGTTCCTGTTCGCCGACGAGCGGGTGATGGAGATCGTGGGCAAGCTCTCCGGGGGCGAGCGCGCGCGGTTGATGCTGGCGAAAGTGCTCTGTCGCGGTGGCAACGTGATCGTGCTCGACGAGCCGACCAACGACCTCGACCTGCCGAGCCTCCGCATGCTCGAGGAAGCCCTGATCGACTTCGACGGATCGGTGTTGGTGGTCAGCCATGACCGCTATTTCCTCGACCGCATCTGCGACCAGGTCGTGGCGTTTGAGGAGGATGGCGTGGTCGTCCAGACCGGGAATTACTCGTATTACCTGGAGAAACGGAAGGAGCGCGAGGCTCGGGCCCGGGCCGCCGCCGCAGGGAAGTCGAAGGTTTGGGCTGCGGAGGCGGTTGCACCTCCCCAGGCTTCGGCACCCAGGCCGTCGCGTCAGCGGAAACTCAGCTTCAAGGAGCAGCGCGAACTTGCCGGGATGGAGGCTGTGATCCTCGCCGCCGAGGACCGCGTCGCGGCGCTGGAGTCCACGCTCAATGATCCCGAGTTCTTCGCGACCCGATCCCGCGAGGCGCCGGCTTTGCTCGCGGAATTGGACGCGAAGAAGGCGGAGGTGGTCCGGTTGTACGCGCGTTGGAACGAGCTCGACCAGGCGGCCAAGACATCGCCGGGCTGATTCGCTGCCAGATGATCTGGGCCCAGGACTACGACCCGATGCGCGCGGCGTGGATCTCCACGTTTCTGGCGGCGTTGCCGGTGGTCGCCCTGTTGGGGCTGATTGCGTCGGGGAGGGTGCGGATCCACGTGGCGGCGTCGATCGGGCTGGGGGCCGCGCTGGGGGTGGCGGTGCTTGGATTTGGGATGCCGGGTCCGGCAGCGGTCGCGGCGGCGGTTTTCGGGGCCGCGTATGGGCTGTTCCCGATCGGCTGGATCGTGTTGAACGTGATGTTCCTCTACGAACTCACGGTGCGCGGGGGTTTGTTCCAGGTGCTCAGGGACAATCTCTCACGGGTTGCGCCGGATCCGAGGGTGCAGTTGATCCTGATCGCGTATTCGTTCGGTGCGTTCATCGAGGGCATGGCGGGGTTTGGGACGCCGGTGGCGATTACAGGCGCGATCCTGATCCAGCTCGGGTTCCGGCCGCTGCAGGCCTCGGTGCTGGCGCTGATCGCGAACACGGCGCCGGTGGCGTTCGGATCGCTCGGGATCCCGATCACGACGCTGGCCCAGGTGACGGGGATGGACGTGATGGATCTTTCACGGATGACGGGGCGGCTCTTGCCGTTGTTTTCATCGATCATCCCGTTCTGGGTGGTGCTGGCCTACGGTGGTTGGAGGGCGTTGCGCGGCGTGTGGCCTGCGGCGGCGGCGGCGGGGTTGGGCTTCGCCGTGCCGCAGTTCCTCGTGTCGAACTTCCACGGACCCTGGCTGGTGGACAACATTTCTGGCGCCTGCTCGATGGCCTCGATTGTGCTGCTCCTGCGTTATTGGAAACCGGTCCCGATGGCTGCAGGACCGGAGCTGATCGTGGCGGATCGTCCCCGGAGCGCCGGCATCCAGCCGGCCGGTGGGGCGGCTCCTGAACCGTGCTTGAACGGGGCCGGGCGGGTGCGGATTCCCGCGTCGAACGAGGTCGCGGGCCGTCGTCGCCCTCTTCACGCGTGGGTCCCGTGGATCATCCTGAGTTCCGTGATTTTTGTCTGGGGCCTGCCGGCCACCAAGAACCTGCTCGAGGGCCGGCCTCAAGCGGGATCCGGAGTGCGCGGTTGGACTCGTCCCACGGAGCCCTTTTTGTCCGCGGTAGGCCGATGGGAAGTGGAGGTGCCCTGGCTGCATGGCCGCGTGAAGCGTTCGGCACCGGTGGCGCCTGCGGGAGGCGCAGCGGAGAAGGCGGTGTTTGTCTTCAACGGGCTCTCCGCAACGGGTACGGGAATCCTGCTCGCGGCCCTGATCACCGCGGCGTGGATGAGGCTGGGCTGGCGCAGCGTGCTGGGAACCTATGCCGCCACGATAAGAAAAGTCCGCCTTTCGCTGGTGACGATCGCCGCAATGCTCGCCCTGGGGCAGGTGACGAAATTCTCGGGCGTGGATGCGACACTCGGATTGGCGCTGGCCGGAACCGGTGTGGCCTATCCTTTTTTCGGGACGCTCCTCGGATGGCTCGGGGTGGCGCTGACCGGCTCGGACACGGCGTCGAATGTCCTGTTCGGTTCGTTGCAGAAGATCAGCGCGGAGCGGTTGGGCCTGAGTCCGATCCTGATGGGTGCTGCGAACACCACGGGCGGTGTGATGGGAAAGATGATCGACGCCCAGAGCATCGTCGTCGCGAGCACCGCGACGGGTTTCTTCGGGCACGAGGGCGAGATCCTTCGGCGGGTGTTCTGGCACAGCCTCGCGCTGGCCTCGCTCGTGGGGATCTGGGTGACGCTGCTGGCCTACGTTCCGCCCTTCACAAACTGGGTCGTGGGACGGTGAGGGTCGCCGCACGGTGCATCCACGGGTTGTCGGTGGGGCGCGCACTCCGCTGCGCGCCCACCCCGAACGGCGCATCCGGTAATTTCACCACAGTCAGGAGGTAGGGCGGGCAGTCCCTCGCCCGCCGCGCGATCGTCGTCAGCTTGTGGATGCACCGATCCCAAGGGACGGGGCACGATGGATCGCGGCAAGACAGGCGGAGCCGAGGGACCGGCGGCCTCCATGAATTCGCTGCAACCGCGTTCGTCCGCTGCTAGACTCGCACCCGCAATCGCACCCATGCCCGACGCCTCATCATCCGGCCGAGCCGCCGGCCATCCGTTGGTCTCAATCGAGAGCGGCCCGGTGGATTACGCCGACGCCGCGGGTGTCAGGACCCAGGTTTATCAGGCTCTTTCGCGACTCGATCTCGCCCACGATTTCATCCGTCCCGGCGATCGTGTCGTCCTCAAGCCCAACTGGGTCAAGGAACACGACGAGCGCCACCCGGGCCCGGACCAGTGGGAGCACGTCGTGACACATCCGGCCGTGATCGAGGCCGTGGCCCGATGGGCCGCTGAACGCCTCCAAGGAAGGGGCTCGATCATTCTCTGCGACGCTCCGCAAACCGACTCGTCGTTCGCCAGGATCCGCGAGTACTGCCGCCTCGACTCCCTCACGACGCGCTGTCGTGCCGATTTCCCAGGCGTCACCGTCGAACTCCTCGACCTGCGCCCCGAGGAATGGCACGCCGTCGACGGGGTCACGGTCTCGAAGACCGTGCTGCCGGGCGATCCGCTTGGCAGCACCCGGGTGGCCCTCGACAACGCCAGCGAGTTCGTCGGCTTCGCGGGGTGCGGCCGCCTCTACGGCGCCAGTTTCGACCTCGATGAAACCAATCGGCACCACGCCGGGACGCGCCACGAATACCTTCTCTGTCGCACGCCCATGGACGCGGACGTGTTCATCAACATCCCCAAGCTCAAGACCCACAAGAAGGTGGGGCTCACCTGCGCCCTGAAAAACCTTGTCGGCATCAACGCCAACAAGAACTGGCTCCCCCATCACACCGAAGGCACCCCGTCACAGGGCGGCGACCAGTTCCCCGCCGACAACGCCAAGGCGCGACTCGAGCATTCGTGGATGGGCACGGCCAAGCGCCTCCTCAAGGACAACCCGCTGCTGTCCCGTCTCTTTGTCCCGCTCAAGAAGGCCGGGCGCATGGTGTTTGGCGACACCCAGAAGGTGGTGCGCTCCGGCAACTGGCACGGCAACGACACCTGCTGGCGCATGGTCCTCGACCTCAACAAATGCCTCTTCCTCCATGACGGCTCGGGACAGGCCCGGACCCGGCCCCTGCGCTACCTCGCGGTCGTCGATGGCATCATCGGCGGTGAAGGCAACGGCCCCATGGCCCCCGATCCGAGACCGTGCGGCGTCATCGTCGCCGGCACCCACCCACTGGCCGTCGACTGCGCCTCCGCGCGATTGATGGGCTTCGACTGGCAACGCATCCGCCTCCTCGCCGGAGGATTCAGGATGCGCGCGCCGGGCTTCGTCGATTTCGAGCCAGGCACCATCCGTCTGACCTCGAATCGTGCGGAATGGAACGGCGGACTTTCGGCGATCCGCGGGACGTTTGCGTTCCGACCGCACTTTGGTTGGGCGGGTGCGATCGAGGCCGTGGATGCGGCGGCCCGTGCATCCACAGATTGACGGTGGGGCGCGCACTCCGCTGCACCGGTCGGGTGACGACGAACGCGCGGCGGGCAAGGGACTGCCCGCCCTACCTCCCGACTGTGGCGAACCACCGGATGTGCCGTCCTTTGCCGGGCATTGACCGTGAACCCCGGGGCGGTAGCGTCGTCACGTTCCAATTCATCTGGAGTTCGAAACACGTCTATTATGAGTAACAAGATTGTTCCGCTGATCAGTTCGGGTATCTCGGGTCCGCTGGGGCTCCTGCATCTGCCGCGTCTCTGGCAGAAGGGTCTGCTGGGTGCGGTGGGAAGCCTGGCCGATGGTTACAGCGATATCGGGCCGGGGTACGACCACATGGTCCTCGACGCCATCGGGGTGGACCCGGAGAAGGCGAAGGCATTCATCCGGGCGACGAAGCCGACCTACGTTGCGTTCGAGGCGTGGATCCGGGCCTATCCTGGGGTGAAGCTCGATAAGGCCACGATCTTTGCAAGCAACGCCGGGGTCGCCGGGTACATCCACACGCCTGATGTCCGCAAAGCCGTTCTCGCAGCGGTTGGCCTGGAGGACGACGGCTCGGTGAATCCGGGCGCGGTCGACCTGAACAATCTCGACGATTGGCAGGATTTCCACCGTAGCGTGGCGAGCTGAACCTCGGTTGGTCGGCCAGGGAACCTCATGGTTCCTTGGCCGAACGGGCGAGGTGGTCTAGGTTGGCGCCAGCTTGAGGCGGAACCTGTCAAAGAGTCGGTTGCTGGCGATCGAGGCGTTTACCTTGATCGAACTGTTGGTGGTGATCGCTATCATCGGTCTGCTGGCGAGCCTGCTGCTTCCGGCGCTGTCGAAGGCCAAGGAAAAGGCACGGGCGACCGCATGCCTCAACAACCTTCGGCAAGTGGGTCTGGCGACGTTGATGTACGCGCAAGATCATCAGGGCCTCATACAGGTCGATGCCCCGCTGTTGAAGGGCGTTACCTGGGGCAGTCTCCTCGCCTCAAACGCCGCGGTGCGGCCCTTCGACCTTTTTGTATGCCCGTCGTACAAGCCGTTCCATTTCACGAACTGGCTCCGCATCTATGGCATCCGGGCGGATCCACCGGAGGAAGCCGCGCGGGGTCCGCTGAAGGAATACCTCGCCGTGGACTCGGTGGATCGGCCCTCCGAGTATCTGCATCTCGCCGACACGACGAGCCGTGGTCGTGAGGGCATCGGTGCACAGCAGTTTTATTTTTTCAGGGCCGCGGGCGAGAAGGAGGTCCATGGCCGGCATGGCCGCGTGGCCAATGGCTTCCTGCTCGATGGCCATGTGGAGAGTCTCAACGCACACCGGTTGGAACGTCTCGGAATCATCGGATTGTTCGAGGCGGATACTGTGCCGGGGTATTTTTGATGAACGGCAAAGCCCATCGTGTTGGCGTGATGAACGGTGGTGGATCCGGGCATGCGGGTGCGTTGCTCGTGGTCCTGATCGGCCTGGCGTTCGGCCTCGCGGGTTGTTCCCCTGCCGAGGAACGACAGGCCGGTGCGCGGCGCGAGTGCGTGTTCGAAAGGCTGGGAACTGAGATTGCGCGACGACATCCGGGCGCGAAGGTGCTGCTCGTGGGGAATCCTTTCGCCGCGAAGCCAGGGGCGGATGCCTCGTTCCGGGATGCCGAGGAGGCGTCGGTCCGCGGCTTGAAACGGGGCCTCGGGAATGCCGTGTCCATGGTGGGGCTCGTGCATCCGGCCCTGCGTCCCGAGGCGGAAGCCAATCCGCAGTCGGTCCCCATCCCCGCCGGAGCGACGACGCCCATCAGTTTCCTGACCGTCCCGGGCGCGTGGGACCAGCTGCAGAAGGCGGCGCCGATGGCGGATACCTGGGTGAGCCTGGTCGGGTTTCCTGCGGATCTCACCGAGACCCGTGCATGGACGGATCTGAAGGGGCCCCAATGGGTGATGTTCCTGCCTGACTGGCGGATCGTGGGCTCGCGCGAGGCTCTTCGTTCGGCGTTCGCGAACGGGCGACTGCTGATGGCCGTCTTGTCGAAACCCGGCGCTCCACCGGAATCGGAACCCATGAGCCGCAATCACGACGAGGAATTCGATCGCCGGTATCTCCTCGTCACGCTGGGAAATCTGGACGCCCTCATCGGCGAATGGCCCCAGCTCTTTCCGTAGACCCCGCCCCCCTTCAATTCCCGGTCACGAGGCGCAGTCGGAAGAAGACGGTGCCGTCGCAGCACGGGGCGATGTCAGCCGAGAGTCCGGCGATGGGTTCCGTGACCGCTTCCCATCGATCTGACGTGGCCGATGGAGCTCGTTCAACGACATAGCGTTGAACCGGTGCATCCACTCCCGCCACCTCGTCGTGCAGGACGGCGAGGGGTCCCTCCCAACGCAGGTGGACCTGGCCGGCAGCGGCGGAGACCTGGGTCAGCCGCGGGCGCGGGTGGAAACCGATGACGCCGCGCAGGGGCATGTTGAGCGAATTCTCAGGCGTCCACACGGCGTCGGTCCAGAGGCTGAAGTTGCGATCGCCAGAGGCCCAGCTGGTGCGGTAGTGGACATAACACTCACCGGCGTCCGTCACGAGGTAGCCGTACGCCAGCATGCCGTGGATCTCCGGGTTGACGCCATCGATTCCCCCGAGTCGGCGCGAGAAGTTTCCGAATTCCTGCATGAAGAGGAGCACCGGATAACCCGCGTCGATCTCCGCCTTCAGGTCCGCGAAGGTGAACCCTCGACCGGCTGGCTTGTCGGGGTTGAAGTCGCTGAGTTGGGAGAAGCTATCCGCCGCGTGGCCACGGTACTCGGACCACGCCCGCAACCCTGACTGGATGTCGGGGATCGCCTTGCCGGCGACGTCGTGGGGTGTGTAGTTGTCGCGTCGGAGACCGTCGCGATCGAAGAAATTGAAGGAGAACCCGTCGATGTTGCCGCGACATTCCCCGCCGAGGTCGGTCCACTTGAACTGGTTCAGACCGATGAAATCGCCGATGCAGTCGGGCGGATGTTCCGTGCGGCCGGCGACGACGTAGGGGTCCGCATCGATGCGCTCGTAGTCCCAGTAGTAATCGTTGGCGTGTCCCGGTTGGCCGATGGGCCGGCCATCGATGCCCGCCTGGGAGGCCCAGAGCGAGCGGATGCCGGAGTTGGCACCGGAACTGTTCAGTGGCGCCACGCCGCCCGCCGTAGGGCCGGTGTAGTAGTTGGCCAACCCGTGGCGATCCCAATAGCCGATCAGGTTGCCGCAGGCGGTTCCGAAACAGCCCATGTGCCAATGATAGTCCGGCACGTCCTTGAGGAACACGTTGTCGAAGGCCGTGACGCGTCGGCCACCCGAAAGACACCCGGCCAGCAGGCAGGCGCTCAGGAAGTGGGTGACGTGGGCGGGGCGATCCCGGAGCAGCATGGCGCGATTGTAGCACAGGCCGTCGTATCGGGGGAGACTGGGTTTTTGCGGAACCCGCGAAAAGTGGTGGCGGCGCGCCTCGGCACTTCCATTGCAATAGACCTGTCCCTGTATTTCATGGCGCTTCCTTTCACCGGGCTTGATTGCCGCCGCTCCATGGGGAGACTACCGCCCATCCATGAAGTTACTCCTGCTTGCTGCATTGTGGGTCCTTGTCTCATCGGCAGAGTTGGCCTTTGCGGCGGACGCATACGTCCTTGGCCCTGAGTCGACCGCTCGGCGCGAGGGCGTTCCCGCGGGTCGTGTGGAGAGTTTCCAGTTCGCACAGTCCCAGGTTTTCCCGGGCACGGAACGCGACGGCTGGATTTATATCCCGGCCCAGTATGATGGGTCGAAGCCCGCAGCACTGATGGTGTTCCAGGATGGACATGCCTACGTGTCGACCAACGGTCAGGTCAGGGCCCCGATCGTCATGGACAACCTGATCGCGAAGGGTGACATGCCGGTCACGATCGGCGTGTTCATCAATCCCGGGCACAGCGGCACCAACCCGCCGGCTGCGAGTGG
The DNA here is from genome assembly GCA_903844265.1 of uncultured Verrucomicrobiota bacterium. GTDB lineage: Bacteria > Verrucomicrobiota > Verrucomicrobiia > Limisphaerales > CAIMTB01 > CAIMTB01. The sequence continues at coordinate 10,192 of CAIMTB010000651.1, forward strand.
TTGGGGGAACCGCAGCAACCGAAGCGTCGAGTACGATTCCCTGGGCGATGCCTACGCCCGGTTTCTCATCGACGAACTCCTGCCGTTCGTTGCGCGCAAGTTCGATGTCCGGTTCTCCGACGATCCAAGACTTCGCGCCATCTGCGGGATGAGCAGCGGCGGCATCTGCGCCTGGACGGTCGCCTGGGAGCGGCCCGGTTCCTTCGGCAAGGTGCTGAGCCATATCGGGTCGTTCACCAACATCCGAGGCGGTCATGCCTATCCCTCAAGCATCCGGAAGAATGCGCGCCGCGACATCAGGGTCTATCTGCAGGATGGCTCCAACGACCTGAACAATGAATTGGGGAATTGGCCTCTTGCCAATCGCGACATGGCCGCGTCCCTCGCCTTCATGGGCTACGATTTCCATCTCGAATTCGGCGATGGCGCCCACAACGGCAAACATGGGGGTGCCCTTCTTCCCGATTCCCTGCGCTGGCTGTGGCGGTCCGGAATTGCATCCCAGAATTCACCTGCCGCGGTTGGTGCGGGCGGTGTTCCCGGCGGTATTGATGGGGCCACGTGGGAACTGGTGGGACAAGGTTACGCCTTCACCGACGCAGCGTGCGCCGATGCCGAAGGACGCTTCTATTTCTCCGACCTTCCCAAAGCCACGATCTACCGAACCGCTCCCAGCGGCCTCGTCCCCGAACCCTGGCTCGTCAACGGACCCAAGGTCAGCGGGATGAAATTCGGCCCCGATGGCAAGCTGTACGCCTGCGTGCAGGGCGAAGGCACGAACAACATGAAACGCGTCATCGTCATCGACCCGCAGACCAAGGCCGTCGAGACCCTGGCGACGGATGTCCAGCCGAACGACCTCGCGGTGGCCGGGAACGGATTTCTCTACTTCACCGACACCGGCGCCGGGCAGGTCGTTCGGGTCCCGCTCGCAGCCCGCGGCCTTTCCCGCCCGCCGCCCGTGGCGGGCGGCATCAACAAGCCCAACGGAATCGCGCTGAGTCCCGACGGAACGAGTCTCTGGGTCAGTGAATACGGCGGCACTCGCGAATGGCGGTTCGGGTTGGCCGGCGACGGTTCGGTGAACGACGGTTCGGTGAACGACGGCGAACGCGTCGCGGTGATCCAGGCGCCCGCAGGGAAGGCTGACAGCGGCGGCGACGGCTCCGCGGTGGATGGTGCGGGCCGTGTTTATGTGACGTCGCATCTGGGGCTCCAGGTCTACGACGCGCGGGCAGCCTTGCTCGGAACGATCCCGCGCCCGCAGGAGAAGGGAACGGTGAGTTGCGTGGTGGGTGGGCCCGGTGCCGCCTATCTCTACGCGTGCAGTAGCGACAAGGTCTACCGGCGTCCGCTCAAATAGGAAAGAGAGGCGGGAACGCATCGCGATCACCTGGGCAGGTGGTAGGGCGCGCACTCCGCTGCGCGCCGGCCTTTGGAGGCTCACC
>CAIMTB010000652.1 GCA_903844265.1 uncultured Verrucomicrobiota bacterium
AATGCCGAGGAATGGAGTCTCCTGACGTCGACTGCTACGAGGAAGCGGCTCTTGTCGACCAGCCCCTAGGGGGCAGACACTCGACCGGTCCTCACGGCACCACGACGAGCGCTCGGTAGAAGCGCGATTGGCCTGGCGCGGGGGCGTCGGTGGCGGAGATCAGTCCGCTGGTGGCGGTGATCGGGTTGCCCAGGCTGGTCCAGTTGGCCGAGGACAGGTCGGGGTTGTATTGAAGCTGCACCTTCTGCCCTGGGGCCGTGTTTACGATCAATTCGATGCGGCCGTTGACTGGCGATACGCTTAGAAAGACCGGCAATGGCACGCCCATGCGGATCGTGTTGTTACTAAAATCTGCCACATAGAGACTGCCGGCAGGATCCACGGCGATGTCGACCGCCTGGTTGAAGCGGGCGATGCTGCCGATTCCGTCTGCGCTGCCAGAGTACGCGGCTCGCCCCCCGATGGTGGTCACGACCCAGTTGGTGCCCTCCCGCGTGAGCTTGCGGATCGTGTTACTAAGCCAATCCGCCACGTAGAGATTACCCTGACCGTCCACGGTGATACCATTAGGTCCACTGAATCGTGCGGAGCTGTTTGTCCCGTTGGCGGTGCCATTGATCCCCACCTTCCCGGCGATGGTGGCCGTCACCCAGTTGGTGCCTTGCGGCACGATCTTGCGGATTGTCTGGTTGCCGTAATCGGTTACAAAGATATTCCCGCCATTGTCGACTGTGAGGAACCCGTTACCTTGGAAATTAAACCGTGCCAGTTTGTTGGTACCATCGGCGCTGCCAGGGTGCCCTGCCGCGCCAACGATAGTGCTTACCACCCAGTCTGTCCCAGACGGCGTGAGTTTGCGAATCGTGGAGTTGTTACAGTCCAACACATAGAGATTGCCCTCAGTGTCCAGCGAAACGGCGTCGGGGAGATTGAACCGAGCGTTGCTGTTGGTGCCATCGGCGCTGCCTGGGCTCGCGGCTTTGCCCGCGATGGTGCTCACCACCCAGTGGGTCCCCTGAGGTGTGATTTTTCGGATGGTGTGGTTAGCAAAGTCCCCCACAAAGACATTGCCGCCGCTGTCCACCGCTGACCTGCCCATGGCACCCAGAGTTGCTGAATACCCAAACCGAGCGTCGCTGTCGGTGCCATCGGCGCTGCCATAGACTCCGGGCTTTCCGACGATGGTGGCCGACACCCAGTTCGTCCCATCCGGTACTAGCTTTCGAATCGTCGCGTTAAGACCGTCGCTGACGAACACTTGGTGTTTGCTGTCCACCGCGACGCCGGTGGGACCGCTAAGCCGAATGGCGCTATTGCTGCCATCAGCGCTGCCTTTGCTCCCTGCCTTCCCGGCAATGGTCATCCACTGGTAGACTAGGGGTTGGGCGATGGCGGGGGTGGCGCCCATGGAGAAGGTCACGGTACTGTTCGGCACCACCGGCCAGTTATTGACGTCCCTCACATTGTTGACCGTGAGCGTATAGGCCGCGCCACCGGGGGGCGATTGGGCGGTCGCTAGTGTCACCACATTGCCCTTCACGGCCACCCCGGTGATGGTCAAAGCAGGGCTGATCGAGTAGTTGGCCAGGTTCGTGGCGGTCGTCGCATCCCGGGGATCGTTGGGGATGGATGAGCCGCTGAAGATCGGCTTGGAGAAGGTGACCACCACTTGATTAACCAGGGAGTTCGCCACGGCCGAACGGATCGTAGGTCGGGTGGTGTCGGTTGGATCCAAGGCGGACTGGTACTCGACCCAGTTGCTCAAACCATTCCCATTGATATCCTTGGCGGCGTCGTTCGGGTCTTGAGGGTTTAGGCCCCACTGGATTTCCCAATCATCCGGGATGCCATCGCCGTCGCTATCCACCCAGGAGCGAACGATCATGCCGCTGACGCCGCCGATCGCGTCCTCCATGTGCGCGAACCAGAGAAAGTCACCCGCCTTGATATCCACGACCAGGGTCTGCGGGTGTCCAAGCGGGATCCGCACCCGAGGTGAGTTGGGATCGTTTGGATCGGACAAAGGATTGGCGGCATAGTCACCGGTGTTTTCCGCCGCGGGCTCGTTCTTGCCGTCGATGTCGTCGATCCAGAGCTTCCCATATTGTCCGCTGGGGTCATTCACGCGGTCGTTGAACAACGTGACGTGGTATCGACCCGGGGTGAGATTGGCCAGGCGGAACAGCAACTCCGTCCCCGCCATGTCCGGGTCCCGAAACAAATAGTCATCCTTCACGACTGCAGGAACACGGATGCCGTCATAGACCGCATCCAATCCCTGAGGATCCGGGTTGAAGCTGGCCATCCCGATGGCCGGGGCACCGAACTGCGCGGCCAAGGGCGCGTTGTCCCTGATCGTCAGTGTCACGTTGGAATTCTTCTCCGCGGAGAAGTCGGTCAGTTTCCAGGTGGCGATGCCGTCGGGGAAGTCCGTGAAGGACCAATCCGAGAGCGTGTCCCAATCGGTCAAGGTCACGTTCTCAGCGCGATTCTGTGACGGGCTGAAGTCCAGCTTGAAGAGGCCCGCGTGCGTTTGAACGGCGCCCAGCACGGCGATCGCCATGATCGCCGCGGCGATCACCCTCGGTCTAATCTTCTTCATAATGTCCGCGTTCGAACGTTGTGGTTGTTGTGGTCAGCGGGCGAAACCGATCGCCCCTCACCCCTCAAGGCGAAATTCCGGGCGCAAAGGGGGGAAACTATTTTGATACTTTTTCGAAGGGCACCGGTCGCCACCCATTTTCATGCTGTCCGACCGGTAGGGCGGGCAGTCCCTTGCCCGCCGGGAGTTCTGGAGTCACCGCCGGGCGGTTGGTACCCTCCAAGCCATCAGCGACCTCAGTCACATTCTCGAGGCGGCGCAGCGGGGTGAACCCAAGGCGGGCGAGGAACTGCTTCCCCTGGTCTACGGGGGGAAGAGGCACTAGGGTCAAACATTGACAATCGACATTTGGATCGGATGTCCCGAAGGACGCCGCCGCTGAGGCGGTGATTCAAGGCCAAAGTGTCAACAGTCAATGTTTGACCCCACACGGCTGCGAGGGAACGGGATCCCGGCCTCCGGCATTGCGTTTTCCAAGGACCTCACGCCATACAGGCGGATGCACCCTTCAAGTCCGACGCAGGGGGTCGCGCTCGTGCTCGCGGCGGCTTTCATCGCGGGATTCCTCGCCACCCCCGGCCTGGCCGCAACCGCACCGGCCACCGCGTCCCCGGACCGGCCATGGCTCGATGCCAGCCGCTTTGAGTCCTACGTGGAGGCGTTCAATCGGGACGACGAGGAGCTCTATCCCCAGGCGATCCCGAACGCGGCGGCCTGGGAGTTTCTGGCGGCGCAGGTGCCGCGCTTCGAGTGTCCCGACCCGGAGTTGGAAAGAACGTATTGGTTTCGCTGGTGGACCTTCCGGAAACACCTCAAGACGACGACCGACGGTTGGGTGGTCACGGAATTCCTGCCGCGCGTCCCTTGGGCCGGGAAGCACAACACGATCAGTTGTGCCGCGGCACACCATTTCCACGAAGGCCGTTGGCTCCTTGATCCACGGCCCCTGGAGGACTATGCGCGGTTCTGGTTCTGGGGTGGCGGCGATCCCAGGACCTACAGCTTCTGGGCCGCGGAGGCGCTCTGGGCCCGGCGCTGCGTGACCGGTGACGACAGGCTCCCGCGCGAGCTTCTCCCGGACCTTGTCGCGAACTATGAGGCTTGGGAGCAGAAGCGCTTCGACCCGGAGGTCGGGCTGTTCTGGCAGGAGGATGGGCAGGACGGGATGGAGGTGTCCGTGGGAGGATCCGGATACCGTGTCACGATCAACAGCTACCAGTACGCGGACGCGCTCGCCATCGCACAGATCGCCGAGGCCGCCGGGCGGGCGGAAGTCGCGGGCCGGTTCCGGGAGAAGGCCGCCACGCTGAAGAGCAACACCCTCCGGCGCCTCTGGGATCCGCAGGCGGGCTTCTTCAAGGTGCTGCCCCGCGGATCCGGGAAGTCCCTGGTCGACGCGCGCGAGTTGCATGGATTCACGCCCTGGTACTTTGGCCTCGCGGATACGGATCAATCCGTCGCCTGGCGGCAATTTACCGATCCGCAGGGGTTCCGGGCTCCGTTCGGGTTGGCCACGACGGAACAGCGTCATCGCGGTTTTTCCCTTTCCTACTCAGGCCATGAATGCCAGTGGAACGGCCCGAGTTGGCCCTACGCGACGGCGGTGACGCTCACGGCGGCGGCGCGGTTCCTGAACGGGCCGCCGCAGGAAATGCTCGGTGTTCGGGACTATTTCGATGCCCTGAGGACCTACGCGCGTGCCCATCGCCTGACCCGGGAGGATGGCCGGGTTGTCCCGTGGATCGATGAGAACCTCAACCCGAAGACCGGCGATTGGATCGCCCGGACTCGTCTCAAGTCCTGGAAGGACGGCACGTGGTCGGAGGACAAGGGCGGACGCGAGCGTGGCAAGGATTACAACCATTCCACTTTCTGTGACCTGGTGATCACCGGCCTGGTGGGCCTCCACCCTCGAAGCGATGACATCGTGGAGGTGCGCCCGCTCGTGCCTGAGGGGACCTGGGATTATTTCGCCCTGGAGCGAATTCCCTATCATGGGCGGCTGCTGACGGTCCTCTGGGACCGCACCGGGGAACGGTATCATCGTGGCTCCGGTCTCCGTATTTTCTCGGATGGGCGCGAACTGGCGGTGACGAACCGCCTCGCCCGTCTCGAGGGCCGACTGGACAGGGCGATCCACGCCTCGGCCGATGCCGCCGAATCCTCGGCGGGGTGGAGGAAGCATGAGGGCAACCCGGTTCTGGTTGCCGACCAACCCTGGGAGAAGGTGGCCGTGATGTGTCCCCACGTGGAGTGGGAGCCAGACCGCGGCGGGTTCCGGATGTGGTATTCGGGAGGGGACCAATACGAGCCCGACGCCATAGGCCTGGCGATCCACGAGGGGGAGGACCTTGGGTTCGGGCCATGAAGCCCGGAGAAGGTTCCCGGGAACAATCAGCGGGGCTTCTCGACGACCACGGCGTCGAGGCCGAAGCAATAACGGGCGCCGGTGGCGGCGGGGTTGGCGCCGATGACCTCGGCGCGAAGGACGAATCGACCGTCCCTGGGTTCATGCACGCCCAGTTCGATCGGGCCTGAGGGACGCGGACGGTCGGCATAGCCGTCGAAGGTCGACGCGATGGCGCGGCCGTTCACCGTAAAGCGCAGCACGCCGTAGTCCGCAGCCTTCGTGGCGTGGAGCACGAGCTTCCGGGCGCCGGGTTCGACCGCGGGCAGGCTGAGTTCGACAAACTCGCCCACAACGCGCGGCCGGACGAACAACTGTGAGTCGCCGCTCCACCCGTCCCCCAGGTTGCGCAGGTTCTGGGCTTCCGCAGGAAGCCCCGGGCTGCGGTCGGTCGGGGTGAGGGATTCGCATTCAATCGCACCGGCAAGCTTCAGGGGCCGACGCTGGGCATCGCGGAGTCGCTCGGTGGCCGGGGGAAGCTTGGGGAATGCGGCGTGGGGTTCGGCCTGGTACCAGTAGGCGACCGAGACCAGGTCGTCGGACGTCTTCCGGTACTTGCCGTCGGGACCCCATCCGAGGGCCTGGAGGGTCACCCGCAGGTCCTGCTCGAAACTGATCGGGTCCTGGATGTGCCAGCGGTAGAGGCTCCAGAAGTTCGGGGGCTCCTCGTTCTCCGACGCCGGCAGGACCGTGCCGGAGTACGCGGTCGAGAAGGGGCGTGGGAAGCCGTAGCTTCCCAGAAAATAATCCTCCGTGCCGGTGCCGCAGAGGGTTGGAAATCGGTCGTCGCCATCGAGGTAGAACTTGATCTCGCCTTCGCCGAACCAGCCCTTCTCCGTCTGGGTCCAGGCGAGGAAGGTGCCGACGTAGCGGCCCTGGCCCTGGACGCCGTCGAGGAGTGTGACCGGGTTGGTCTGGGCGCTGGAAGTGCGGCGGTATTGCGCGTGAAACGTCCCCGCGTTCGCCGGCACCCCGGTCTCGACGTAGGTGATCTGGTACGCCACCAGGGAAACGTCCTCGGCGGTCTCGTTCGACAGGGTGATCCTTGCCCGCGACCGGAAGGGCATCGGCCAGTAGCAGTTGAGGGCGTTGGCCGGGTTCACGACGACAGGGAGGGAGTTGACCGGCGCGAACCGCCCATGGCCGACCGCGAAGAATTCGGGCGCGGGCGCCTCGACGGACGGCGTCACCTCGTCATCCCAGTAGAAGCGGAGCACCAGCCCGCGGTTCAAGCCCTCGACCATCCAGATGTGCTGGATGATGCCCGATCCGCGCACGTCCATGAGCGTGGCGGTTTCGCCGGCGTTGACGCGGATGAAGGGCCGGACTTTCCAGCCTTGGCCGAGGTCGTCGGCTGCTCGGGCACTGGCGGCCGGCTTGGGCTCGCTCGGGTTGGGAATCGCCTGGCCGCCCTTGCCCTTCTCGCCGGTGGGATTCTCGGCCGAGATGGAACGTGTCCGGCCATGGCCGAGGAGCGGCAGGGTGCCGAGGCCGGACTGGAGGCCGAGGAAGGCGTCGCCCGTGGGCGGGGATTGAGTCGGCGAGGCCCCGGGAGCGCCAGCGGAGAAGGCCAGGTTGAGGGCGGCGACCACCATCACCGCGAGCGTGGCGACGGTCCCACGACCGCCGCGGGGCGGGAGGGTAAGGAGGGGGAGGTTCATGGAGAAAGGCGTTGGATTCAGGCAGCGGGAACAGGCCCAGAGTCGCGCGTCGCTGTCCCCAGAACCAGCGGGAAAGACGGGCACCGCATCGACCTGCCTCACGGGGGCGGGCGTGACATCGTCCATCCAGCCCTGTCTGATGGGTGATGTCCGCCGCCGTGAGCGAAACCACCCACGCCCAGCCCACCCCGCCGGGGGAGCCGGAGTTCGCCCGGGTCTACGAAGAGCACAGCCGCGCCATCTACTATCTGGCTCTGCGCTACCTCGGCGACCCCGAGCGCGCGGCCGACGTGACCCACGACGTCTTCGTCAAAGCCTGGAAGAGCCTTGGCGCATTCCGACACGCCGCGGCCTGGCGGACCTGGCTCTACCGGATCGCCCTCAACCACTGTCACAACGTCGCGGGCAGCTGGAATGCCCGCAATGTGGTTCCCAGCAGCGACGACGCCATCTGGGACCACACCGAGGCACCGACCGATTCGCCGCTGCGCGTCCTCGAGATCAAGGAACTCGGCCAGCGCATCGGAACCACCCTGGACCAGCTTCCCCACGAATACCGGCTCCTGCTCCTCCTCGTCGCCGACGAGCAGCTTTCGTATGAGCAGATCGGCGACCTGACCCAGCAGAGCGCCGACGCCGTGCGCGGCAAACTCCACCGCGCTCGGAAGGCGTTTTCCGCCCATTTCGCGACCACCGCTTGAACCGCCATGAAGCATGAATCCCGACTGAACCCGCGCGAGCAGCAGCAGCAGGCCGCCGCAGAATCCACGACCTCCACCCGCGGCGCGCCGGTGGAGTTTGAATCCGTCGAGGAGGCGCTCCGGCAGGACCGCGCCACCACCGCCGTCCCGCCAGAGATCGCCCTCCGGCTCAGTACTGCATTGCCCAAGGGACCGACCGCCGCGCCGACTCCCTGGTGGAAACGCATCCTCGGAAACTGACAACCCCGAATGAGCAGGCTCGAGCTATGACCTCGCTCACCGCCCCTGTCGCAGCAACCCACCCCGCCATCGGGGCCCGTGGCCGACCCCGGTCCGAGGTGGCCCGTGACCGGCTGCCCTCGGCCCGCGAGGCCTTGGCTGCGTGCCAACTCTGCTCCCATCGGTGCGGTACGGACCGCCGATCAGGCCCCGCCGGCTTGTGCCACGCGGGCCCTGAGGCCCGATTCTTCTCGGCCCAGACCGAAGTGGCCGATGAGTTGGAACTCCTGCCCACGTTCGCCGTCGCCCTGAGCGGCTGCAATTTCCGGTGTGATTTTTGCATCACCGGTGAGTCGAGTTGGAACCCACGGGCAGGCCTTGCCCTCGACACCCGGACGATGGCGGCGCAGGCAGCCAAGGCCCTGGAACGTGGCGCACGCACGGTGATGATCCTTGGGGGCGAACCCACCATCCACCTTCCAGCCCTGCTCGAATTGATCGCGCACCTCCCCAATCACGCGACCCTCGTGCTCAAGACCAACGCGGCCCTCACCGCCGAGGCGCGCGAACTCCTCGCGGGCCTGCCTGATGTCTGGCTGCCGGACTTCAAGTTCGGCAACGACGCCTGCGCCCGCCGCCTCGCCGGAGTGCCCGAATACATGGACACCCTCACCTCCAACATCCAATGGATGGGCACGCCCACCGCCGGCGGCAGCCTGCTGGTACGGCACCTCGTCATGCCGTCCCACCTCGAGTGCTGCACCGCGCCCGTCATCCGCTGGCTGGCCACACACCTGCCGACCGGACAGCGCCGGATCAGCCTGCGCCAAGGGTACTGGCCCGCCTGGCAAGCCCGGCGTCACCCCGAATTGTCACGACACCTGCTCGCCGCAGAATTCGAGCAGGCCGTCGGCTGGGCGCACGAAAGCGGACTTGAGGTGGTGCCGTGAAACCCGAGCCCCCCGGGCCGGACAACGTCCCCATCCCGCCGCACACCTCGACCGGCACCGTCGACCTCCACATTCTCGCCGACGGCACGATCCACGCCCGCAACCTCACGCCGCTCGTCGCGCGGCTGCTCGCCGAGTTGAACCCCCACGACGCCGTGTTCCGCCACCGCGCCACGGCCACCGCGCTCGGAGCCGGGCCCTGGCCCGGGCACACACAGACCCCGGGCCTCGACACCCCCGGTCCAGCATCCCCAACCTGCCCGCCAGCCATCCCACCCCCACACTGCCCATGAGTTTTGCCACGGAACTCGAAACCCTGATCCGGGCCCGCTACCCGATCATCTACGTCGTCACGAGCGAGGAGGCCCGCCTGCTCACCGTCGTCAATGACATCGCCAAAAAACGGCAGAAGAAGGTTCTTGAGTGGAGCTACAGCACCGGCGTCGTCCCAGCCGGCACCTCGGTCCAGTCCCAGAAAACCCGCAACGCCCCGAGCAAGGACCCGATCAACGCCCTCGACCAGGTGATCGACCTCGTCGAACCAGCGATCTTCGTCTTCAAGGATTTCCACCCCTTCCTCGCCCGCAACAATTTCGCGGTCATCCGCCGCCTCAAGGACATC
>CAIMTB010000653.1 GCA_903844265.1 uncultured Verrucomicrobiota bacterium
AGGCTCTCGATCGGAGTCCTTTCAGCGGGTCATCAGTCGCCGGTTTCCGAGACGTTCGTTCAGCTCCTGGTCAGTGCCGCCCGCACCCTCGAGACCCTTCGATCCGCCGTGCCCAACCCGGGCTAGGCTCGACCGCCCCATCAGGCCCAGGCCACCGCCGGTCGCTCGCCCGGCCCGCGTTCCTCACAGACCGCGACCCTCCATCCTTCGGTTCATCTGGCGCGCGGACCGCCCCTGCGGTAGGCAAGGGGCATGACTCTCACGGGCATCGGTGACGAAGCGGGCTCGGCCATCAGAAGCCAGATCGCCGCAGCGCGGGAACTCGCCTGGACCAGCCTCGAAATGCGCGGGATCCAGGTTCCGGGCTTCGAGAAGGCCAACTTCCACGACATCCCCGACGCCGCCTTCGACCAGGCCGTGGCCGAACTCGAGGCGGCCGGCATCGGTGTCTGCTGCTTCGGTTCGACGATCATGAACTGGGCCAAGACCGTCGAGACCCCGTGGGAAACGACGCTGTCCGAGGTCAAACGCTGCATCCCGCGCATGCAGCGCCTCCGCACCCGCTTCGTCCGGATCATGAGCCTCAAACCAGTCGACGACGCCTTCTCGATCCCGAAGATCGTCTTCGATCGCGTCCGCGAAGTGACCCAGCGCTTCCTCGATGCCGGGCTCGTCCCCGTCCACGAGAACTGCATGAACTTCGGCGGAATGAGCGGCGCGCATGCCCTCGAGCTCCTCGACAAGTGTCCCGGACTGAAGTGGGTCTTCGACACCGCAAACCCCGTGTTCAACCCCGATCGTTCCAAACCAAGGCCCTGGCCCCGGCAGGACCCTTGGGAATTCTGGCAAGCCGTCCGGGATCACGTCGTCCATATCCACGTCAAGGATGCCACATGGGCGACCGACAGGAACGATGCCGACTACAACTGGCCCGGGGAAGGGCAGGGGAAGGTTCGTGAGATCCTCAGGGACGCACTCGCGCGCGGCTACAACGGAGCCATCTCGATCGAACCCCACATGGTCGTCGTGTTCCACGACGCCACATCCAAGGCCTCGAACGACGACGCCACCCGCGCGAATTTCGTCGAGTACGGCCAGCGTCTTGCGCGCCTGATCGACGAAGTGCGCCCGGCCTGAGAGCCCGGGACAGGCTCAGGGCGGGCGTCGCCGCCACGACCTTCTCGCACCTTCCCTTTTCCGTATTTCCCGACCCCGTCGTCCGCGGCATGATTCCCGCATGCCGCAACGCGCCCTGCTCGAGATCTGCATCGATTCCCTGGAATCCGCCCTCGCCGCCCAGGCCGGAGGAGCCGATCGCGTCGAGCTCTGCTCGTCCTTGTTCGAAGGCGGGCTGACTCCCAGCGCCGGGCTCCTCCGAATCACCCGCGAACGACTTCGCATCTCCATCGCCGCGATGATCCGCCCGCGCGGTGGCGATTTCTGCTATTCCGACGACGAATTCGAGGTGATGAAGGCCGACCTCGAGAATGCCAAGGAACTGGGAGCGGATGTCGTCGTCTTCGGGATTCTCAATCCCGACGGCACCATCGACGCCGTCCGGACCGCCCAACTGATGAAGATCGCCCACCCGATCGCGGTCACGTTCCACCGGGCGTTCGACATGGCCCGGGATCCCTTCGAGGCTCTCGACGTGCTCCTGGAACTTGGCGTCGACCGCGTCCTCACCTCCGGGCAGGAACGCTCCGTGGTCGAGGGCATGGAACTGGTCGCCGAACTCGTCCGTCGTGCAGGCAAACATCTCATCGTCATGCCCGGAGGCGGCGTCACCGAGCGCAATCTCGAACGTATTCTGCGCGAAACAGGCGCCACCGAAATCCACGGCTCCGCGAGCGGTTCCCGCGAAAGCCGCATGACGTTCCGCAACACCCGCATCGTCATGGGTGGCCAGCTCGCGCCACCGGAATATTCCCAGAAGATGGCCAGCGAACCGCGCGTCCGCGCGTTCCGCTCCCTCGCCGGGTGACCCGGTATCCGCGCACGAAGGGATAGGTCTTTTCTACCCGCCGTCCAGATTCACGTATTCCCTCTTGATCACCCTCTCCCAGTGCCTAGCGTGCCCGCACGGGCGTCATAAAGGCGGCAGTGTGATCACCGGGGCGCCCGGACGACGTCCGGTTTCCTATCGTCCTATGAGTCATTCCCTGGCCATGAAACGCCGACTACTACCGAGAATGAGTTCGTTGCTTCGAATTTCCCTACTCGTGGCCCTTGCCGCGCTGGGCAGGCCCACGGTCTCGTGCGCCGCGGAGGGGCTCAAGACGGAGAGCCGGACCCCGTTCCGTCATGTCATCCCGCTGCGTGATGTCGAGGGGAACCAGATCATCCCTGCGCCTGAGTTCGACGAACAGGGCAAGCCCCAGGAGGCCAGGGGCAATCCGTTCTCGATCGCGCAGACCTGCGGTCGCTGCCACGAATATTCCATCATAGGACAGGGCTGGCACTTCAATGCCGCGCGCGGCAATGTCAAACCCGGCCGCCCCGGCGAGCCCTGGATCCTGACCGACCCTGCGACCCGCACCCAAATTCCTGTCTCGTACCGGGGTTGGCCCGGCACCTTCAAGCCCGCGGATATCGGGCTCACGGATTACGATTTCCTCCTCGCGTTCTCGCGCCATTTCCCGGGCGGCGGCGTGGGTGAACCCGCGAAGGACAAGATCGACACCGCGGACGTGCGCATGCGCCGGATGCTGGTCACGGGCGCCATGGAGATCGACTGTCTCATCTGCCACAACCGGCAGGGCGCCTATGCCCACGAGGCCCGGTACAAGGCGTTGAACAACGAGAACTTCAAGTGGGCGCCCACCATCGCCTCGGAGGTCGGGGTCTATGGCGCCAGCCGCATGGCCAAGACCTTTGCCGATTCCTGGCGGCCGCCGCGTCCAGCCCCCACCAACCTTCCCCCGGTGAAATATGAACGGGACCGCTTCGACCTCGCCAACGAGGTGAAGTTTGATGTCACCCGGAGGCCCTCCCCGGAGACCTGTTATTACTGCCATACCAGTGACTCCCGGGTGGGTGATGCACGCTGGCATTCGGACCGTGACGTGCATATGCGCGCGGGCATGACCTGCATCGACTGCCACCGCAACGGCATCGATCACATGGTCGTTCGCGGCTATGAAGGCGAGACCGCCGACCGGGCCATCACCGACGACATGATACTGCTGCGCGCCCGCGTCTTTCTCCGCGACGACGGCCAGCTCAAGGAGGCCGACGCCCGGAAGCTCGCCGAATCCCAGCTCCGCAATGAACTGGGATATGTCGAGACTCTTTCCTGCCGGGGATGTCATTACGGTTCCGAAAATCCGAAGTTCGCCGGCCGACTTGGGGCGCCTCACCCGGAGCATACCGGCTTTCCCCCGATCCACTTCGAGAAGCTGAGCTGCACGGCGTGTCACTCCGGGCCCGTGCCCGCGGACACGACGCAGATTGTCCACACAGCGTTGGCCCACAAACTCGGACTGCCCGGTCCCGTCCGGGGCGAGGGCACCGCGCCGATCATCGTGCAGCCCGTCTTTCTCCGTGATGCTTCCGGCAGGATCGCTCCGCACAAGGCGGTGTGGCCGAGCTACTGGGGCACTCTCAAGGAGGGCAAGGTCAGGCCCATGCTCCCGGACGAGGTGACCAAGGCCAGTGGCGACAAGTTCCCAGCGCAGCCGAAGGATGACGTCGAGCGCGATCCCTACAACACCCGCCCGCTCACCGACCCGCAGATCAAGGACGTCCTGACGCTCCTCTCCTCGGGCAGGACGAACGGGGAAGCGGTGTATCTCGCGGCCGGCAAGCTGTACCGGCTTGACGGCGGGAACCTGAAGTCCGACGAGCACGAGGCTGCCAAGCCGTACACATGGGCGCTGGCCCACGATGTCCGATCGAAGGCCCAGGCCGTCGGGGCGACCAAGGGTTGCGCCGATTGTCACTCCCAGGATTCACCGATCTATTTCGCCACCGTGACCGCCCGCGGCCCCGTGGACCCAAAGAATGCGGTGACCAAGGCCCAGTGGGAACTGCGCGGCGATGACCCGAAGCTCGCCGGCACGTTCGCCTTCACCTTCAAGTTCCGGCCGTTGCTCAAGATCATGACGATCTTCTGTGCCGTGGTGATCCTCGGCGTGATTGTCGGCCGCGTCGCTGTCTGGCTCGGTGGCTTCCGCAACCGTGGCCAATCGGATACCTACTAACTTCCTGCCATGGCCAACATGCACCCCCATTCCCCTGGAATTCCCATGGTCAACTCATTCTCGCCCGGTCTTGTCGGAAAACTGGCCTACGCGCTGATGTTCGCCGGGGCCCTGGTCCTCGGGGCCAGCGGCATCGGAACCTTCGCCACCGGCAACGCGCCCATGACCGGATGGATCCTCATGGCCCACGTGGGATCGTCAGGGATGTTCTCCATCGGCCTCATGATCGTGGCTCTCACCTGGACCTCGCCCGTCGCCCAGCGGGGCGGGATCAGCTGGTTGTTCTACTGGATCCTGCTCCTTTCCGGTTGGCTGGTCATCGTCTCAGGGGTCGTGCCGATGACGCCGGTGTTCGGCACCCATGGACAGCATCTGTTGTACCTCATCCATCGCTATTCGGCGTTGGTTGCCGCCGCGGCCGCGGTACTTCATCTGCTGACCTGCCGTTCCGAGCGCTGAAAAAAGTCCGCAAGCCCCCGCTGTTCCCGACGCCGCGACGGCATGGGGAGTGGGGGATCCATAGCCCGCGGCGAATCACGCGGGCCTATTTTCCACTCCCGGCGGAGGCAGGCGGCGGGGCAGGCAAGACCATTTATTCGATGGCAGCGTAAGGTCTATCGATTGGACCCTGCTTCCCGGAGAGCGTCTCATGGTCCTCATGAAGTCCGCCGCAGCCAGCGCCCTCCGACCCACCCACCTCAACCGCCGCAGCCTGCTTTCCGCCGCGTTGCTCGCCCTCGCCCTGGGTATCACGGGATGCGGCAAGGAGTCCGCCTCGCCGACCTCCTCCGGCTCGTCCGCGTCGCCCGCGTCGCCTACGTCGCCTGCGGTCGCGTCGATCTCCGGGGAATTCAAGCTGGTCAAGGTGAACGGAAAGCCTGTCCCTTCCTCGATCTCCCACGATGGCAACGAGCTCCAGGTGCGCTCGGGCAGCTTCACCTTCAAGGCCGACGGCACCTGTGCGAGCCGGACCACCTTTGTCCCACCGAACGGAGCGGAAGCCACCCGGGAGGTCACCGCCACCTATCAGGCCGAGGGTTCAAAACTGACCATGCAATGGAATGGCGCAGGCACGACCACCGGCACGCTCAAGGGGAATGAATTCTCCATGAACAACGAAGGCATGGTGCTGGAGTATCGGAAGTAGGTGACAGCCAGAGTGAGGAGGCTCGAATCCGATCCAGACGCCAATGGATGGAGCCTCCTTACGTCGGCTGCTACGATGAATGGGTCTATTTGCCGGGCTGTCAGCGC
>CAIMTB010000654.1 GCA_903844265.1 uncultured Verrucomicrobiota bacterium
AGCAGGCCAACGCCTTCCTCGCCGCCTACGTGAACCGCTACAAGGCGCTCGACCCGCGGCGTCTTTGGACCAGTGGCTCCGGCTGGCCGGAGCTGCCGGAGAACCAGTTTCACGTCTCTCCCAAGCCGCGGATTCACGCGTGGGGCGGTGGGCTCAAGTCGCGCATCAACGCCAAGCCGCCCGAGACCGTCACGGATTACCGCGACTTCATCGCCGCGCGCCGCGTGCCCGTCGTGAGCCACGAGATCGGCCAGTACTGCGTGTTTCCGAATCTGGACGAGATCCCGAAATACGACGGCTGGCTCAAGGCCGGCAACTTCGAGATCGTCCGTGATTTCATGGCAAACGCCGGCATGGCGAACCAGGCCCGCGATTTCCTGCGCGCCTCCGGCCGCCTGCAGGTGCTCTTCTACAAGGACGAGATCGAGGCCTGCCTGCGCACGCCCAATTGGGCCGGGCTGCAGCTGCTTGATCTGCATGACTTTCCAGGGCAGGGCACTGCGCTCGTCGGTGTGCTGGATCCCTTCTGGGACAGCAAGGGGTACGTGGCGCCGGCCGAGTTTCGGCGGTTCTGCAGCGAGACCGTGCCGCTGGCGCGACTGCCGAAACGCATCTGGACCTCTTCCGAAACGTTCAAGGCCGAGATCGATGTCGCTCATTTCGGCGCCGCGGCGTTGCCCTCGCAGAAGGCCAAATGGCGCATCCGCGATTCATCCGGGCACACCTTCGAGAGCGGTTCGCTCGCGGCCAAGGTGCTGCCCACGGGCCGGTTGACGCGCTGGGGCGAAATCACCGTCCCCCTCGGCAAGCTCAAGCAAGCCACGGCTCTCAATCTCGAGGTCTCCCTGGGCCGCGCGAAGTTCGCGAATGATTGGAATTTCTGGGTTTATCCGCCGGCTGCCGAGGTTGTGTCGCCTGCCGGGATCACGGTTGTGGGCAGTTTCGACGACGCTGCGGCGCGCGCCCTCGCGGAGGGTGGCCGGGTGGTGGTGCTGGCTGATCCAGCCGCTGTCCGCGGCAAGACGGTGGGCCGGTTCGACCCGATCTTCTGGAACAAGATGTGGTTCCCAAGCCAGCCGCAACACACGCTCGGCCTGCTTCTCGATCCGAAAATCCCGTTGCTGCGCGGGTTTCCAACCACGTTCCACTCCGACTGGCAGTGGCAGGACCTGCAGAATCGATCGAAGCCCATGATCCTGGACGCGTTCCCGAAGGAATACCGGCCGGCCGTCCAGGTCATTGATGATTGGAACACGTGCCGGAAGCTCGGGCTCGTGGCCGAGGCGCGCGTCGGCGCGGGCCGGCTCCTCCTCTGTTCCATCGATCTCCAGCGCGAGCTCGCGGATCGACCGGTCGCCAGGGCGTTCAAGAAGAGCCTGCTCGAATATGCGGCGGGCCGCGAATTCGACCCGAAGACCACCGTCGCGCCAGAGCAGGTGCGCGCCTTGTTCCGCGAGCCGGGTTCGGCCTCCGCACTGGGGGCGACGGTCGTCGGGGCGGATTCCGAGCAGGCCGGATTCCCCGCGTCCAATGTGATCGATGGCGATCCGTCGACGATGTGGCACACCGCATGGGGGGATGGCGCGAAACCGTGGCCTCACCAGGTCACGGTCCGCTTCGACCGCCCGGTGTCCCTGGCCGGCCTGCGGCTGGTCGCGCGCCAGGACAACAACCTCAACGGTTGGATCCGCGAGTACGCCGTGCTCGCTGGCGATGAGTTGGAAAAATGGGGGGCGCCGGTCGCGACTGGTGTCCTGGCGTCGGGTGCGGCCGAGAACGAGATCCGGTTCAGTGCTCCCGTGACCTGCCGTTTCCTCCGGTTCGTGGCGAAATCCGGCTTCGACAAGCAGCCCTTCGCCTCGCTCTCGGAGCTCGAGTTCCTCACGGCACCGCAGGCTGCCGCCGGGCCTTCTGAATCCAAGGCAAAGTGATGAAAATGAGCTGTCAGACCGGGGTGATCCTGTTGGGCCTGCTCGCCTGGGCCGGGTCGCCGGGGCTCGAGGCGCGCGACACCGTTTCGCTGTCAGGCGAATGGCGCGTGCGATTGGACGTGCGCGACGAAGGTCTGGGCGGGCAGTGGTACTCCGCCCCGATCGCGACGCGCAGTCTGATGCGGCTTCCAGGGACCACGGATCTTGCGGGCCTGGGCGCCGCGCTTGATCCCGCGACACTGCGGTATTCCGTGGAATTTCCGTACTCCCGATTCCCGGGCGTCAACGAGCCTGAGCGTGCCGACGAACGCGGCTTCCTTGTGCGCAGGCATTTCCACCTGGGCCCAGCATGGTACGAACGCGATTTGGATATCCCGGCCGCCTGGGGTGACCGCTTCGTGAGCCTCCGTCTCGAGCGCGCGCTATGGAAAACCGAGGCGTGGGTGGATGGTCTTCCAGCGGGTGCGGCGGATAGCCTCGCGACGCCGCATGAACATCGCCTCGGCCGGCTTTCGCCAGGGCGCCATCGCCTCACCCTCCGGATCGACAACCGGATGATCTGGAACATTTCCACGATCACGCATGCCTATGGCCCGGAGACGCAGTCGCGGTGGAATGGCGCGGTGGGTCGCATCGAACTCGAGGCCCGGCCGGCCGTGGCCCTCCGGCGTCTCGATGTCTTTCCCGCGCCGGACCGGAAGTCGGTTCGTGTCGTCGCATCCATCGACGTCGCCGAGGGCAGGGCAGGGCAGGGCGTGGTGCTTCTATCGTTGCGGCGCGAGGGCGGGAACGCAGTCCTGGCGCGATCCGTGGTCGATCTCCGCTCGGGTCCCGGCGAGGCGCGGATCGAAGGCGTGCTGAACAGCGAATCGGCCGCGGAACCGTGGGACGAGTTTCGCCCGGCCCGCTACCGCATCGACGCCGAGCTCGTGACGTCCGATGGATTGCATTCGAAGGCGGATTCGGTGTTCGGGTTCCGTCAGATCGAGCGGGACGGGAAGGCGATCCGGGTGAATGGACGGCGCGTGTTCCTTCGCGGGACGCTGGACTGCGCGGTGTATCCGAGGACGGGCCATCCGCCGATGACCGTGGCCGAGTGGGTCCGCGTGCTGGGGACGGTGAAGGAGAATGGATTCAACCATGTGCGATTCCACACCTGGTGTCCGCCGGAGGCGGCGTTTGAGGCCGCGGACCGGCTGGGGATCTACCTGATGCCCGAGACGGCCGCGTGGGTGGACGACTGGACCCGGTCGACGTACGGCGCGCCGAAGCCGATCGGGCGTGATCCGGAGGTGACCGCGTTTGTGCGCTCGGAGATGCGGCGGGTGGTGGAGGCGTACGGCAATCATCCCTCGTTCGCTCTGTTCTGCATCGGCAACGAATTCGGGATGGGCGGCACCGACTGGGACGCGGTTGCGCAGTGGCTGGTCGAGGCGAAGCGGGACGATCCCCGGCGGTTGTTCACGGCGGCGACCGCGCGGAAGAATCTCGCTCCCGACGACCTCTGGGTGACGCATTCGG
This sequence comes from uncultured Verrucomicrobiota bacterium, assembly GCA_903844265.1. Taxonomy (GTDB): domain Bacteria; phylum Verrucomicrobiota; class Verrucomicrobiia; order Limisphaerales; family CAIMTB01; genus CAIMTB01. The sequence goes on from CAIMTB010000654.1 coordinate 3,453, forward strand.
CGAATGGCAAGAGCACGCGAGGCGTCGGCGCGGCACGGACCGACTGGGATTTCACGCCCGCGGCGGAGGCGAGCCCGGTGCCGGTGATCGCGCACGAGACGGGACAGCACCCGGTGTTTCCGGACTACGACGCGTTGCTGCCGAAATTCACGGGCCCGCTGCAGCCGCTGAACTACGTCCGGCTTCGGGACCGGCTGGTGGCGTCGGGCATGGCCGGGCAGGCCAGGGATTTCGTCCGGGCTTCCGCCCGTTTCCAGATGGTCGAGTACAAGGCCGAGCATGAAGCCATGCGGCGCACCGCCGGGTTCGCGGGATATCAGCTGCTGATGCTCAATGATTTCACGGGCCAGAGCGAGGCGCTCGTCGGGATCCTCGATCCGTTCTGGGAATCGAAGGGCGTCGTCTCGTCGGCCGAGGTGCGCGCCTGGAATTCGGCCACGGTCCCGCTCGCGCGTTTCGAGCGCTATACGTGGTCCACGGCGGAATCGTTCCACGCATCGATCGAGATCGCCCACCACGGTCCGCGCGACCTTGAGAATGTCCGGGTTGCCTGGGATCTCGTCGCACGCGGCGGGAAGGTCGTGGCCCGCGGCCGATTCGAGCCCGCCCAGATTCCCACAGGCGGCCTTACTCCTCTCGGTGCGATCGATGTGGATCTGCGCAAACTGGGCGCGCCCACCGAACTCACCCTCGGGATCCGATGCGGCAAGGCCTGGAACTCCTGGCGCGTCTGGGCCTATCCCCCGGAGCAGGCTCCGGTGCCGGACGAACTGATGGTCGCCCAGCGATTCGATGATTCGGTCCGCGTG
>CAIMTB010000655.1 GCA_903844265.1 uncultured Verrucomicrobiota bacterium
CGTTCGAGAGAGGCTTCCGGTCGTAATCCCTGGCCACCAACCAGGAGTAATCCCCGGATTCTATCTCATGGCAGTGGATGTCCGCGAATGCGGGCGAGCGGGAAACGCTCCACCGTGCAATCCGGTGGAGTTGTCTGGCCCAAGGCGGGTGCGGATGGGCTCTTGCCATCCCAATCCCCCGGCGGGACCCATGGACCAAAGTTCCGCGTTCGCGGAACCATTCGGGTGCAAGGCCCGTGAGGTTCGGGTAACGCACGCTGGCGTCGGGAGCCGGGGGGTGGCGACACCCACCCGCCGGAGGGCGACAACCTCCGGGTATCCGTCGAAAACACGGAACGTGAAAAGCTCAACGATGAAAGGGGCGTCAAGCCCTTGCCAGCCAGTCGCAGGAGAGACGGTGCCGAACCGGGAATGATTCGGCCAGGGAGGGTAAGGGGGAGCTTCTGTATTCTCCCCCCTGAAATCAGTCCAGTGGACTGCAAACCGTGTCCGAGGCGGGAGCCTTGGCATGCCTGGCCGGGTTGGGACTCGAAGGAATCCCCCCGACGTGACTCCTGTGAAGAAGGACCAGACTAACCGCGCAAGGAGTGTGGCTGCCGGAGTGGTGTCCGGTGCCGGCTGATGTCCGCCGGTGATTGAAAGGCCGCAGTCTGATGAGAGTGCTCCAAGTAGGACCAGGCGACGCCTGGACTCCGCGGGATGCCGGGCCGTTGGCTCGGTGTTGCGGGGTGTCCTTCCAGCAAGGCAGTTGGGAGGGCGTGTGCGTGCTGACGGGTGGTGCCGGGCACAGGTGCACACACGAAAGGAGCGACGGGATGAACCCGTCTCGATGAGGTCGCGGGCGGGTGGAATCGGCAATGGTTCCACCCGCCCGTCGTGGGAAGCGCGGCCAACGACGTCAGCCTGGGGACGGGCAACAGGGCGTCGAGGGAGGCAGCTGCACGCTGCTCCAAGTCGGCGAATGGATTCCGCAAAGCCGCTACCGCTATAGATGGGCAACGGCAATGCTGGAATACAGCGCGCGACGCGCGTGCACCGGGGAGGAACCCGCGCTTCAGCGCGAACCCGGGGTTCCGACATTCAAACACGCGGCGCGGTTCTGCAGCGCTGTCGGGCTGCCAGAAGGATTTCGGCTTTGGGGACCTTGCGCCGTACAAGCAAGGTCCCAACCACTGTTCTATAGAGGTCAGGGCCGAGGCCGCGCTTGCGGGCCTCCTACCAGTCCACGGCTTCGCCGAGTTCGATCCTGGCGAGGGGACGGAAAAGAGGCTCGGCAATCATCCCTGGGGGGCGTGCTTCCGCTCGATCTCGGTCCGTATCTGGTTCCAGGGAGTGGCGGTCCCAGGGTTCCGGAGGTGTTCCGCGACGCGCCGGTCCAACTCGATCGCCTGAGCATCCGTGAGTTGCGGTTCGTAGCCCGCCGCCGCGATGTTTTCCCAGAGAGCCTCAGCCAGTTGGATTTGCTCGTGGAGAGGCAGGGCCTTGGCGGCGTCGAGCAGGGTTCCCTTCACCAGCCCAAGCTGGGGCGTCCGCCGTCTGGAGGCAAGGTGGCCGACGACGATCGTCGCCCTGCTGGCCCGAGCACTTCGTCCAACGACCTTTGGTCCTGCTCCAGATCTTCGATGGACAACCCTCCGGCGTAAATCTGACGCCGTTTGAGGAGAGCATCGGTCTCGAAGCGGTCGAGTTCCAACGCGAGTCCCAGCGCGGCGTGGGTCAGGTCCCCTTGCTGGAAGAGCGCCAATGCCAGCGCCTCCTTGGCCAACCTGCAGAGGTCGGTTCCTGACCGTTGGAGCGACTGTGCCACATCGGCCGGCAGTTCGATGGTGAGGGTGAAAAGCATGTCCTGCGATTTCTCCCGACTTCCGGAAGGGTGACGCACTCTAGCGACGGCGGCCGTCAGACGCCACCCACCGCTCGCCATCGCCGGGTCCCAAGTCCTCGGATGGCATAATGAGACGCAGATCCCACTTCTCTCCATAACGGTGTTTGGAGGTGGATCAAATGGCGTATCGTTGGGTGGCCACGTCGGTGGCCGGGTTCGTGCAGCAGTTGGCTGTGTCCTACGTGGGGCATGGGTATTGGTTCTACGTCCAGGGGCAAATCCCGGACGGCAAGGACCTGACCGGCGTCGATCGGAAGCTCCTTGGCCGATACGAGGTGGAGGTTTCCAAGTGGACCCGCGCGCGCCACAAGAAGGTCGGGAAGGCGCGGATCCAGTACCTCCGCCTCGATCGCCAGTTCGTGCTCGTCGCCACCCGGGGCGAGCATCCGTTCTTCGAGGCGGAGAAGTCGCAGATCCGGGACATCCGGCGGGTGCCACTGAAGTTCGCGGGTTATGCCATCGGGTGTCGGAGGGGACGTGACCGCGACCGGTGGCATCCTTCGGTGCGCATCGAGCGCTCGGTGTTCCACGCCCTGAAGCGCCGGTTCCGCGAGATGGCCTTGCAGCGGTCGGCCGACGATCTGGCGGCGGAGCTGCGGCGACTCCCCTTCGAGCCGTATGCGCCGGTGCTGGATCAGGTCCGGCAACTCCTCCGGGCCGTCAACCGCCGCCGGAAGGCAGCCGGCCTGGAGTTGGTCTCCACGGCGGTGAGCTACCGCCGTCGAGCCCCCGTCCGGCCATTCGGCTGAGGCGATCAGAGGTACATCAATCCCTGCTCACGCATGGAGATGTAGTCCTGGGGACGCTCGGTGCTGCTTCGGCCAATGACGATGTGGTCCAGCACTTCGATGCGGAGCAGTTGCCCGGCCCGCATCAAATCGCGCGTCACCCGGATGTCGGACTCGCTGGGGCTCGGGTCGCCGCCAGGATGATTGTGGGCCAGGAGGACGGCTGAGGCATTGCTGTTGATCGCGTGGAAGAACACCTCCCTTGGATGAACGAGGACGGTGTCGAGAATCCCCTGGGCAATTCGATGATCGGCAATCAGGCGGCGGCGGGTGGTCAGGCACAGGACGTGGAAGTGCTCAACCGTGGAGAGCCGGTGCTCCTCGCGCAGCAGGTCGGCGACCTTCGACGGGGAGTCCAGGAGGGGACGCTCGGGGAGCGTCTCGTGCGCCAACCGTTGCGCCAGGAGGAATGCCGACTTGATGGCCGCGGCGCGGGAGCGGCCGACTCCGCGGATTTCCTGGAGTTCGGTGAAGGAAGCCTGGGCGAGATGGTTGAGGCGACCGTAACGCTGGAGCATCGCGTTGGCAGCTGACCTGCCTGCGATGGCGGAGAGGAGTTCTTCGTTGGAAAGTTGATCAATCGACTGCACCGCGCGGGACCTCAGGGGAAATAAGCGGCCAGAGAATACCACGTCCGGAGGGGCTAAGAAACCCCGTGGTCCCCGTTGCATTCGGTCGGGTCCATTGACTCCGAATCGCGATCCAAGGGATATTGGTGGGACCCCGAGTCAGGTCCTGTCTTTCACGGATTTCCCTGCCCCCGGACAAGTCACAACACGACTTGTCGGAAGGCAGGGATTCTCGCCGGTCGGATCACGGAGAGCGCCGCCCAGCGCCCGGTCCGGTGAGTCTTCAACCCCACGCAGGTCGGTCCTTCGCGGACTGGCGGGCGGCCAAGGAAAGGAGACAGGCCATGACTCAAGGGAACTACACCCAGTTCAAGGCGCATGCCTTGGAACTGGACACACTCCGGCACCGGGCTCCGAGCGTCTTCGCCTCGGGCCCAATGCAGGGAGTGAGCGGCCGGTACACATTCGTTCCCACCGCCCGGATCGTTGAGGGGCTGCGGGATCTGAACTGGGTGCCGGTTGAGGTGGAGGAGCAGCGCATTCGCCAGGAGCAGCGGCGCGGATTTCAGAAGCACCTGATCCGCTTCCGGCTCTCGGCGCAATTGGCAGCCCTGGACGAATGGAACATCGAGCTCGTGCTCGTGAATTCCCATGACGCCGGGTGCGCCTACCAGCTGCACGCCGGGATCTACCGCCGGATCTGTTCCAACGGACTGGTGGTGGGAGAGGGCGAGTTCGAGGCGCTGCGCTTCCGTCACTCGGGCCTCGACCCGGGCACGGTGGTGAACGCGAGCCTCCGCCTTCTGGAGGAGATGCCGCGGTTGAGCGGGCGGATCCAGAGGTTTCGGGACCGCATCCTGGAACCCGTGGAGGCCCGCGCCTTTGCACGGCACGCACTCCGGCTCCGGTACCCGACCGAGGCGGAGGCGCCGGTGTCCCCTGAGGCGCTGCTGTTGTCGCGGCGGATCGAGGACGAGGGCCCCGACCTTTGGCGGGTCCTGAACAAAGTCCAGGAGGGACTCATCCGCGGTGGGGTCTGCGACGGACACCGCGACGCCCGAGGCCGAATGCGGTCGGTCCGGGCCCTGCGAGGGATCGACTCCCGGGTGAACCTGAACAAGGAGCTCTGGAGTCTGGCAGAACGGTTCACGAGCGGCAGCGGGGTGGAGGACACCTC
>CAIMTB010000656.1 GCA_903844265.1 uncultured Verrucomicrobiota bacterium
ATCATCATTTGGGAGATCGCCGTGTTGAACCGCAGGCCTTCGATGTCTTCGCCGACCTTCTTGATTGTTTCGTGCAGCAGTTTGGTGAGCTCCGCCGGCTCCGCGGCGGCGGCGGAGATATTCGGATGCACGGAGCCGTCCTGGGCGATGAGTTCGCGCCAGACCTTTTGGAGGAAACGGTGGACGCCCTCGATGCCGCGGGGATTCCACGGCTTCATCGCCTCGAGCGGGCCGAGGAACATCAGGTAAAGGCGCAGGGTATCGGTGCCGTGCGACGCGATGATCGTGTCCGGGCTCACCACGTTGCCGCGGCTCTTCGACATCTTCAGCCCATCCTCCCCGAGGATCAGCCCCTGGTTCACCAGCTTGAAGAAGGGCTCCGGCGTCCTGACGTGGCCCAGGTCGAAGAGCACCTTGTGCCAGAACCGCGCGTAGAGGAGATGCAGCACCGCGTGCTCCGTGCCGCCCACGTAGAGATCCACGCCCGGCGTCGCGCCCGCGGATCCCACCTCACGCGAAGGCGTGACACCCATCCAGTATTCCTCCGCCGAGCGGCCAACGAAACCCGTCGCATTGCGTGCATCAAGGTAGCGCAGGTAATACCAGCAACTGCCCGCCCACTGCGGCATGGTGTTCACCTCGCGCACCCCCCCATCGGGAAGCCGTACCCAGTCCACCGCACGGGCCAACGGCGGCTGCCCGTCGGATGTTGGCTTGTAGTCGTCCAGCAAGGGCGGGAGAAGCGGCAGCGCCGACTCCGGCAAGGCCTCGTGGCAGGGCTTCCCGTCGGCGTCGATCCTCCAGATGATCGGGAAAGGCTCACCCCAATACCGCTGCCGGCTGAACAACCAGTCGCGCAGCTTGTAGTTCACGGTCCGCTTCCCAAGACCCCGCGACCCCAGCCAATCCGTGATGAGCCGCTTCGCCTCCGGCGTCGAAAGCCCGTCGAGCGCGATCTCTGCGTTCGATGAATTCACCGCCACGCCGTCATCGGTGAACCCACGCCAATCCTTGCCCTCGGGCGCCTGCACCACCTGCACCACCGGCAGGTCGAACTGGGTCGCAAACTCGAAGTCGCGCGTGTCATGCGCCGGCACCGCCATGATCGCGCCGGTGCCATAACTGATGAGGACATAGTCGGCGATCCAGATCGGGATGCACTGGCCCGTCACCGGGTTGATCGCGTGCGCACCCGTGAAGACGCCGGTCTTGTCCTTCGCGAGTTCCGTCCGCTCGAGGTCGGATTTCCTGGCGACCTCGGTGCGATAGGCATCGACCGCCCCGCGCCGCTCGGGCGTGGTGATGCGTTCGACAAGGCGATGTTCGGGCGAAAGCACGATGTACGTCGCACCGAAAAGCGTGTCGGGACGCGTCGTGAACACCCGGATCCGGCGATCCTCCCCAAGCCCCGTCGCGGCTTCGCCGGCCACTTCGAAATCGACCTCCGCACCTTCGCTGCGCCCGATCCAGTTCCGCTGCATCTCCTTCAGCGAATCGCTCCACTGGATCGTGTCGAGGTCACGCAGCAACCGGTCAGCGTACGCCGTGATGCGGAGCATCCACTGGCGCATCGGCTTGCGAACCACCGGATGCCCGCCCACCTCGGACTTGCCATCCACGACCTCCTCGTTGGCCAGCACCGTGCCCAGCGCCTCGCACCACCACACCGGCGCCTCGCTCACAAAAGCCAGCCGACGCCCATCGCGATGGGCCCGGCGCTGCCCTTCAGTCTCGCAGCCCGCAGGATACTCGAGCGTCGAGATCGATTCGGCCCGATCCGTCGCGGGATTGAACCACGCGTTGTACAGCTGGAGAAAAATCCATTGCGTCCACCGGAAGTAACCCGGGTCCGTGGTGTCCACCTCGCGCGACCAGTCGTAACTGAAACCAAGGCTGCGAATCTGCCTCTTGAAATTCGCGATGTTCGACTCCGTGGTGCGCCTCGGATGCTGGCCCGTGCGGATGGCGTACTGCTCGGCCGGCAATCCAAAGGCGTCCCAACCCATCGGATGAAGCACATTGAACCCTCGTGCGCGCCGGTACCGGGCCAGGATGTCGGTCGCGGTATAACCCTCCGGGTGCCCCACGTGCAGACCGGCGCCCGATGGGTACGGGAACATGTCGAGGATGTAGAACTTCGGCGGCAACTCCGACGCCGTGGGCGTCATTCCCTCGAGTTGATGGCGCTGCCCGAAGGGATGCCCCTCAGGCACCGCCTCGCCCGGGTTCCAGGCACGGAATGCCAGTCCGGTTTCCCAGCGCTGCTGCCACTTCGGCTCAATCAGGTGAAACGGATACTGTCGCCGCGACATATGGCCGCGGAGCATCCGGCAGCCGCCTCCGACAATTCAACTCGCGAAATATAATCGAATACAGGGACAGGTCTTTTACTGGGTCCCCCAACTCCAGACTCGCGGGCCGCTCCGCACCCCGCCTAGGCTGGGGGTCTGCGACATTGACATGAGCGAGATCCAGAAGTCTTACGAACCGCAGTCCGTCGAGGACAAGTGGTACCAGTATTGGCAGACCCACGGCTGCTTCACCGCCGACCCGTCACGCGTTTCGGAACGTCGACCGGCGTACTCCATCGTCATCCCCCCGCCCAACGTCACCGGGGTCCTTCACATGGGCCACGTGCTGAACAACACCATCCAGGACATCCTTGCGCGCAAGGCCCGCATGGACGGCAAGGAGGTCCTCTGGCTTCCCGGCACGGATCACGCCGGCATCGCAACCCAGACGGTGGTCGAGAAGACCCTCAAGAAACAGGGCGCCATCCGGCATCGCGACGATCTCGGGCGCGAAAAATTCCTGGAGAAGGTGTGGGAATGGAAGGACAAGCAGGGCGGAATCATCATCCAGCAACTCAAGAAGCTGGGGGCTTCCTGCGACTGGTCGCGGGAGCGCTTCACGATGGATCCCGCGTATTCACGCTGCGTCCAGCGCGTGTTCGTCGAGTTGTACAGGAAAGGCCTGATCTACCGCGGCCGCCGCATGGTCAACTGGTGCCCGGTTTCCCTGACCGCACTCTCCGACGAGGAAGTGACGATGAAGGATCAGAAGGGGTTCCTGTACCATTTCCGGGTCGAAGTCGCCGAGGCCCCGGGAACGTTCCTCACCATCGCCACCACACGCCCCGAGACGATCCCCGCCGATACCGGCGTGGCCGTCAACCCGCGCGACCCCCGTTACCAGCATCTCATCGGCAAGCACGTCATCCGCGCCCTGCCGCCCGAACAAACCCGGGAACAGCGCCTCATCCCCATCGTCGCCGACGACAAGGTGGATTTCGAGTTCGGCACCGGCGTTCTCAAGGTCACTCCCGCGCATGACAAAACCGACTTCGAGATCGGCCAACGCCACGGACTCGGCGTGATCGACGTGCTCACGCCCGACGGCCACATGACCGCCGAGGCCGGCCTGGACCTCGCCGGGCTTGATCGCTTCGCCGCACGCAAGAAGGCGGCCGAAATCCTCGAGGCCCACGGCGCACTCGAGAAAGCCGAACCGTACGCGAACAAGGTCGGGTTCAGCGAACGCGCCGATGTCCCCATCGAACCGCGCCTGAGTGACCAATGGTTCCTCAAATACCCCAGCCTCGAGAAGTCACGGGCCTGCGTGGACCCGTCCGAATCCGGGGAATCCGCGTCGCCCGCGGTCGCCGGGGTGTCGTCATCCTCCCACAAGATGCGGTTCCATCCGCAACGGTGGGCGAAGGTTTACGACCATTGGCTTGGGAACATCCAGGACTGGTGCATCAGCCGGCAGCTGTGGTGGGGACACCGCGTCCCGGTCTGGAGCCTTGAGCTGACACCGGACGCGGCTGCGCGTCTTTCGGCGAGGATTCGCCACGCCTCGATCGAGACGCTCTCGAACTCCGATGCCGATGCCTCGGCCCGGTCCTTCAGCTTCTCCGGGGTGGCGGGTGCGGAAAGCTGGGTGCGATGGGACGGTGACACCCGGACACTGCAGGTCGCCACGCATTCACAGGACGAGGAGGGCGCGTTGCAGGAATTGGGCTTCGCGCAGGACACCGACGTGCTCGACACCTGGTTCAGTTCGTGGCTGTGGCCGTTCGCGACGATGGGCTGGCCGGAATCCACGCCGACACTGAAGGCGTTCTACCCGACCGCCGACCTCGTGACCGGGCCGGACATCATCTTCTTCTGGGTCGCCCGCATGATCATGGCGGGGTACGAGTTCATGGGCGATCTGCCCTTCAGGAACGTCTATTTCACGGGCATCATCCGCGACAAGCAGGGGCGGAAGATGTCGAAGTCCCTCGGCAATTCTCCCGACCCGCTGGAGTTGATCGCGAAATTCGGCGCCGACGCGTTGCGGTTCGGGATCATGCGGAGCGCGCCGCTGGGCCAGGACGTTTTGTTCGACGAAAAAGACGTCGAGCTCGGCCGGAACTTCTGCAACAAGCTCTGGAATGCCTGCCGCTTCCGGCAGATGCAGGGCGGCGAAGTCCAGGGCGAGATCGACGCCACACGGCTGGCAACCGACGATCGTTGGATCCTGATGCGCCTCGACCAGGCCATCCGTGAAATCGACGCGGCCTACGCGGCCTACCGTTTCAGCGAAGTCACGCAGACGCTCTACCGCTTCTTCTGGAGCGAGTACTGCGACTGGTACATCGAGGCGAGCAAGGCGGCGTTCACGGGCGACGACGCGGCCCTCAAGACGAACCGGATCGCGGTGATCGACTTCGTCCTGAGCCACATGCTCCGCCTGTTCCACCCCCTCCTTCCCTTCATCACGGAGGAATTGTGGCACGGGCTCGGCTTTTCCGCAGACATGCCGCCAGACCAGGGCGGGCGCACGCTCATGACCGCACCCTGGCCGCACCCGCTCAGCGAAACCGAGAAAGACATCTGGGGTCTCGACGACACCACTGAAAAAGTGGCCGCCGCACGCTACGAACTCGTCTCGCTCGGCCGCACACTCCGCGCCCAGTTCAACGTCGCAGCCAACCAGAAGGCACGCTTCGTCCTTCGTCCCGCCGGCGAATTGCCCCCCGCTGAACGCGACGTCATCAAGCTCCTCCTCAACGCCGACCCCCTCGAAATCGCAGACTCCAACTGGCAGCCGGACAAAGGAACACCCGCCGCCGCCAACGCCGTCGGCGAACTCTTCCTCCCCCTGGCCGGACTGGTCGATGTCACCGCCGAACGATCCCGCCTCGACCGCGACCTCGCAAAAATCCGCGCCGAAATCGTGAAGGTGGAGGAGAAACTCGCAAACCCCGCCTTCACCAGCAAGGTCCCCGCCAAGGTCCTCGAGGAACACCACCAGCGACTCGCGGACTGGCAGTCCAAGGCCCAACAGGTCGAAAGCTCGCTCGCAAACCTCCCCGCCGCCTGATCCCACCCCACCCCACCCCGCGAAGGCGGAGGGTGGCCCATGGCGGGGTCGCGTCGGAACGTGACCCCTACAAGACAACCACCCCTCGCCTCTTGTCGGATGCGACACGGTGGTCCAACTTGAGCGGAAGTGCCCCGGCGACAGCGCCGGACTTGGTGCCCATCACGTGAAAATCAGGTGACGATCGATCGCAGGCGCTGGACGCAATCAATCCATGAGTGAAGACCGGATGCAGCTGAGCCGGCTCGAGCTGAAGTATCACATCAGCGAAGAGACGGCGCTGGCCCTTCGTGATTTCATCGCGGGCTATCTTGAGATCGATGAGTTCGGCGCCAAGAAGCCGAACCTGTCCTACCCGGTCCACAGCCTGTACCTCGATTCACCCGGCCTGAAGACATTCCGGGACACGATCAACGGGAATAAAAACCGATACAAACTCCGGCTCCGATACTACGACAGCCGCCCAGGAGCCCCGGTCTTCTTCGAAGTCAAACGGCGCATGAACAGCGCCATCCTCAAGCAGCGCGGCGCCGTCCGACGCGAAGCCGTCCCGTTCGTCCTCGCCGGCCAGCTCCCGGATCCCTCCGAACTGCTGTCCTCCGACCCGCGCGCCCTCGGAGGCATCCAAAGATTCCTCACCCTCATGACCGGCATCGGGGCCCGGCCCACCTCCCACATCTTCTACCAGCGCGAGGCCTGGATCAGCTCCCACGACAACTCGGTCCGCGTCACCATGGACCGCCAGGTATTCTTCGAACCGGATCCCACGATGCGGCTCAAGACGACCATGGACAACCCGGTCCTCGTCTTCGGCAAGACCGTGATCCTCGAACTCAAGTTCACCGGGCGCTTCCCGGATTGGTGGAGGGAACTCGTCCGCGTCTTCAGCCTCGCCCAGGGCAGTGCTGCGAAATACGCTGACGGAATAGTGCTTTACGGTGAACATCGCTTCCGCAACACGATGTACCTCGGGTTGGGGGAGCCCCCTTCCGGGCCGGAGGATCCCTGCTGTCCCGGACCCGATCTGCCCCCTGGGTCGGAGTCGGAAGCCTCCGTCGTGCCGTCCCGAACCGAACAAAACCCAACCCGATGATCGAGTGGCTTCGTAACGCAGACATGGCCGCGGTCCCCACGGACTTCGCGGTGGTTCTCCTGGGCATGCTGCTGGCCTTCCTTTGCGGTCAGTCCGTCGCGTGGACCTACATGTACACGCACCCCGGCCTCTCGTACTCGAGGAGCTTCGTCAACTCGCTGATCGCCATCCCGATCATCGTCGCCCTCGTGATGCAGGTGCTGGCCAACAACCTCGTCACCGCCTTCGGACTGATGGCCATCTTCGCCATCGTGAGATTCCGGAACATCCTCCGCGACACTCTCGACACCAGCTACATCCTCGCGGCCCTCGTCCTCGGCATGGCGGCAGGTTCCCAGAAATACGCCACCGCCATCGTCGGCTGTGTCTTCACAGTCCTCGTCTTCGTCTACCTCCGGATCACCAACTTCGGCTCCCGGCACCGCTACGACTTGATCCTCAATCTCCACTGGACCCGCCCCTTCCCCGAGATCGGATCCCTCGATCGCCTCCTCGACCGTCATAGCAGCAGCCTGGTTCGAGCCAGCCAACGCACCAACGAAGGTGCCACCGGCATCGACCTCTCGTATCGCCTCCTGCTCCGGGATATCTCCCGCATCCCCGACCTGATCTCCGAACTCCGCGGCCTCGACGGCGTGTCGCGCATCACCACGGTCAAGGCTGAAGACGAATCGGAATTGTGAACACCATGGATCGCCTGGAGCCCATACCCAGCCCCCCCGGTCATCTCCTCCGGGAATTCCTCCACCGCGCCGTCCCCATACTCGCGTTCGTCGGAGCCGCCATCGGCGTGGGCGTCGTCTGGCACCAGCGCTTCGTCGGGACCATGCTCTTCGGTGAAGTCGAACCCATCCATACCGACGTCACGACCATCCAGGCCGGCACCATCACGACGCTCTGCGTCGAACGGTTCCAACAGGTCACCAATGGCCAGGTCATCGCCATCCTCGAGACCATGGACGCCGATGCCGCAGGCCGCGCCATGGAGGTGATGCGAACCGAACTCCAGGTCCTGCGATCCCGCATGTCCATCGACGAGGCCAGGAACGACCAGAACGTCGAGGACGTCCGCATCCGCTGGCTCGAGTCCCGCGTCAACCTCGCCACTTCCAAGGTCACCCTCGAAAATTCACGCCGCGAACTCGAACGCGCCTCCCGCCTCTTCGCCGACAAGATCATCTCCGAGGCCGAATTCGAAACCACCCAGTCCGTCCACAGTGCCCTCGAGGCTGAAGTCCGCGAGCGAACAACCCTCGCCGACGGATTCCAGAAGACCATCGACCGCCTCGACTCCGTCGGCCGTCGCGACCGCGGTACCTCCCTCGAGGTCCTCAACCAATCCCTCGCCGCCCAGGAAAAGAAACTCCAGGAATCCCGCACGATCACGCTGCGCTCTCCCATGGACGGCATGGTCAAGGTGCTCAACCACCATAACGGCGAAAGAATTCCCGCCGGCACCGCCCTCACCTCCATCACCTCCGCCCACTCCGAGCACATCGTCGGCTTCGTCCGCCAACCCCTCATCCTCGACCCCCGCCCAGGCATGAGCGTCGAGATCCGGACACGTGGCCCGAAACGCCAGATCGCCACCTCCAGCATCCGCAGCGTCGGATCCGACCTCGAACTCGCCGGATCCCCACTCCGCCTCCGCGGCTTCGACAGCTCCGTCGAACGTGGCCTCGCCTTCTTCGTCGACCTGCCCCCAGGCCTCGATGTCCACCCCGGCGAACTCGTCGATCTCATCGTCCACCCCGCCCCGCCCACCAAGGTGCGCGACTGACCCCGCGCCAACCTCCCCGCCCCGGCTGACTCAGGGGGAGACCGTAATTTTCAAGGTCGCATCCGCCGCAGACGATACATCCGCCCGCTCTGCCAACGACGCCGCGAGGGTCGCCGCATTTCGTTCCACCTTGCCGGAAAACACCTGCCGCCCCTGGGCCACCACGGTCAATGGCTGCTCGAGATCCACGAGGTCATCCGACAAACGCAGAACGATCGACGCGGGCAGGTCGCCGCTCAGGGTGATCTTCGCGCCTTCGACCACCGCCACGACCTTCGCCCGGTCCGCGATCGCAACGCCGTCCGGCACCTGCAGCCAGTAGAACCGCCGATGCACGATGTCGTCCTGCACCCACACGATCTTCTTCGGCCACGGTTGACGCCGGAACTTCGCCATCCACGGCAACGCCTCCGCATCCTTCCGTTCCATCCAATGGCCCAGGCCTTCGTACACGCGCGTCATGTGGACATACCCCCCCGAATCCTCGGCCGCGAGGCTGTCCAACTGCGCCGCCCGCTCCGCCACGACCTTGTTCCGGTTGTACGCGGAGTCATTCCCTCCGACGAACACGGCGAATGGAAGGTTCCGAAGCCCGAGCACGGACGCCTCGTTCGGATGTCCCGCCATCATCGCCGCCGCGGCAAAGCGGTCCGCCATGCGCGGCGCGAGTTGCCAGACCCCGTCGCCGCCGGCCGAATATCCCAGGAGATAGACCTTGTCCGGATTCACGCCCGCCAAAGCCACGTGGTCATCGATGAGCCGCTGAAATAGCGGATCGATGTGGCCTTCGTGCCATAGATTCCACGTGTCCGTGGGAGCGCGCGGCGCGATGTAGAGGCCCTCGTCCAGCGCGTAGAGCCTGCTCTGGTTGGTCCACTGCTTGTCGTTCACCGAGGCCGGCGCATTGCCGCCCCCGTGCATCGAGATCCACAGACTCCGGCCGTCAGGCGGATTCGTGCCGAAAGTCGACGCCATCCAGCGGAGCGTGCGCCCGCCATCGATGATGGATCTCCGCTCCATTTCCTCGCGCCGCTCCACCGCCAGCCGCGCCAGCTGGTCGGCCGACAACAGCGAGCGAACCCGCTCCGCCTCCGCCCGGGTGAGAACGGCATTCATCGCCGGCACATCCAGCTTCCGTTCCCCCACGGGTTGAGCCAGCCAACCCTCCACCGCCGCCACCGCCGCAGACACCGGCTTCAGGTCCGACCACCGGGCGTCCACGGTGGGATCACCCTTGGCCAGCGGGCCAAACGGAAGCTCGCGGGTCTCGCCGCCCACGGTGAAGCGCAGCCACCCACGCGTGCCCGGCTTCAGGTCGAGCCTTGCGACGTCATTCAAGTCGGCCGTGCCCGCCTTCGTCTCCGACGCCGCGAGGGTCGCACCCGCCGGTTCGGCCGCACAGACCCGTGCCGCCACGCGGGATCCACCCTCCTTGTCGAACAACCGGACCC
>CAIMTB010000657.1 GCA_903844265.1 uncultured Verrucomicrobiota bacterium
GGATCCTCGGGTACTTTCGGTTCACTCGAAATGTCCGTTTCATGAGCTGCGGTGGTCTTTAGCAACCTCATTTCAGCCAATGCCGACGGGCATTTCGAGTATTTCTTCCAACTTGTTGCCTCAAATCGCGCTTGTTGCAGGCCTAGGGATGACCGTGAAGGTCCCGGGCACCTTGAGACTCACCCCATCGGCAATCACCAGGACCGCGCCACTCGACGCCCCGTCCGGGACCGTGGCCTGTATCTCCGTACTGGAGCGGACCACGAAGGCGGCCTTGGTAACTCCATTGAATAACACCGCGGTCGTCCCCTCGAGATAGCTTCCCACGATCCCAAGGATTTCACCCGGCGCTCCCTTCTCATTGGCCAATGAATCCACACCAGGCTTTCCGGGCAGGACCGTCACCTTGAAGTCCGAAGGTGACTTCAGCTGGACGCCTTTGAGCAGCAAGGTGATCGGCCCGGTGCTGGCCCCAGCCGGCACAACCGCGGTGACCGAGGACTCTGAGTTGGCTACGAATTCCGCGCGGATCGAGTTGAAGAGGACGGTGGTAAGTCCGGCCAGCTGGACTCCGGTGATCGTCACCTTGGTACCCGGGCCCCCGGCGTCGGGAGAAACACCCGAGATCATGGGGTGACTCGGAGGCGGCATCACCACGACGAAGGCCGACTTGCTCGCCACAACCGCCTTCAAAACCGCGACACTGATCGGTCCGGTCGCGGCTCCCGCCGGCACCGTCGCCGTGATCAAGGTACTGGAACTGGCTTTGAAGTCCGCAGCGACGCCGTTGAAGGCGACACCCGTGACGCCAACGAAACCCGAGCCCGACACGGTCACCGAAGTGCCCACGGGTCCGATGTCCGGCTTGAATCCTGTGATCTGCAGGGTCTGGGCCTGGGTTGTCGGGATCCAAAGGACCGTGATCAAGGCATGAAGGGCGTATAGCCAGGAGCGGCAGGTCCGGAGTTTCAAGTCCCCGCCTGCGCGGGAGCGGAACGAACGCAAGGCCTCGGTCATCCGCGCAAGCTGGTGGAACAGGCGTCGGTTGCCAAGGGCTGCGATGCCTCCTCCCGAAAGGGCCACCGGCCTTCCCCTATCCTGTCGATCCTGTTGATCCTGTCCAAAGTGCCTCGGGTTTCATCCGTCGCTTGCTCCGCTGACGGCACTCGATGGGTGGCGTTGGCGGGCGATGCCGAGGCGAGCTCCAACCCGCCCGAGCTCTGTGCGGACCCGGGCATCTATCGTTCGGTCGATTCGGGGGACACTTGCAATCTGATGTTCGGGACTGGAGACGAATGGGGTTCCCACGGGTGGAGTTCAGTTACCTGCTCCGCCGATGGACGCCAAATGGCGACCCTAGGCCCCGGCCTTATCTACGCCTCCACCGACTCCGGCGCGACGTGGACCCAGGCCACAACCGGAGCTTCGTCAGCCCTGGCCCTCGCATCCTCAGCCGACGGTCACCGGGTCGTCGCGGCGGGCTGGAGCAGCATTGTCAGGCTTCCCTATTCGGGGCCCTGGAAGCTGGTCGATGCCCAGGATGTCGACTGGCAGGGCGCGGCCGGGTGGTCCGACGGCACCCAATGGGTCGCCGTGGGTACGGTCTCGACCCACGACAAAGGAGGGGGAAGATTTTATGCCTCCCGTGACTCCGGCTTGACCTGGCCACCGGCCGGCCAATCCATGTTCTCCTGGAACTGGACCTCCATCGCTTGCTCCGGTGATGCGACACGCTTGTTCGCAACGCAGGAATACAGCTTCGGCTACGCCGGGATCGTCCGGTCCCTGGATTCGGGTATTTCTTGGGCGCAAACCACCGCCCCCTCAGAGCCCTACACGTCCGTTACCTCGTCGAGCGATGGCTCCAAAGTAGTGGCTGCGGCCTCAGCCCGATGGGATTACCAAAACGAGCGCTGGGTCTCCCATGGCGGGATCTACGCGTCCACCGACTCGGGAGCGAACTGGACACTGACCTCCGCCCCGGAAAATGGCTGGACCGCGGTCGCTTCCTCTGCAGATGGCACCACGCTGGTCGCGGTGTCCGGACGGCTCTTCGCAGGCGGCAATAGGTCTGAGAATCTTTTGTATGACGGCTCAATCTATGTCTCCAGCAACTCGGGAAAGGCATGGAACCTTACCTCTGCACCGACGAACCACTCCTGGTTCACCGTCGCCTCGTCCGCGGACGGCGTGCGGCTGGTCGCCGCCTCCAAGCCCGAGCCCTATTGGCAGGGGGAGCAAAGGCTCCTGTCAAAGGGTGGAATCTACGTCTCCGGCGACTTCCGCCAATGGCCAACGTATCGCCCTGTTCGCTAACGAGCCCAACCCCAATGGCCGATCGATCTGCCTCCTGCAGTCCCCCGCCCCCGAGCCTGCCCCACCTCCTTCCCCGCGACTCACCTTGAGACTGTCAGGCCCCGACCTCAACCTGTCCTGGCTCATCCCCTCCACCCGCTTTGTCCTGCAACAAACCGCCGCCCTCGGCTCGGGCGTTTGGGAAGACGTCCCCACCCCGCCAACGCTCGATTTCACCAACTTACACCACCGAGTGACTCTAAGTCCTTCCCCGGGCCATCGCTACTTTCGGCTCAAACAGCGATGACTCGTGACTCCCTCCAGCCCTCGCTCCGCCATGGAAACCATAAACCTTGGCCGCGCACTCCCCGCTCCGATAAGGAGTGCGGTGGCTTCCCGCTTCTCATGGCCCACGGAATGACCACTACAGCAAATCACGGGCCACGGCCCGGTTCACCGAGGGCTACGGCACGGACCTTCGAGGTTCCCGGTCGGCCGAATCCCAACGGGATTCCGTCGATTAGCCCAGGGTTGGGCCGCGAAGCGGACCTACCCTGGGTACGCGGCCCCCTTGCTATAAACCCCATCGGGGTTTCGTCATGCCAAGGCGTGGCGAGTCACCAGCGTTGGGCCGGACGCAACCCCGTCGGGGTTGGGGATTTGGTTTGGGATCGGTCTTCCCAGGGTAGCCCGCGGCGCGGTCAACCCTGGGCTACGGGACGGAACCTCTTCGAGGTTCCCGATGTGTCTGGGACGTACTTCTGTGGGCACCGGGGAGATATA
>CAIMTB010000658.1 GCA_903844265.1 uncultured Verrucomicrobiota bacterium
AGGCTCTCCCGATTGCCGCTGTGCCGCAGGGAGGAGAAGAACGCTGTGCAGGAACTCCTTTTCCTGGCCAATCACCGCCCCTTGCAAACGCGCAGGCTTCTCGACGCGTGCGCCCAACCAACGCCCACCGCTTTCCCTCCCTATGCCGCCCATGACGACCCTTGATCCGCTGGCAGACCTGAGGGAGACGCTCGCCGACGCGCTTCCCGGCAACGAAGACCCGGCAGAGGTTGACCCCCAGGGCGGCGATGAACGAACCGCGGACTCCCCCGCAGCCCTTCAATCGCGCATTCGTGGCGAGATAGTCGGTTGGCTGATGGATAAGGAGGCGACCGCCACGGAGAAACACCGGGAGATTTCCTGCCTCGTGGTCGCGGCCCTCGCCGAGCTTGGAGCGTTCTACTTTCACGCGGAACGCCGGGACTTCGACTCCGCGATGTTCTTCAACAGGGACACGAAGCGGCTCGAGCGCGTCCGAAGCGATGCCTTCGTTGCGTGGCTCTCTGATTGGTTGCACGTCAACCGAGCCGACACTTGCTTCCGGTTCGTCCTGTCCGCTGTCGAGACCGCGGCCCTGCATGGCAAGCTCACCCGCCCCGTCATCCCGGAGGCGTTCTGGTGCGGGCGCCCCGGTGCGGTCTATCTGAGCAACGGCGACGGCTCCATTGCCAAGATCACGGCAAACGGCGTCGAGCCCTGCGACAACGGGACCGATGGCGTGCTGTTCCCAGCGGGACGAACCCTCGCGCCTTGGAAGCACGTCGAGATTGCACGCGACCCGTTCGAGACCTGCGCGCTGTTCCGAGACGCTCAGTTTGCCGACCCGCACGGGCTCGACCTTGTGCGCCTGTGGATGTTGAGCCTTCCAACGGCTCCGCGCTCGAAGCCTCCCGTGACCTTTTCGGGCACTGTCGGCAGCGGTAAGACCCGGATTCTCAAAGGAGCCTGTGAACTCCTGGGCCTTCCGTTCGTAGCGCAGAAGGTCGAGGACGACGGCGAGGACGACTTTTGGCCCACCATCGATGGCGGCGGCCTGTTCGTCTTGGACAACGCCGACACGAAGTGCCGGTGGTTGGCCGATGCTCTTGCGAACGCAGCGACGGACGGAAGCTCGCAGCGCAGGAAGCTCTACACGAACAACGAAACCGTGACCTGCCGCGCACGCTCCTGGCTGGCGATCACGACCGCCAACCCAACCTTTGCCAGCGATGCCGGCCTCGCCGACCGCCTGCTCGTGGTCCGAATGGACAGACGCAGCGGTGAGACCAGCGACTCGGCACTGACCGACGAGATCCTCGCCAACCGCGACGCGGGCATGACGTACATCGCTTGGGTTCTCTCATCGGCACTCGGCGACACTGACCCGGTTCCCTCGGGCTTGAACCGACGACACCCTGACTTCGCCTCCTTCGCCGTCCGCATCGGTCGCGCCATCGGGCGGGAAGCCCAGGCCGTCGAGGCGTTGCGTGCTGCCGAGGCCGACAAGTCCGCCTTCTGCCTCGAGAACGACCCCGTTGGCGCTGCGCTCCTCTCCGTGCTCGCCGATGGCGCCGGATTCCATGGCACCGCGGCGGAACTCCGCGACCGCCTCGTGGCGGCTGACCAGGAACTCGAGGACAGGCTCTCCGTGAAGCGACTCGGGAAGCGGTTGGCCGCGCTATGGCCTCACATCGAGGCCGCTTTCGGTGCCGCCTCCAGGGAGGTGAACCGCAAGGGAATCACGGTGTTTGCCATCGGGGAACCAGCCTCTGCCGGGTTTGCCGGGTTTCAAACGGTGATTCCCTAAAAGTCCCTATACTCACCACACATACGCGAGGTTTAGTCGAAACAGTGATTTAAACCCGGCAAACCCGGCAAACCACACTCACCAATGAACCAACCAAGTCAGGTAACTTGCGCGACTGTTCCCAACTCGGGGGAACCTTGCGCGACAGTGCGCGACGGTGCGCAACTCGCGCTCACCCGCCGAGAGCGCCGGGAAGAAGCACGGAGGTCCCTACGCGTCTTCCGTCACTTCCTCAAGTGGCCTGCCGGCCATCCCGAGGCGCCCAATCCGCGACCGCTTTACGTCAGGGAGTTCGAGTCCAAGCACGGCAAAGCCCCGGAGAGCGCCGAGCGATTGCTGGCGGAGTTCAGGCCCAAGGAGGCAACGCTATGATGAACCGCAGCAATGGGCGGGAACGAAGTTGCGACGCGCCTACGTGTCACGGGGACCCCAAGGAATCGATCCTAGGAGGTGCACCCCACCCCCCTACATCAAGGGAATCTTTTTCATGGGCGGACCCGGGCTTGGTCGGCTGCACCGCTGCAAGCGTTCGTGAGACCCTGTGAATCCGAATCTTCCTCGACGTTACCATGACTAAAGACATCAAACTCGCCAAAAAGCACGCTGTAACCCCTAGAACCGTCCGAAATTGGCGTTTAAAGGGCGCCCCTGTGGACGACCCCAAAAAGCTCCGTGTCTGGCTGGCGAGCCGGCGCAGCGTGCCGCCCAAGGACGCCCTGCCACGCCAGCGCAAGACGGAGCTGCCTCCCCCTGGCCCTGTTCCTGACGACGTGAAGATTGGCGCGACGGCAGCATTGCACCGGTTGGAGCTGGCCGAGGCCGCGGCAT
>CAIMTB010000659.1 GCA_903844265.1 uncultured Verrucomicrobiota bacterium
CGATCGGTGGCGGGTGGGGGCGGGGACTCCGCTGCGCGCCGTCCTTCGCGGACGCACCCAGGCGCGGCGCCCTCGGAGAGGCCGCCCTACCACCGACAACCCGGGGGTGCACTGCGACCGGATGTCACGCGATCGTCACCGGTGACAGGACGAGCGGGCGGTGCTAAGACAGCCGCCAGCGAATGGCAGACGGCGGTCATCCCATCCTCATGAAGCCTAGAGAGATCCAGTCCATGAACGGAGGGTTGGCAACGCCCGGCAGCCTTCAGGCGGTGTCCTCATCGCCCCCCTTGGCGGCGTCTCATCCGGTGGTCGAGGTGGGGTCCCTGAGGGGCGCCCGCGAGAAGCAGGGGCTCGGACAGTATGCGGCGGCGTGGGCTGAGGCGTTGGTTGCGATCGGGCATCGCCCATT
The DNA here is from genome assembly GCA_903844265.1 of uncultured Verrucomicrobiota bacterium. Classification (GTDB taxonomy): domain Bacteria; phylum Verrucomicrobiota; class Verrucomicrobiia; order Limisphaerales; family CAIMTB01; genus CAIMTB01. Next base: position 413 of record CAIMTB010000659.1, read on the forward strand.
CCATCCGGAGGCCTGGATGCAGATGTCGGATGCCGCTGCTGGGGCCGGTGACTTTGCTGCCGCGCTCAAGGCGGCGCGTCGAGCCCGGGAACTGGTGCCGTCGTGGGGGCTCGCCCGGGATGCGGTGAAGGCATTCGAGAAGCGGGCGCAGGGCCGTTCCTCGAAGGCCGGTGGATTGGGGGTTCAATGGCCTGAGTTGCCAGCTTCGAGGAGGCTCACGAGGCTCTCGTTGTGCATGATCGTGCGGAACGAGGAGAAGTATCTGGCGCAGTGCCTGCGGTCCGTCTCCGGTCTGGCATCACAGATCGTCATCGTGGACACCGGTTCGAGGGACCGGACCTGCGACATAGCGAGGGAATTCGGGGCGGAGGTGCATTCTTTTGAATGGGTGGACGATTTTTCCGCGGCACGGAATGAGGCGCTCCAGCACGCGCGTGGGGATTGGGTGCTGGTCCTTGACGCCGACGAGGAACTTCTCGTGGAGAGCAGCAGGCATCTCGTGCCGCTGATGGAGGATGCCGGGCACTCGGGGTATCGGATCCCGTTGCAGGATGTGGTGCGAGGTCCTTCGTCCACGATTCATGTTCCCCGTCTGTTCCGGAACGCGCCGGGCATCCAGTTCACGGGGAGAATCCATGAGGATGCCTTTCCCAGCGTCGGGCGGATCGGTGCGTCGTGGGGTTTGAAAGTGGGGATTGGCAAGCTTGGCATTCTTCACCATGGGTACACTGCGGAGGCGACGGTTGAGCGGGACAAGGTTCACCGCAACCATGGGCTTCTGGTGAGGGCACTCGAGGAGAACCCGGACCAGCTGGGGCTCATGGCGCAGCTGGGATTCGAGCTCATGCGCCTGGGGCGGGCCGAGGAATCACTGGTCCAGTATGCGGCGGCCCTTACGCGGGCCGAGGCGGCTTCGATCGATTCTTATTCGCGGGAATTTGTGGAGGCGGTTTTGACGCAGTACACGACCTTCCTGAGCCGCATGGGGCGGCACGACACGGTCATTGAGGTTCTGACTTCGCCGTTCGCGAGGAGGCATTCGCCCACTCCGACACTTCAGTTCCTGCATGGCTTGGCGCTTGTGAACCGGAGGGAATTTCATCCCGCGTGTTCCTTGTTGGAGCAGGCCCGACTCCGGAGGGCGGAGGCCACCTTGTATTCGAAGCCATTGAACATCGAAGGTCCGATGATCGAATGTGCCCTTGCCCAGGCATGCGAGGGGCTTGGGCGATGGGAATTGGCTGAGAAGTGGTACCGGGAGGGAATCGGGCTCGATCCTCACGATCCTGAGGTTGTTGGATCCTATGCCGGGTTCATGTCCAGGAGGGGGCGGGGTCAGGAGGCGGTTTTGAAGCTGCGGCAGTATCTGGGATCGCATCCTGACAGGGTGGATCTATGGGTCCAGGGTGTTCAGATTGCGCTTTCCGACCCGGGGCTTCGGGCTCTCGCGGCGGGGATGGTTGACGAGGGTCTGAGAGCCAGCCCGGCGGATCGGCGCCTGAAGCTGCAGCGGGCCTCCTCGCTTCTGCAGAACGATGATGCCCTGGGCGCCTGGGACGGTTTCGTGCAGGTCTTTGGAAACACGCCGGACCGCCAGTATTTTGCCGCGTTCATGCTCGCGGCGATAGCGTGTGACAAGAAGCCGCTGCCCGAGGTCCCGGCTTCGATTGGGCGGGAACTCTCGATGGAGATGCTCAAGACCTCCCAGCATCTCAGCCGGGCGGGTGCGCTTCGAACCCTGCAGCTTTTCTTTGATCGGGTCGGTGCCCACAAGGATCGTCTGCCCGCGCTCATCGAGGCGCTTGGGGTTGAGTAATCGGATCTGGAGCCCGTGGACTTCAAGGTGCCTCTCCCAACGAACCTGCCCCGGGGGCGCATGAGCACCTCCCGGGGCAGTCGGTTGTAGGAGCGGTATTTGTTCAGGGCCTATGCGAGGAGCCTGAGGGCGGCCTGCGGTTGGGCGTTGGCCTGTGCCAACATCGCGGTGCCCGATTGCACCAGAATATTGTAGCGTGCGTACTCGGTGCTTTCCTCTGCCACATCCACGTCCTTGATCCGGCTGTTGGCGGCGCCGAGGTTGGTCTTCTGAACGCTCAATTGTTCATTGGTATAGTTCAGGCGAACCAGGTTGGCACCGACGGTCGCTCGGTCCGTCGAGACCTGCGAGATGGCGGCCTTCACATTCGTCAAGGCCGTCGCCGCCGAGGCGGTGTCTCCTATGCTCGATCCCGTAGCCGTCGTGTAGGTTGCGCTACCAATGTCGATTCCGGCCATGCCGTAGGTCCCCGCGTCGGAATCAATGGTGACGTTGAGGGTCGTTGCGGTGAACAGGGACACACCATTGAAATCCTTGGTCGCGATGTTGTCGACGTAGGCTCCGAGTTCCTGGAATTCCTTGTCGTAGAGCGCCCGGTCGGAATCCGACTTGGCGACGTCCTGGGACAGCATGGCGAGTTCGCTCATACGATCCAGGGCCTTGGTGGCCTTCTTGAGAAAACCATCCTGGGTCTGGGTGAACGAGACCGCGCTGCCGACGTTGCTGCTGGCTGCGTTGATGCGGTTGATTTGCGCGTCGAAGCGCAGGGAAACCGCCATTCCGGCCGCATCATCCTCGGGCGAAGTGATCTTCGACCCGGAGGAGAGGCGTGACAGCGACTTAGCCAGTCGAGACGAGGACTCCGAAAGGAGCTGCGCGCTCTGCTGAGCCGAGACGTTCGTGTTGATTACCATAACTACTCTTTCCTTGAGAGACCCCGGGAGGGGCCATTTTTATTATTTAACGGCATCCTTGCCGCGAGACGGGTTTGTCGGAGGTACCCGTCGTGTTCCTCGCTGGAGCTTCCCGGTGACCAGCTACCCTGCAGGAAGGTCATCGGCCGGAGTCCTGAAATGCTTAAGCCAGTGGTTTTACGGTGAGCTCGGTCGGGTCCATGACGGAGTTCTCCCTCTCCCGTCCGTTACTGGCAGGCCGCAGGAAGGCGCGTTCAGGGTCCCGGCGCGTGTCCCATTCCTGGAAGACCCTCCTCCCTATGAAAAAACCCCGAAACACGGGGTTTTTGAGGAATCCGGCGGGGGTGGGGCCCGGGAGCTCAGCAGTAGACCAGCAGGGATTGGGTGATATCGGCGACGAGGTTGTGATTCCTGAGCTTTGCGATGTGGGAACCGCTGAGCGCTTCGCCTGCGCGGATGAGCAGGATGCCGTTCGAGGTGTAAATTCCGCTGGCGAGGACCATGCCTGGGGAAAGTTCCGAGATGAGGACTTCGCGTTGGCGACGCGGGACCACGGCGTGGGGGAGGCTTCGGGTGAAGGCTCGGACGGCCTCGGGATCGAAGGCGGTTCCGCTTCCGTTTCGGATCGTTTCCACGGCCGCTTCGCCCTCGGCGGGGAGGTGGGCGTAGGAGACGGCGACGGCGAGCAGGCGGGAGAGCCAGGGGATCTGTTCGCCGTTGATGCGATCGGGGTAGCCGGTGCCGTCGAAGCGTTCGTGGTGGGAGCGGATCACGGGGCCGACTTCCTGGAGGTTATCGCCGAAGCGTGCGAGATCCTGGCCGGCGGCGGGATGCCGTTCGATGATGGCGCGCTCGTTGTCGTCGAGTTCACCCGGGCTGGCTTGCCAACGGCGGATGAGGGAGCGGGAAGCGCCGAGCAGGCCGATATCGTGGAGCCAGGCGCTGATGTCGAAGACTTGGCGTTCGTCGGGGGTCAGGTTGAGGCTGGCGGCCATGGCTTTGCACAGCTCGTGGACGCGGCGGGCCTGATTGGCGAGGACGGGGTTGAAGATTTCGAGGGAACGGACGCTGAGCTCGATGGAGCGCTGGAGGTTTTGTTGGAGGGCCTGGTTGAGTTGGTCGAGCCGGGTGTTCTGGTCCGCGATCTGGGTGACCTTGGCGGAGAGTTCCGCGTTCATGACGCGGGTGGTTTCGTAGAGGGCGGCGTTGGACCGGAGGAGTTCGAAGCGCTGGACGGCATTTTTGACTGCGGCGAGGAGTTCCTCGCGGAGCCAGGGCTTGATGATGAACCGGTAGATTTCGCCTTTGTTGATGGCGTCGATGGCGACGTTGAGGCTGAGGACGGCGGTGATGAGGATGCGCGAGGCGTCCCGTTGGCAGAGCTTGGCCTGGGCGAGGAATTCCAAGCCGGACAGCTGGGGCATCTGCTGGTCGCTGATGATGACGCCGAACGATTCTTTCTTGATCAGTTCGAGCGCCTCGAGCGGGTTGGCGAGGCTCACGACTTCGTAACCTTCGCGGCTAAGGGCACCTGAGAGAGCGATCAGGACGATCTGCTCGTCGTCGATGATGAGGATTCGGTTGCGGGGGTCTCGGGATTCGGCCATGGCGGTTTCGGCCAGCGAAGGCTCAGGTGAAGAGTTGTTTTATCCGCCGCACCATCTCGGCTTCGCTCATGTCGGTCCCAATCAGCAAGCTTAAATGAGGCAGGAGGTCGGCGGGGAGTTGGTCGGTATCGCCTCCGACCAGCTGGAGAATGACGAAGAGTTTCGGGTGTTTTTCGTGGATTTCGCGGGCCAGGGCAAGGAATCCGGCATCCGGCGGGCCTGCCAGGATGGCGATGGCGCCGAACTGGTTGTCTTCGCTGGTCAGGACGTCGCGGGCGCGGTCCGGGGTGAAGACCTGGAGCACGTAATAGCCGTGGAGCCGGAGGAATTCGGCGGTGCTGTCGTGGAGGAAGCCGGGTTCTCCAGCGAGGAGGATGCTGGGGCGCTGCTGGACTTCTGCCGTCTGGACGCGTTCCGCCTCGGAAAAATCGGCGAGGGGGAGCCAGATCGAGAATTCGGTTCCGACGCCTTCCTCAGAGGCGACCGAGATGGCGCCGCGATGGCGTTCGACGAAGAGTCGGGCGTTATACAGGCCGAGGCCTGAGCCTTTGTTGACGGGTTTGGTTGTGAAGAAGGGATCGAAGACCAGGGGCAGATGGCGTGGGGCGATGCCGTGTCCGGTGTCGCGCGCTACGAGGCAGACGCAGGGGAGGCGGGGGAACAGGCCCTGGGTATGGGGGGGCGGCGTGCCGGAGTCGACGAGGAGGGTTTGGAACGTGAGTTTACCGCGCTGGGGCATGGCCTCGGCGGCGTTGAGGGCGAGGTTGAGAACCACCTGACGAAGTTCCACGGCATCGACGTAAAGCGGGAGTTGTCGTGGGGCGAGCTCGTTCTCGACGATGATCCGGCGCGGCAGGACGCGTTGGACGAGGTCGGCGAGTTCGGTGACCATTTCATTGAGGTCGAGGTAATTCTGTTCGCCTGTTTGGCCGCGGTGGAGGCTCATCATCCGTTGGACGAGCTGGCACGCCTGGAGGGCGTTGCCGCGGATGAGGGCGAGGCCTGGCGTGAACGGGTGATCCTTCCCGGTCTGGTCCAGGAACGATTCGCTGAGGGAGAGGATGCCGGCGAGGATGTTGCTGAAGTCGTGGGCGAGGCCCATCGTGAGCGTGGCGAGGGTTTCCTTCCAGGCGGAGGATGAGAGTCGGCGTTCGGCGATCTTCTCTCGGGTCACGTCGAGCCAGAAACCCTCGTAACAGATCACCAAGCCCGAGGCGCTCACCACGGCTTGCCGATGTTCCATGACGTGGGAGACTCTGCCGGTTTGCAGGTTTCGCACCCGGAAAGTGGTGGTCAGCCCTGGCGGGATCTTGGCGGCGCGCCGGCACTGGTGGTGGAGTTCCTCGACATCGGCTTCGTGGACGACATGCCAGAAGCTTCGGCCCTGGCCCAGCCATTGCTCGGCGGTGATCCCGGTGAGGTCCAGGACGTGAGGGCTGACGGATTGGAAGGAGAAATCCGCGCGCTGGCTGAAGATGACGCCAGGCCAGCACTTCATGAGGTTGCCGAGCTGGGCCTCGGCGCGGAGGAGGCGGATGAACATCTGCCGGGATTCGCGTTCTCCGGCGAGGTAGGTATTCCAGGGTGACTCCGCGAGTTCGCTCAGGGGTGGGAGCGTGGATTGGACTCGGACGGCCCAGCCGGCCTGGTGGCGGAGCAGTTCGATTTCGTACCAGCAGACTTCCGCTTCGGCAGCGACGCGGAGGACCGAGCGGGCGAATGGATTGGCCTCGTCCCAGCTTGGCGATCCGATCCATTCGGGAGCGAGCATCGCAAAGACATCGTCGAATTTACGGCCGACCGGGTCGGTTTGGGTCCGGTTGAACCACTGGGCCAGTTCCGGACTGAGGTCGACGATCTGCCGTTCCGGGTCGAGGAGGGCGAAGCCTGCCTGGATCCAGGGCAGCGAGGCCCGGGGCTCGGCGTCGTGGGTGGGGCCCGGGGAAGGGGTGGGTGACGGAGCGTGTGCGATGGAATCGCGTGGTTGGACCGGTTCGCTCATGGCATCGAGGCGGGCTCGACGTTGGAGCGCGGTGCTGTCACGGCAGGGAGCGACGCCCTGCCTGGGCTTGGACAGCCGTGGAGGGACCTCTTACGAGAGGCCGTCAGGGTGCAGCAGGTCGTTGACATCGAGAATCAGGCCGACGCGACCATCGCCCAGGATAGCCGCTCCGGCGAGAGCGTGGCAGGGTTTGAATGTCTCGCCGAGACTCTTGATGACGACTTCCTGTTTTCCCATCAACTGGTCCACGAGGAGGCAGCGTGTTTCCTGATCGGACTCCAGCACGATGACGATCGACTGCATGGGATCCTCGGAGGCGGGTTCGATGCCCAGGTAGCGGTGGAGTCGGAGCAGGGGACACTGGCGATTCCGGACGTTCACCATTTCGCCGCGCTGGTAGACGGTGGTGATCATTGCCGCGGTGGGTCGGAAGGATTCCCGGACCGCGAGAGTGGGGAGGATGAACCGCTGATCCCCGACGCCTACGATCAGGCCGTCGATGATGGCGAGAGTGAGTGGGAGGCTGATGGTGAACGTGGCCCCTTTGCCGAGTTCTGAGGCGATGTCGATCTTTCCCCTGAGCCCGGTGATGTTGCGGCGCACGACGTCGAGACCAACACCGCGTCCTGAGAGCTCGGTCACTTTTTCGGCTGTCGAGAACCCGGGCGCGTAGATGAGCGCGAAGATCTCCTGGTCGCTTGGGGTGACGTCTGCGGGGACTATGCCTTGCTTCCTGGCCTTGGCGAGGATCCGGTCGCGGCTCAAGCCAGCGCCGTCGTCGCGGATTTCGATCACGATATTGCCGCCGCGGTGGAAGGCTTTGAGGTGGATGGTGCCGCAAGCGGGTTTGTTGGCGGCGATGCGCACGTCCGGCATTTCGATGCCGTGATCCACGCCGTTCCTCATCATATGGACCAGCGGGTCCTCGAGTTTTTCGATGAGGTTGCGGTCCAGTTCGGTTTCTTCGCCGGAGAAGAGCAGTTCCGCCTGTTTGCCGCCCTTGAGCGCGAGGTCCCGGACCAGTCGCTTCATCTTTTCGAAGATGCCCTGGATGCGGACCATCCGGAGCGACATCGCCGTGCGCTGGAGTTCAGCGGTGAGCCTGCCCATTTGCGCAAGATGCCGCGCAAGTTGAGGGGTTTGGAAGGTCTTGATATCCGGATCATGGGCCACAAGGGACTGGGCGATGACCAATTCGCCGACCAGGTCGACGAGTCCGTCGAGTTTCAGCGTGTCGACCTTGACGAACCCGAGTCCGCCGCGGGCGCCGTTGCGGCCCGATCCTCCGCCGGACCCCGTGCCCGCAGTGGGCGCAGCGGGTTGTGCCATTGAGAATGCGGGGGAGATGGCCGCCATCTCCGGGGGGATTTCCGAGGAAATGCCATCTTCCGTGGTCTCGGGCTGGGTTGCCGATGGAGATGACTGCGCTTGACCCGAGGCTCTGCGGTGGACGCGGTCGATCAGTTCCCGGGTGGGGACGCAGATTGGGGCGGGAGGGTTGGACCCGTTGAGTTGCAGGCGGATTTCTTCGACGAAACGCCGGAGTATGTCGGCGCCGGTGAGGATCAGGTCGATGACGACTCCGTCGATTTCCATCTTTCCCTGGCGGGCAAGATCGAGCAGGGACTCGAGCTCGTGAGCCAGGTTGTGGATCGGTTTCAGGTTGAGGAAACCCGAGCCGCCTTTGAAGGTGTGGAACGCGCGGAAGATGGAATGGAGCGTGTCCGAGTCCTTGGGGCTCTTCTCAAGCGTCAGGACTCCCTGCTCGATCGTGTTGAGGTGTTCCTCGCATTCGGTGAGGAATTCACGGAGGAGGTCGCCGTCGTTCGCGATGTTGAGGTTCAGCGCCTCATCGGCGGGGATGACGGAGGACGACGTCTCGGTTCCGGAGGTGGGGGGCGGAGACGAGACCTCGGAAGCCGTTGTGAGTGTCAGTGGCAACTCCGGCAGGGTTTCGTTCCTGTCGACGGCGGAGACGGCGGTGCGCATCCATCCGGTCCAGGCTCCAAGTTTGTCGAGCCCGCCGGGGGTGAAACTGCCGGCGTCCAGGCTGGCGTCGACCTCGGCCCTGGCCACGGCGATGGCCCTGGGGATTGGATCCGGAAGGCTCTTCTCGGTTGCGGACATCTCGATCTCCGAGAGGAGACTGTTGACGGGAAGGAGTCCGTCGTCCTTACCGGCGGACGCGAAGACCAGTTCCAAGGCGATCTTCTCAACCCGTTGAGCGATGGCGGAGGTGGGTTTGTCACTCATGGCAGCCTATGGAGATTCGGCCAACCCGGCACGACGGCAGGCCGCGTCGAGAACGCGAGCCAGCAGTCCATCGCCCCAATTCATGCCGCGATCTCTCGCACGATGCGGAGTTTCGCAGCGGCCGGGGCGACGGTACTGGGTCCCGCCTCATGAGAACCTCTTAGAGAATGTCGGCGGAATGTCGGTAAACTTGAGGGGTGATTCGCGGTTTCACGAAGGCCGAAGTGTGGATCGCTGAATTGAGGAGATCCCGGCGGTTGGCCGCGATCGGGTTTGCATCGTGCGGGTGCCGTATCATGCCCTTGGAAGAGCGATGCTTCTGGCGAAGCGATTGATGGCGGGACCGATCTGCTCGAGGGAAAGCACTTCATTGACGGCACCCAGTTGGATGGCTTCGCGCGGCATGCCGAACACGACGCAGGAATCCTCGTCCTGGGCCAGCGTGATCGCGCCGGCGCGGTGGAGGCTGAGCATCCCACTGGCGCCGTCGGCTCCCATGCCTGTGAGGAGAGCGGCCAGCATATGCCGCCCTGCGCCGCAGCGGACTGCGGAATCGAAGAGCACGTCCACGGCCGGCCGTTGGTGATGCAGTTGGGGGCCGGAATTGATGCCGGCGAGGTAGTGTCCTCCACTCCATCGGGCGATGAGATGAAATCCGCCGGGAGCGACCAGCGCCAAGCCGGAACGGAGGGCGTCCCCTTCCTTCGCCTCCCGAACCTCCATATGGCAGAGGTCGTTGAGACGGTTGGCAAAGGCCAGCGAGAACTGCGCGGGAATGTGCTGGACGATGAGGATTGGGGGCAGGTCGGGTGGCAGGCCTGACAGCACGGTGCGGATGGCCTCGGTGCCGCCGGTGGAGGCGCCAATCAGGATGAGCGCGCGGGGCGGATAGCGCCGTGAATCCCCGCTCATGGTTGTTCCTCCCGTTGATCCGGGGGCTCGACTGGAAGCGGGGGAGGAACCGGGTTGTGCCATGGTTTGTGGCGCAGCGCGGATGCGGCAGCGGGCGGCGGCCTTGATTTTCTGGATGAGTCTGGCGGTATCTTCAGTGATGGAGGTGGAGCGGCCGCCGGGTTTGGCAACCACGTCAACGGCTCCCGCACTCAGGGCATCGAGCGCCTGCTGGGACCCTGCGGTGGTCAGCGAACTCATGACGATCACGGGCATGGGCCGGTGTTTCATGAGCACTTTCAGGAACGTGATCCCGTCCATCCGGGGCATCTCGATGTCGAGGGTCAGGACGTCAGGTTGCAGTTGGAGGATCTTGTCCCGCGCAACGTAGGGATCGATGGCGCTCCCGACGACCTCGATATCGGGGTCTGCGGAAAGGATATCCGTGAGTGCTTTTCGGACGAGGGCCGAATCATCGACGATGAGAACGCGTACGGGCACGGAAGGTCAGGATTGTGCTGCGACCAGGGCCTGCATGGTCGCGAACTGGTCAAAGGTTTCGATCATGTAGCGGGGGAAATCGACGGCTTTGATGCCGACGAGATCGAGGGCGTCGGAACGTCCGCGCAAAGCGAGGGCGTGGTGGCCGTAGCCGAAGCCCATGAAATGCGCGATCAGGTTGCCCAGATACACGAAAGAGGTGAGTTGCTCGTGGCCGACAGCCTTCAATGGGTCATGATGGTTCCAGACTGCGGCGACCAAGTCGTCTGGAAAATTCCAGCGTGCGAGCAGGCGCCCTCCGATTTCGGCATGTTGGACACCGAGGATCTGGGTCTCGCTCTCGAGCAGGGAAGCCTGGTTGATCTCGATTTCCCGAATGAGGCGCTGGTAGCTGCTCTCCAGGGCCTGGGCGAGGACGATTTTCCCGATGTCGTGGAGGATGCAG
>CAIMTB010000660.1 GCA_903844265.1 uncultured Verrucomicrobiota bacterium
CAACGACCTCAAGCTCATCGCCGGCGTGAACTACAAGTTCTAAGACCACCCCCCATTCCATCCCCCCGGCTCCCGGGGGACGCGCGAGCCGGCTTCGGATTCGTTCCGTCGCCGGCTCAAGCGTTTCTCCCGAGCAAATTAAGGGACACGAGCAAATTAAGGGACAGGTCCTTGATATCGAATCAGCGGGCAGGGATGGACCGCGAGAGCGGGTCTGCCCCGCCCTCAAGTCATCTGTCAGTAGGTGAGGAGGCTCAGAAGTTCCTTCCCGTGGGCGGTGAGCACCCACGCCTGGCCCTGCTTGAACACCAGTTTCCGACACGGATGCCGCCGTTGTTCCTCCTCGTCGACCGAGAGCAAGCGCAGTCCTGGAGCTCCCTGGATTTCGCTCCGGGCCCGTGGGATCGCCTGGACCGGGACACCATTGTAATCCATCGCCAGTTCGTACGCCGCGATGCCCTCCCGCTCGGCGGTTGGGTTGCGCCGGATCAGCGCCGGATACCGGTGAAGCCAGGGGAAGGATGTCTGCGGCACGAGCACCCGGAACAGGGCGTGACGATTCCGGATGTAATCCAACAGGTTGAAGTGTCCGCCTGCGGCAGCCTGGAGACGGAGGATCTCGCCGGGGTCCAGCCCGAGAAGATTCCGGCCGTTCCAGGGTCCATGATCGTTGCGCGCCTCCGGATCCTGGGCCGCGATCCATCGCGAGAAGTGCTCGTTGACGAGGAGGTTGATCTCGAAGTGGAGATGCGCCCGGTCCTTGGCGATGGACGTCCGGGTATTGGTGGTGCGGCCCATGCGGCCCAACGTGTCACCGGCCTTCACCCGGGCGCCGGCCTTCATCTCCGCGGCGATGCTTGCGAGATGCGCGTAGAGCGTGAAGACGTCGAGCCGGTCGATGCGATGGCGGACGATGACGTAGTTGCCGTAGTTCGAAAGCGCCGGGCGCTGGTTCACGTAGGCGACGTCGCCGTCCGCGGCGGCGAGGACCGCATCGGTGGGTTCGCCGCGGCGGTCATGGTGCAGCGGGAGGATGTCGATGCCCTCGTGCATCTGGCGGTTGCCGGACCGAACGCAGCCGAACCCGCCAGCCGACGAATCGTGTCCGGGCGTGGGCGCGAGGAATTTTTCATCGCCACCGGGTTCGAGGAGGGCGTGATTGCCGGTGGGAAACCGGAAGGTCTGTGCCGGGAGCTGGGCGGAGCAGGTGAGGGTCAGCAATGCCAGGAGGCTCCGAAGGAAGGTGCGCAACCCGGATGTCTCGCGGGGCAGGGTGGCCTGGGTCTGAGGTCGGGCCCCCGGGACGTCCCTGAACTGACCGGGGCGAGCCTGGAGGGCCCGGCCGTCGGAAGAAGGCCTGTTCGTCGTGGCAGCCGGCGCAGGGAGTCCCCACCCCATTGCGTTCGGATACAATTTGAGCCTCCTCACGTCGACTCCTGCGGCTTTTTGACGCGCTGTCAGCGCAGCCAACGCTTCTTTTCCTTGCGAACCAGTTCGTTCAGGCCGTTGACGAGACGGTCCATTTCTTCCCGCGAGGCGTCTGGGGAGAAGCTGAGAGTCCCGTCCCCGAGTCGCTGGCGCACGAGCGGCGCGGCAAGCCAGCGCCCTTCGCCGTCGATATCCGCGATGATGCAGAGGTGACGTCCAGCGGCGGCGGCGGTGTAGCTTTCAAGGAGCTTTGAGCCCATGGAATTGAAGCGGATGCGCACCTGGAACCCGCCGGGTTGATCGACGATGAGCGCGTTTTCGACGTGGCTTTCGTTCAGGATCGGGATTTTTTCGCAGTTGAAAACAAGGGCGCTGGTGCGGCCGACGATGGCCGGAAGGCTTCGTTCGGGGAGCTCGCGCTTGGCCTCAACGTGGATCCGGATCTTGTTGAGAGGCTTGGGTTTCTTGGGTTTCTTGGGCTTGACGTCCTTGGCCCGCTCCGCCGCGGCCGCGTTGGTTGGCGCGGAATCAGCGGCCTCGACGGCGAATGACGCGAGGTTCAAGACGAGGGCGAGAAGAATGTTGAAGGCGATCCGGGGGCTCCGCATAGTGCCTCGCCAGCCAAACGGAGGCTGGGGGGCGTGTAAAGTTTGATATGAGCCAACAATCCAACAAGTACCAGAAGCGAAACCGCCGGAAGCGTTACCTGCGCCGCAAGAGGGCGGCAGGGAAGTCTCCGGCCAAGAAGGTGACTCCCCAGGCGGGTTGATCCAGGCGGGTGG
>CAIMTB010000661.1 GCA_903844265.1 uncultured Verrucomicrobiota bacterium
GATGATGTTCGAGGCGTCCATCGTGCCCTCGGCCGAGCCGGCGCCGACGATGGTGTGCAACTCGTCGATGAACAGGATCACGTTCTTCGCGCGGCGGATCTCATCCATCACCGCCTTGATGCGCTCCTCGAACTGGCCGCGGTACTTCGTGCCGGCAACCATCAACGCCATGTCGAGCGTGATGACGCGCTTTTCCCGCAGGATCTCCGGCACATTGCCACGGGCGATCTCCTGGGCCAGACCCTCGACGATCGCGGTCTTGCCAACGCCTGCTTCTCCCAGCAGCACCGGATTGTTCTTCGTGCGCCGGCAGAGGATCTGGATGACGCGCTCGATCTCCGGCTTGCGGCCGATGACGGGGTCCATCTCGCCCTTGCGGGCGATCTCGGTGAGGTCGCGTCCGAACGCCTTGAGGGCGGGCGTCTTGAGGTCGCCCTTCTTCTCGCCCTTCTCGGGCGCGCCTGCGCCAGGCCCGGCCTCCGGGGGTGGGGCGCCTCCCTCTTCCTGGGCGGCGAAGTTCGGATCGAGTTCCTTGAGGATTTCCTGTCGCGTCTGCTCGATGTCGACGTCGAGGCTCTTGAGGACACGGGCGGCGACGCCATCCCCCTCGCGCAGCAGGCCCAGCAGAATGTGCTCGGTGCCGACGTAGGTGTGGTTCAGGGCCTTGGCTTCCTTGGCGGCGAGCGAGAGCACCTTCTTCACGCGGGGCGTGTAGGGAATGTTCCCGAGAACCTTCTGGTCCGGTCCTGTACCCACCTGCTTCTCCACCTCCAGGCGGACGGTCTCGAGGTCGAGGCCCATCTTCTGCAGGACGTTCACGGCGACGCCCTGGCCCAGCTTGATGAGACCGAGCAGGAGATGCTCCGTCCCGACAAAGTTGTGGTTGAACCGATCGGCCTCCTTCCGCGCCAGGGCCAGCACCTGCTGCGCCCGAGGCGTGAAGTTGTTCATGGCTTCATCACTCATAAATCGAACCTCAAATCATCAAGTACACGGCATTCCTTCCAGACGCGAACCTCGCGTGGCCCTAGATGCCGCCTCCGATCCCGGCCGAACCCGCCGCATCCGCCGGTGGCGAGGGAGGCTTCGGCACGACCGGACGCGACACACCCTGCAGGCGCTCGCGGAGCAGGTCTGCGCGCAACAGATCGCGCTCCTCAGCCCCGAGTTTGCCCGGGTGCCCGCGCTGGAGATGGGCCGGCTGGGTGGTCAGGAACAACTCGTCGAAAAGCGCCCGCGACTGGTCAGGGAAGAGTTCCATGTCATGGCCGAGCCGGACCATCGAGAGGAGGTTCATCGCCTCCTTCGAGGAAATGCTGAAGGCATTCGAGATCACACCGAAAGCCCGGCCGATGTGGTTGAGCAGGACCTTCGGCTTCTCCTCGAGAAGCTTCTGACGCGCGTTGGTCTCGTGCTCGATCATCTGGAGGACGACCTTGTTCAGGCGCTCGACGATCTCCGGCTCGGACTCGCCCAGGGTCATCTGGTTGGAGACCTGGAAAATATTGCCCAGGGCCTCGGTGCCCTCGCCGTAGAGGCCGCGCACCGCAAGTCCCAGCTTGTTCACGGACTGGATGGTCTTGTTCACCTGTTCGCCCAGCACCAACCCGGGCAGATGCAGCATCGCGCTGACCCGGATGCCCGTTCCCACGTTGGTCGGGCACGCTGTGAGGTAGCCGAGTTCCTGTGAAAAAGCAAAAGGCAGCCGGGATTCCAGCGCAGAATCGAGTTCGTCGATCGCCTTCCAGGCCTCCCGCAACTGCAGCCCCGGGCGCAACGACTGCATGCGCAGGTGATCCTCCTCGTTGATCATCACGCACAGCGATTCCGAACGGTTCAGCACAATCCCGCTGCCGCCACTCTTGGCCGCATGCTCCCGGCTCACCAGGTGCCGCTCCACGAGGATCTGCTTCTCCAGACCGCTGAGCCCGTCCATCGGGCTCGAAAAACCTTCCTTCATCGGCGCAACCTGCTCCACCGCGCCGCGGATGACGTCGAGGGACCGAACCCGCTCAGGCTTCTTCGCCCAGCCTGGAAAGGCAAATCCCTGGACATTCCGGGCGAGGCGGACCCGGCTCGAGAACACAATGCGGTCAAGCGGACCCGTCCGGGCTGCGGCCTCGGAGGGTTGGCTGAGGAACTGCTGGAGATCGCCAGGCATGGGTGAATCTCAGGATGCGGACGGGGCCTGTTGTTTCAACGCGCGGATCTGGTCCCGCAACTGCGCGGCCTCCTCGAAATTCTCGCTCTCGATCGCCTTCTCGAGGCGCCGGCTGAGCAGCTTGATCTGGTCGACAGGCTCGCGCTTGACACGGAAAGCCTGCGGCACCTTGCCGGCATGCCGCAGCCCGCGGTGCATCGTCTTCAACATCACCGGCAACCCCTCGGCAAACGTGACATAACACTGCGGACAGCCAAAGCGACCCGATTTCTTGAAGTCCGACTGCGCCAACCCACAGGTCGGACACGTGAGCTCGCCCGGCTTGGCCGCGGGCCGCGCCTCCGCCTCCTGCGAGGTGCCGAGCCCGAGCAGAAGATCGGCCAGCGAAAATCCCGCGGGGTCGGTCACGCCCTTGGCCTTCGAACACTCCTCGCAAAGGTCGATCTTCTGCATCTTGTCATCGACAATCTGCGTCAGGTGAACCTTCGCCTCGTTTTTCTGACAGATGCTGCAAAGCATTTCTTCGCTCCGGGAACATGGCTTCAATAAGCCGCAACGCCAGCCTGAACAGGTTCCCACACAAAGGAAACAATTCAGCAGCGTCCTCAACCCTTCCGCAACCCGCGATCCCAGGGCCTATTTCCACCCCGCGGACCGCCCCCACCATCAAGGCTATATCGGTTCGCCCGTCGAGTTCGTCAAGGTGTGGTATGCCTTGACCAGATCAAGCGTCACGGGACCCGGCCGCCCATCACCGATGACCCGGCCATCCACCTTCACCACCGGCACCACCTCAGCCCCGGTGCCCGTCACGAAACATTCGTCCGCATTGAACACGTCATACCGCGTCAGGTTCGGCTCCGAAACCGGAATCCCCGCCGCCAGCGCGAGATCCATGACCGTGCCCCGCGTGATGCCATAGAGCGCCCCCGCCGAGAGGGGCGGCGTCAGCAGCTGCCGGTTCTTGACCAGGAAGATGTTGTCCCCGGTGCACTCCGCCACATACCCGGCCGCGTTCAGCATGATCGCCTCCTCGCACCCGGCATTGTTGGCCTCGATCTTGGCGAGAATGTTGTTCAGGTAATTGAGCGACTTGATCGCCGGGTTCACCGCGCTGTGCAGGTTGCGCGTCGTGGGGACGGTGACGATCTCGAGCCCCTTCTCATAATACTCCTGCGGGTAGAGCTGGATCTTGTCCGCGATGATGATGATCGAAGGCCGCGCACATTTGTTGGGGTTCAACCCCAGCGAACCGACGCCGCGCGTCACCACCAGCCGGATGTAACCCTCGCGCAGCTTGTTCTTCCGGCAGGTCGCGAGGACCGCCTCGCAGATCTCCGCATGGGTGATCGGGATGCCCAGGAGAATCGCCTTCGCCGAATAGAACAGCCGGTCGATGTGCTCCTTCAGCTTGAAGACACGGCCGTTGTAAGCCCGGATGCCCTCGAACACGCCGTCGCCGTAAAGGAGACCGTGGTCGAACACCGAGATCTTCGCCGTCTTCTCGTCGTGATACCGCCCGTCGATGTAGATCTTCATGCCGTGCAGGAGGACGGTATTCGGATTCACCCGCAAAGCACAAGGCACGGAAGACTCCCGATTCACGGGCCGGTCGATGAACAACCGCCAGCCGTCGACGTACTCCACCCGTGAACAAAAAAACGTCCCGGGAAAATCCCGGAACGTTCTCGCGGAAATGAATTTCGGAGCAGCGCAGGACTACAGCGTGGCCGACTTGCCGGGCTGGACGTAGTTGTTGCGGTTGTCGCCGGAGTTCTGGAGCGTCTCGCGGAGGCGGGCGCCGGTCAGCTGCTGCACGGAGCCGTCAGAGAGGGCGGCGTTGCCGGCGTTCTGGTGCATGCCCTTCTCGTCGAACCTGATCGTCTTGAGCTGGGTGGCGTTGGTCCCCAGGTTGCCGCGGGCCGACTTGTCATTGAACAAGAACTTGACCGTCGTGTCGGGCGAGATGATCGAGCGATCAGCCGCGAGGATCATCTGGGGGCGGGTTTCGTCGGCTTCAACGCCGAGGCCGTAGCTGACGGATGCGTTCTTGGCCTTGGTGCTGTTGCCCATTTCAGACCAGTTCGTGGCTTCGTAGCGGCCACTGTCCGACGCGCAGATGAGCACCTTCGGGGTGGTGAGTTCGTTTGACATGACCCAGAAGTGCCGGAAGGCATCCAGAGGGCCGGCAGTGTCCGAGGTGCCGAGATAGTCGGAGGATCCACCTTCGTTGGTCGCGACGTTCATCGGGTAGCGGTCGCCGTTGTCGGTCGAGAACACGCGGAACGCGATGCCCATCTGCTTCAGACCGTTCACGCACTTGATGCGGACGGCTTTCGCCTTCGCCTTCGCGAGGGCCGGCAGGAGCATGCTGGCCAGAATCGCGATGATCGCGATGACGACGAGGAGCTCGATGAGGGTGAATGCGTGTGAAACGCGCTGACGGAATGATTTCATGTGCTGTGTGGGTTAGCGGTGCCGGCGTTTGTAGGAGACACCCTCGAGGGTGTCAACGGATTTTGCCGATCCATTCCACAGCACTCACGATGCCACCTCAAAACACGCCCAACACCCTGGCCCCAGCCCCCGAACGGCGCGCTCCTCGCGCATTCCGGCGTGAACCTCACGCTATTACATTTGTAGTCAGCAACTCCTCCAGGGTCCGCACCCCGGCGCCCTCCTCAGCCTTCCGCACCGACTCCAGTTCCCGCTCGGTCAAGGCCCGCGACTCGTCCGCCCGCGTGGCCAACCTCTGCCCCACCCCACGCCGCATCGCCGTGAGGATGTCCGACACCCGGATCTGCGCGAGCGGGCGTCCCGGAGCGAGGCCGGTCTCGGAACCGCTGGACTCCACGACGAGATGCGTCCGCAACAACGTGCCGACGACGCGCCCGATGAGTTCGGTGGGAACCTCGAGTCGTTCGCTCAGCGCCTGCAGCGAAGGGCCGTCGCGGCCCGCGACGAACGAGCGGCCCACCTCGACCATGACGCGCACGGCGACGAGTTCGCACCCGTCCTGGTGGACACGATCCGACTGCCGTGAGGTGAAGTGCGCCTTGCGGTTCTGGTACGAGTACGCCACCTGCGATCCGAACAGGAGCAACAGCCACGAGAAGTACATCCCAGCCATGAAGACCGGGATGGGCACGAGGGTGCCGAATATCTTGCTGTTGCGGTTCACCTGCGAAACGAAGAGGAAGCTCGTCTGGTTCAACAGATGCCACAGCACCGCCGCGGTCAGTCCGCCGACCAACGCCGCCCGCCATTGCACCTTCGTGTTCGGAACCAGCGCATAAAACAACGCGAACGCGCCACCCACGATCGGCACCGGCGCGAGCTTCAACAAAAACGACCCGATGAACGGCAGCATCGACAGGTACTCCTCGGTCCGCTCCAACCGCAGCGCCGCCGTGAAACTGATCGCCGCAAGGATGATCACCGGCCCCAGGCTGATCGCCGCCCAATAATTCACCACGCGCGCATACCAACTGCGTCCCTGCGACACGCCCCAGATGTCGTTCAACGTCTCCTCCACCCTCGCCAGCATGAAGATGATCACCGTCAGCAACGCCAGCGCACCGGACGTCCCGATGGTCCCGCTGTTGACCTTGTCGATGCCGTCCCAGGTGTAGGCGACAATCTTGTTCTTCATGTCGAGGAAGTCCGGGTTCTCCTTGATCTGCGGCACCAGGTTCGTGAGCACAAGGTCGATGTCCGACTTGATCCGATCCCGCTCCCCCTTCAACACGCCGGTCGCGATGCCGATGACAACCGCGAACAACGGGATGAACGCGAGCAACGACGAATAGGCGAGAGCCGACGCACGAACCGGACACCGACTCCGCGTGAACCCCTTCCCCACCACGACCCAGAAATGCAGGAACCTCCGGACCCGCGAGGCGGCAATCGCCTCCGCATGGTCTTCATCAAAGAAAAGCGCCCATATCTCCTGCTGCAGTCGTCGCCACATCCCCCGCACCCTAGCGGACGCAATGTCCTACACCAACCCTCGATCCTTCCCGCCTGGATTTACGCCGCTTCGTCAGGACCCCGAATTCAGCAGCCAGCAGCCTGCAACCAGTTCTCAGACCACCCCCTGACCGTCATCGGAATAAACAATAGAGGGACAGGTCTTTTCTACGGGACAACGCAGGACAAGCCCGGGCCGGTTGCGAACGCCATTCCAACTTGAGCTTGGAAGCCCACCGCCCCGGGCCTACTTTTCGCCCCGCATGGCGAGGCAGGCAAAATCAGATCCGACGCAGGGACGCGGCAGGCGCGACCTTCTCGGCCTGATCCTTGTCGCTGTATCGCTGGTGTGGCTCCTCGCGCTGTCGTCCTACGATCGCCTCGATGTCCACGCCTCGCCTTCGAACAATCCGGCCCGGAACTGGATCGGACTCGTCGGTGCGCACTGGGCCGACCTTTCGTTCCTTGCACTCGGCGCCTCGTCGTTTCTGGTGCCCGCGTCCGCCCTCTTGTTCGCGCTGGGCTGTCTCACCGATGCCTTGAACTTCGCTCGAAGACGCTGGCAGTGGCTTCTCGTCCTGACCCTCGTCTCCGCCGCGTTCTTCGATCTCAACGCTGAAACACTCCGTCGCATCGCGGGAGGCGATGACCTGCCCGGGGGGTTCATCGGCTACGCCCTCAATCACTACGGTTTCCACTTCATCGGCTACGCCGGCGCCACCGCCGCCTTCGTCCTGCTCTACCTCCTCAGCCTGCTCGCGCTTTCCGACTTCCAGCTTTTCGAGTGGATCCGCACCTGGTGGGAGCAACGCCGCGCCGCCGCCGAAGCCGCGCTGGACGAAGAACAACGCCTCGACCGCAAGGCCCGCCAACTCGAGCGCGAAGCCCGACGCCTCCAGGAAATGGTCGACCGCGACCGCCCCGTCCGCGACACCAAGCCCTCCAAGGATTCACCCGCCGCGGAAGAACCCGATGACCCCCGGGTCGACGCCGATCTCAAACCCGTCCCCGAGCCCACGGTCCGCGATCTCAGCGTCTCCCAGGCCAAGGCACCCGCCCGGCCCGACAAGTCATCGAACGGCGCAACCAAGCCCGGCACGACCGAGCTCATGCGCGAGGGCGAGATCATCACGGCTGGCGAAATCGCTTCCACCAACGGCACCAAACCCCCGCCCGTCCCGGCGGCACCCGACGAAAACGACGACGCAAAACCAGCCTTCGACGACGACGCCCCGCTGCCTGCGCCCGCTCGTGGCCGCCTTGTCTCGCCGCGCCGACGTCTCGCCGTCGCGTCCGCACCCGCGATTGGCAACTACAAGCTGCCGCAGTTCACCCTCCTGCAACCGCCCGACCTCACGCTTCAACCCACCGAATCGAAGGAGGAGCTGATCGCCAACGCCCGTCTGATGCAGCAGACGCTCAAGCAGTTCACGATCGACGTGACGCTCGGCGACATCACCAAGGGCCCCACCATCACCCGCTACGAACTGCACCCCGCCCCAGGCGTGAAGCTCGAGCGGATCAGCGCCCTCACGAACAACATCGCGGCCGCCCTCAAGGCCGAGCGCATCCACATCCTCGCGCCCGTCCCCGGAAAAAGCTCGGTCGGCATCGAGGTCCCGAACGCGATCAAGACCAAGGTCATCATGCGCGACCTCCTCGAATCCGAGGAATGGGCGCACACCAAGGCCCGCATCCCACTCGCGCTCGGCAAGGACGTCTACGGTCACCCGATGATCGTCGACCTCGCCGAAATGCCGCACCTCCTGATCGCCGGCAGCACCGGCTCGGGAAAGTCAGTCTGCATCAACTGCATCATCGCCTCGCTGCTCTACAGGTTCTCCCCCGACCAGCTGCGCTTCGTGATGATCGACCCCAAGGTCGTCGAACTGCAGCAGTACAACGTCCTCCCACACCTCGTCGTCCCCGTCGTCACCGATCCCAAGAAGGTCGTGCTCGCCCTGCGCTGGGTCGTGAACGAAATGGAGAAGCGCTACCAGATCTTCGCCAGGGTCGGCGTCCGCAACGTCAAGGCCTTCAACGAACGCCCCAGGATCCTCCCACCCAAGCCCACTCCCGTCCCCTCCGAACTTTCGGCCGCCGCCTCCAAGGACAAGGTCGAGGCCAATCAGGAGGGGTTCGCCGTCGAGCTCGACCAGGAAATGGTCACCGCAGCCGACGACGACATCGTCATCCCGGAAAAGCTCAGCTACATCGTGGTCATCATCGACGAGCTCGCCGACCTCATGCTGGTCGCGCCCGCCGACGTCGAGATGGCCATCGCACGCATCACCCAGATGGCCCGCGCCGCCGGCATCCACTGCATCGTCGCCACCCAGCGCCCGTCGGTGGACGTGATCACAGGCGTGATCAAGGCCAACATCCCCGCACGCATCGCCTTCCAGGTCGCGAGCAAGGTCGATTCACGCACGATCCTCGACCAGATGGGCGCCGACAAACTCCTCGGCAAGGGCGACATGCTCTATCTCCCGCCCGGCTCGGCAAAGCTGACCCGCGCCCAGGGCGCCCTCGTCACCGACCAGGAAATCCAGGCGGTCGTCGACTTCATCGCGGTCCAGGGCAAACCCAGCTACGAGATCGAGATCCATCAGCAGTTGCAGAAGCCCGCCCGCGACTTCGACGAGGAAGGCGAGAGCGAGGAGGACGAGGAACTGGCCGAGGACTGCGTCGAGATCATCCGCAGCGAGGGCAAGGCCAGCACCTCGCTGCTTCAGCGCCGCCTCAAGATCGGGTACGGCCGCGCCGCGCGGATGATGGACATCCTCGAGGAACGCGGCGTGGTCGGACCCGCTCGCGGCGCCGAGCCGCGCGAGATCCTGATCGATCTCGACGGCCGCGGTCAGGACGGCGGCAAGCAACAGCTGGTGTAGGCCTACACCTTCTCCCACGTCCGCGACTTCACGGACGCATCGACGGCGTCGAGGACCTTCTGGCATTCCAACCCGTCGACGAACGTCGGGTGGGTGTTCTTTCCTTCGACCACATTCGTGATCAGATCGGCCACGGTGTGGATGAAGGTATGCTCGTATCCGATGATGTGTCCCGGAGGCCACCAGGCCTTCCAGTACGGATGCACGCCCTCGGACACCAGGATGTCGCGGAAGCCCTGTTTCCCGACCGGATCGTCGACGCTGAAGTACTTGAGGCGGTTCATGTCCTCGAAGTTGAAGATGATCGAGCCCTTGTTGCCGTTGATCTCGAATTCCATCCCGTTCTTGTGGCCGGTGGCGAAGCGGGTCGCCTCGATGTTCCCGACGGCGCCGTTCTTGAAGCGGCCGATGAAGCTCACCGCGTCATCAACGGTCACCTTGCCTCGCTTCTTTCCCGCCGTCGCGCTCAACCCGGCCTTCACCTCGGCCAGAACGGGGCGATCCTTCACGAAGGTCTCCATCAGGCCGCAGACTTCCTTCATGCCGCCGATGAGGAAATGCGCGACGTCGATCAGATGCGCCGCGAGATCGCCGTTGGAACCGGAACCGGCGACGCTCTTCTGCAAGCGCCAGACCAGCGGGAACTCGGGGTCGACGATCCAGTCCTGGGCATAGCGCGCCCGGAAATGGAAGAAGCGGTCGCCAAGGTCGCCGTTCTCGATCATCTGCTTGGCGAAGGCGATCGCCGGGGCGCGACGATAATTGTGGCAGACCATGTTGATGGTCTTGTTCTTCTTCGCCGCCGCGACCACGGCCTCGGCCTCGGCGACGTTCATCGCCAGCGGTTTCTCGCACAGGACGGCCTTGCCCGCGTTGCACGCCCGGATGGTCATCTCGGCGTGCTGGTTGTTCGGGCTCGTGATGTCGATGATGTCGATGTCCGGATTGTCCAGCAGCTCCTGGAAATCATTGACCGTCCGGTTCCACCCGTAGATCCCGGCGTGCTTCTCGGTGGCGTCCTTGGTCCGGCCACAAAGCGTGTGCAACTCGACCTTCGCGGGCAGGTCCGGGAAAAAGTGGTTCACCTGGCGCCACGCATTCGAGTGGGCCTTGCCCATGAAGTTGTAGCCGACCATGCCGACTCGGAGGACTTTGTCTGCCATACGGGGAATGGATTGGAGTTTCGCCTGTTTGAATTCGCGGAATCGAGGACCCGATCCTCGCCCGCACCCCCGCGCAACGTCAACGCCGGGAGTAAATGTGCGGAGTAAATGGATGGTTGTCCCCGCCTTGGAAATCCCCCAGCGTGCGCCGTGGTCAGACGCTCTCCACCGGACCTGCCAGCGCCCCGCGCGAAGGCGACCCGGCGGACGGCCTCCGACCACGTCGCATGCTCGTGCATCTGCTCAAATCCAAGATTCATCGCGCCACCGTCACCGCCGCCAGCGTGAACTACGAGGGCAGCCTCACCATCGACGAAGACTTCATGGAGGCCACCGGCCTCCATGCCTATGAGCGGATTCTCTGCGGCAACATGGCCAACGCCGCCCGCTGGGAAACCTACGTCATCAAGGGCCCCCGTGGTTCCCGCGCCATCGAACTCAACGGCGCCGTCGCACTCCTCGGCAAGGCCGGCGACCGGATCACCATCATGTCCTTCACCGAGGTCGACGCCGCCCGTGCCAGCGGATGGGAACCCCGCGTCATCGTCCTCGACCAGGACAACCGGGTCGTCTCAAGCCGTGGTATCTGACCCCTTTCAACCGACCCCATCCAACCTTCCCCAACCATGACCACCGGCCAGGTCGCCGCCAGCCTCGGAGGAACCGTCGAGGGCAATCCCGACCTTGAGTTGAATGGGTTCGCGCCTGCCCACACCGCGAAGGCAGGCGACCTCACGTTCGCCGAAAACGAGGTCTATTTCGTCGCCGCCGACAACAGCGCTGCCGCAGCCATCCTCGTCGGCGTCGACCTTCCCCCCAGCCGCAAGACGCTCATCCGCGTCACCCACCCGCGCATCGCGTTCGCCCGTGTCCTGCCCCTCTTTTTTCCCGAATCCATTCCTGCCCCCGGCATCCACCCCTCCGCCATCGTCGCCGCCACCGCCGAAATCGACCCCTCCGCCCACATCGGCCCGCATTGCGTCGTCGGCGATCGCGTCCATATCGGACCCCGCGTCGCACTGTTCGGCGGCAACCACGTCGGTGATGATTGCCAGATCGGCGAAGACTCCCGCCTCTACCCCAATGCGGTCCTCTACGCCCGAACCCAACTCGGGCAACGCGTCCGGCTTCACGCGGGCGCCGTCATCGGCTCCGACGGCTATGGCTATGTCTTCGACCAGGGCGTCCATCGCAAGATCCCGCAGGTCGGTTCGGTGATCGTCCAGGACGACGTGGAGATCGGCGCCAACACCACCGTCGACCGTGGCGCCCTCGGCGCAACCGTCATCGGCCGCGGCACCAAGATCGACAACCTCGCGCAGATCGCCCACAACGTCGTCACCGGCGAACATTGCCTCATCATCTCGCAGGTCGGCATCGCCGGGAGCACGCGCATCGGCAACTACGTCACGATCGCCGGCCAGGTCGGCATCGCCGGCCATCTCAAGATCGGCAGCCGCGTCACCATCGGCGCCCAGTCGGGCGTGATGAACCACATCCCCGACGGCGAAAAATGGCTGGCGTCCCCCGCCGTTCCCGAGAAACAGGCCAAACGCCAATACATCTCCATCCAACGCCTCCCCGACATCGCCCGCCTCGTCGACCAACTCGAGGCCCGGATCGCTACGCTCGAAAAAGCAGCCCCGCCCGCCTCGAACCCAACACCCGGGCAACCCTCCATCACGCCCGCCGCCGCCCCCGCCGCATCCGCCGCGTGAGTTTCGCCGCCGCCGCGATCCAGCAACGCCCACCTCCATGCGCTACATCGAACCCCACGCCCACATGGTCAGCCGGGTCACCGACGACTACGTCGCCATGACCACCGCCGGCTGCGCGGCCGTCTGCGAGCCCGCGTTCTGGGCCGGGTTCGACCGCAGTTCCGCCCAGGGTTTCCACGATTATTTTTGCCAGCTCACCGAGCATGAGCCCAGGCGCGCCGCGAAATTCGGTCTCGCGCATTATTCCTGGCTCTGCATCAACCCCAAGGAATCCGAGGACGTCCAGCTTGCCAGCGAGGTCATCGGGTTGATTCCCAAGTTCCTCGACCGCCCCGGCGTGCTTGGCATCGGCGAGATCGGGCTGAACAAGAATTCCCGCAACGAACTCCGCGTGCTCGAGATGCACGTCGACCTCGCCGCCCGTCACGACCAACTCATCCTCGTCCATACGCCCCACCTCGAGGACAAGCTCAAAGGCACCCGCCTCATCCTCGAGGTCCTGGCCAACGATCCTCGCATCCAGCCCGGACGCGTGATCATCGACCACGTCGAGGAACACACCGTTCGCCTCGTCCTCAACCGCGGCCATTGGGCAGGCATGACGCTCTACCCGATCAGCAAATGCACCCCGGCCCGCGCCGTCGACATCCTCGACGACTACGGCGCCGAGAAACTCTGGATGAACTCGGCCTGCGACTGGGGCGAAAGCGTCCCGCTCGCCGTGCCCCATACCGCGCTCGAAATGCGACGACGCGGCTGGGCCGCCGAGGCCATCGACCGCGTGATCTACCAGAACCCGATCCGTTTCCTCAGCCAATCGCCCAAATTCAAGGCGCCCGCTTCGTGAACGACCCGATGCCCGGTCCCATCCGCAGACGCCGTCGCTGGTGGGTCTATCTCCTCTGGCTCCTTGGCGCCGCGTGCGTCCTTGTCGTGACGCTGGTCGTGTCCGCGATCCTCTACTGGAACCACCTCGTCCGCACCTACACGTCCACCCAGGCCAGGCCCCTCCCGACCATTGAAGGCGCCGCCGAGAAATACCCGGTCCTCAAGGAGCGCTGGGATGCCTATGCCCTCCAGTTCCTCCATCCCGAACGCGAGATCCCGGAATTCGAACTGACCGCCGAGGAACTCAACGTGTTCGCCCTGCATTTCGGGCCGTTTGGAAAAAACGCCTTCGTCGAACTGCGCGACAAGGATTTCCGGATCCAGTTCTGCGCACCGCTCGACACCACCGGCAAGGACTCCCTGCGCGGCCGTTACCTCAACGGGATCGCGACGATCACACCCCACCTCGCCAACGGACAACTCGACCTTCGCATCAGCAAACTCGAGGCCAACGGTCGCCCAGCCCCCGGTTGGATCCTGCGCCAGACCCAGAAGTGGAACCTCGCTGAACGCCTGAACCACCGCCCCGAATTCGACCTCGCCGTCCGCGCACTCGACCGGCTCGAAGTCGACCCCGACAAGGTGGTGCTTCATCCCAGGACATCGGCGAAGGCCCGATGACCGAAGCCTTCGCAGCATCCACGCAGCACGAACGGCGGGCGGCGTGAGTTTTTTCGGGCCCGAGCTTCCCCCGACACGTCCCGATCCCTTCGCCCCGCGCGAACCCATGTAACCGCCCCGGGCTTGCCCTGCGCTTCGTCGAGAGCTTACCTCAGCACGTGCTTCGACTCACGCTCTCCGCCGCCTTCGCGTTGTCCGCCTGCATCGCCTCGAAATCCAACGCGGAAATCTTCGAGGTTCCAGGCCAGGAACGCGAACTGGCACGCCTGGAGGAACTCTTCCGCCTCCACCGCGTCCTCGGTCCGGACACCACCCTCTGGGATCCCTGGGTGCCGATGTCCGTGCTCTGGCTCGACACCACCAACGCGCCGGCCACCACGGACCTGCGCTCGGTCTACCGGGAGCGGTTGCTTCGCCGCCGCATCGACGCCGAGGGCTACGTCTCGACGCAGCAACACGAGGGCCTCGCGCACAGCGAAGGCTGGCCGTTCCCGCTCTGGACCCAGGCCGGTGGCACCGGCTGGATGTTCACCGTCGCAGGGGTTCCATACGGCGAAGGTTTCGGAATCCACCGCACCACCACCGTCACCAACTGGACCGTCACCGGCGCCACCACCGACGCCCTCGACGCCACCACCGGCTGGACCCTGCGTTTCGACGGTGCAGACGCATCACTTGCCTCGCCCGAATTCGCTCTCGACACCCACGTGGCACCGTTCCTCCGACTGAAATGGTCCGCCCACGGCCTCGGTCCCTCGTCGAGGGTCTCGCTCGATTGGCGGGCCGACGGTGAGAAGGAATTCCCCGCCGACCGCACCCTCCAGCTCGAGGGCCCCTCGCGCGATGACGCGGTCGAGGACGTCAGCGTCCCGATGTACCGCCAGCCCGGCTGGACGGGAAAGAGCGTGCAGTTCCGGCTGAACTTCTCGCGTGTCGCGCCCGGCTCGAAGCTGACCTTGCAGCGCGTGTTCACCGCGATCGACAGCCGGCACAACATCAACAACGCCGTGTACATCCAGGCGTGCGACGACTACGCGCGGTGGAGTGGCGATCTCGATTTCCTGAGGCGCAACGTGCAGCGCATGCGCCTCGCACTGGCCTGGGCCCTGCGTGAATTCAAGATCCCGGAAAAGAATGTCGTGTCAGTGCCTTGGATCGGACACGACGGCCGCAGCGGCCACCTCATCAATGCGGCCGGCAAACGCACGCTGAAACAGGGCGACGGCGTGGGTAACAATTACTGGGACCTCCTTCCCTTCGGCGGCGAGGACACCCTCGCGACAATCTATTACTTCGACGCCATCCGACGCATGGCGGCGATGGAACGTCAGATCGCACACCACCCCGAGTGGAACCTTCCCGGCGGCCCGCTCCAGTTTGAGGCCAACGAGCTGCTCACGCTCGCCAACGCGATGCAGGAACACGGCAACGACCACTTCTGGGTCGACGAGACCGAACGCTTCGCAGGCTGGCGCGACGCCGAAGGGCGGGCCTACGACTACGGTTTCACCTTCGTGAACAACGAGGCGATCTACTACGGCTTCGCCGGCCAGACCCAGGCCAAGTCCATCCGCGATTGGATCGACGGACGCCGGTTGGCGCCCGGTGACACCTCGACCGGCGCCGACATTTATCATTGGCGCTTCGGGCCCCGAGCCACCACGCGTCGAAACACCGAAACCTACTTCTGGGGCTGGTCTGATCCCGCCAGCATCCCCTTTGGCGGCCAGGTCCAGGACGGCGGTGCCGTGCTCGGGTTCTCGTTCCACGACCTCATGGCACGACTCGAAGTCAACGGACCCGACGACGCTTGGAACCGCCTCCGCGAAATCCTGCAGTGGTTTGACGAAGTCCAGAAGGCCGGCGGCTACCGCAAATACTACGCCGACAAGACGCACGGCACCCTCCAGGGCGGCGGTACTGCAGGCGGTCTCGGGCTTGACGCCGAATTCTTCGAAAGCGTCATGGTCCCGCAAGCGATGCTCTACGGGTTCCTCGGGTTTCATCCGCGCCTGGACGGCTGCCTCATCGCGCCTCGCCTTCCAGCGGCCTGGCCCAGGCTCACGGTGCGTGGCATCCGCCTCCACGACGTCACGCTGGATGTCACCGCCGAGGCCCGCCACCTGAAGGTCCAGGTGCACGGCCAGCCTGCACGACCACTGCGCCTGTTCACTCCGGGGAATGAACAATCCACCGTCGAGATCCGGGACGGTGTGATCGAGATCACGCCCAAACTGTGAGGCGCCAGCGTTGCTGGCTCGCCCCCTCCCCCACGCGTGTCTGCGATTCCATCCATCTCAATCCCCGCGGCGCTCGTCGCCAGCCTCCTGTGCTTTTTCGGTGACGGCCGGTTCCCCGAGAATCCGACGGCACCGCCGACGCGACGGCTCTCAACCCTCGAGCGCATGCGCATCCCGAGGCTCGAGGCGGTCCACACCGACATTGGGAATCTCGCGAAACAGCGCCGCGAGGTTCCGCCGGTCCAGGGCCTCCGCGAATTCCGGGTCATCTGCCATTCCCACGCCAGCGACTCCGCCCACACCGGCGGCACACTTCCCGAAATGCTCGCCGACGCGAAACGCGCCGGCGTCCACGTCATCCTGCTCTCGGATCATTTCCGGCCACCGCGCGATTTCATGGCTGGCTGGCGCGGGATTCACGAAGGAGTGCTGTTCATCCCCGGATCCGAGGCGCGCGGCTTCCTGATCCACCCGCAGGCCTCCATCATGGACCGGATGGACCTGCCGGTGCCTGAGTTGCTCCGCAGCGTCACCACCCATGGCGGTCTCGCGTTTCTCTCGCACATCGAGGAGCGCTTCGATCACTCGATGGAAGGGCTCGACGGTCTGGAAATCTACAACCGTCATTGGGATGCGAAGCGCGACCGCACCACCCTGATCGCGCTCGCGCTCAAGCTGACCAACGCCCGCGAAGTCGCGGTGTTGGCCGAGGCCCTGCGGCGCTTCCCTGATGAAATCCTCGCCGCACAAATCGATTACCCCTCCGATTATCTTGAAAAATGGGACAGCGAAACTCCGCGCCGCCGCCTCACCGGCGTGGCAGCCAACGACTGCCATCACAATCAGGTCTTCGTCGTGAAAATGGCCGACGAAAACACGGTCATCATCGGCACCAGTATCGACCCCGACGACAGGATGCAGCGGGTCTCCGCCCTGCTCCGCCCTTCGATCCGCGAACTCATGAAAGGGCACCGGCCCGGAGACAGCCTCGTGCGGCTCGATTTCGACCCGTACCTGCCCTCGTTTCACAGCGTCTGCACCCATGTTCTCGCTCCTTCACTTGACGAACCGTCGATCCGCGAAGCCCTGCGACGCGGCCGCGCGTTCGTGGCCTTCGACTGGATGGGTGATTCATCCGGGTTCCGCTTCGAAGCCAACGCGCGCTCGGCCGAGGCACCAACCGCCTGGGTCGGGGACGAAATCCACCTGGGCGGTTCGCTGGAACTTCAGGCACGATTCCCTCTCCCCTGCAGTCGGATACGACTGATCCGGAACGGAACACAGGCGGCGTTCGCCCGCGGCTATTCCCTTCGGCACCGCGTCCACGAACCAGGCGTGTACCGGGTCGAGGGCTGGCTGCGCCTCGACGGCGAGGACCGCTGCTGGATCCTTTCGAACCCCATCTATGTGCGCTGACAACAGCGCCGAGACTCGGAATCCCCCGGAACTTCGTCGTTGCGTCCCGTGCCGCCTCTTCCGCAGCTTTTCCCATGGCAGAAACGCCACATCCGATCGACTCCGAGTTCTATCTGCCGGCCGGTGATTTCTTCCGTACCCACCGGCACGTGGCGCTGACCTACGACGACGTCACGCTCGCCACGCTCTATTCCGAGATCCTCCCGCGGGACACCCAGCTCACGACACAACTGACCGAGGGCCTCACCCTCAACATCCCGATCATCTCGGCGGACATGGACACCGTGACCGAGGCCCGCATGGCCATCGCCATCGCGCTCAATGGCGGCCTCGGCCTGATCCATTACAACATGCCGGAGAAGGACCAACTCCGTGAGGTAAGCCGTGTCAAAAACCATGTCCACGGACTCATCCAGGAACCCATCCAGGTTTCACCGGACCAACTCATCGGCGACGTCCTCCGCATGATCGAGGATCGCCGGTTCTCATTCAGCACCTTCCCTGTTGTCGATGCCTCGAACCGGCTGGTCGGCCTCCTGCCCGGACACGTGGTCAAGCCGCGTTACGCCGCACGCCGCGTCGCCGAAGCACTCACCCCGCGATCCCAGGTCCACACGCTGAACGTCAGCGAACTTGGCAACGACCCGATCGCAAGGGCCGACAGGTTCTTCTCGGAAACCCCCGGGATCCACAAACTGCTGGTCGTCGAGGACGATGATCGACTCCACGGCCTGTTCACGTTGAGCGACATCGAGCGCATCACCCAGGAACGTCGGGCCCAGTTCAAGCCCGCACGCGATGCCGACTTCCGCCTGGTGTGCGGCGCCGCCGTTTCCGCCACGCGCAACGCCTTCGGCGAGATCGACCGCGACCACCTCCTCAGCCACCTCGGAGCCCTCGTCGACCGTGGTCTCGACGTGGTTGCCGTCTCGACAGCGCACGGTTTCAGCAAGGGCGTCGGTGAAGCCGTCCGCATGATACGCCAGGCCCACCCCGGGCTGCCCATCATCGCAGGCAATGTCACCAGCGCCGCAGGCGTCGAGTACCTCGCAGATGCAGGCGCCAGCGCCATCAAGGTCGGCCAGGGCCCAGGCTCGATCTGCACGACCCGCCTCGTCGCCGGCGTGGGCATCCCGCAACTCACCGCACTCCACGTCGCCGCACGCGCCGCCGCTGCCAAGGGCGTCACGCTCATCGCCGACGGCGGAATCACCAAGTCCGGCGACATCGTCAAGGCGCTCACGCTGGCACATGCGGTCATCTGCGGCGGCATATTCGCGGGCTGCTTCGAGGCCCCCGGCGAAACGCTGGAAATCAGCGGCAAGGTCTACAAGCAGTACCGCGGCATGGGCAGCCTCGCCGCAATGAAGGCCGGCGCCGCCGCCCGCTACGGCCATACCCGCGGCAGCAACCAGAAGATCGCCGCAGAAGGCGTCGAGGCGCTCAAGGAACTCACCGGCTCCATCGACTTCGTGCTCACCCAGCTGATCGGCGGGATCCAGTCAGGCATGGGCTACCTCGGCGCCATCGACCTCGCCGAGCTCCGCTCCAAGGCCCGCTTCATCCGCGTCACCTCCGCCGGCCAACGCGAGTCCGCACCCCACGATGTCATCGAGGTGAAGGCAACGAAGTGACCCGCCGTTGAATCGATGACCCCGCCCTCCACCGAATCCCAACTGGCCGCCATGCGTGTGAATTACACGCTGGACCGCCTCGACGAGCAGGACCTGCGGCCCGATCCGTTCGACCAATTCGGACTCTGGTTCAAGCAGGCGTGCGAGGCCGGGTTGCTCGAGCCGAACGCCATGACGGTGGCGACGGTGGATGAAGCCGGCCGGCCCAGCACCCGGACGGTGCTGCTGAAGCATTGGGACAATCGGGGGTTCGTGTTCTTCACCAATCTCGAAAGCCGCAAGGCAAAACAGATCGCGTCGAATCCGAACGTCTCGCTGCTCTTCACCTGGCTGCCCCTGCAGCGGCAGCTGGCCATCAACGGCGTCGCCGAGCAGACCAGCACCGCCGAGGTCCTGGCCTACTTCGTGAAGCGCCCCTTCGGCTCCCAACTCGCCGCCTGGGTGTCCCCGCAAAGCCGCGTCATCTCCACACGCGCCATCCTCGAAATGAAATGGGATGAGATGAAACGAAAGTTCCGCGAAGGCGAAGTCCCCCTGCCGTCCTTCTGGGGCGGATTCCGCGTGGTGCCGCGCGACTTCGAATTCTGGCAGGGCGGTGAAAGCCGCCTGCACGACCGCTTCCTCTACAGCCGAGATCCAGACGGGCCGTGGGTCATCAACCGCCTCGCACCGTGACCCGCCTCCCGAACAGGGACACCGTCCCAGACATGCTCCCGGAGGATGGAATCGCACCACGGAGACGGTTCGCCTCGCGCCACCGGCTCTTCGACGCGATGCACGCCGCCACCCCGATCCTGGACGCGTTGCGCGAACATCCCGAGGTCATCCGTTGTGCCACGACCGGAAGCCTGCGCCGCTGGAACGATGTGGTCGGCGACCTCGATTTCCTGGTGTCGTCGAAAAATCCGGAGCCGGTTCTCGACTACTTCGCCTCGCTGCCGGGCGTGGCGAGCGTCCTCGCGCGCGGCGAGACCAAGGCCAGTGTCGTGATCGAAAGCGGACTGCAGGCCAACCTGCGCGTCGTCGCCGACATCGAATTCGCCCCCGCCCTCGCCATCTTCACCGGCAGCAGAGAGCACACGGTCGTGATGCGCCAGCGGGCCATCGCGAGAGGCTTGCGGCTCAATGAACACGGCCTTTTCCGGTCGACGGAGGAAACCCGCGACCCCTCGCTGCGGGTCGATTGCCGCACGGAAGAGGAAATCTTCGAGCAACTCGGACTCGATCCGGTCCCGCCCGAACTGCGCGAGGACCGCGGTGAGTTCGCAGCCGCCGAGACGGGAAAAATACCGCGCCTGCTGGAATGGACCGACCTCAAGGGTTCCCTCCACAACCACACCGATTGGAGCGACGGCCGGAACAACCCGGAGGACGTGGCCCGACACGCGATCGAACTCGGGCTGTCCTATTGGGCGATCACCGACCATTCACGCGCGTCGTTCCAGGCCAACGGCCTCAGCGTGGACAGGGTCCGCCAACAACTCCACCACGTGGCCGACATCAACCGCCGGCTGGCCGAGGAGGGATATGACTTCAAGCTCCTGTCCGGCACCGAAGTCGACGTGCTGCGCGACGGCCTCGACTTCCCCGACGATGTGCTGTCCCAGCTCGAAGTCGTCGTCGCCAGCCTGCACGACCCCGCCGGCGACGAAGCCGAGAACACCCGGCGCCTGATCCGTGCGGCCGAGAATCCCCACGTGCACATGATCGGCCACCCGAGCGGCCGGCTCCTGCTCGAGCGCGAGGCCTACAAGGTAGACCTCGATGCGGTGATCGATGCCTGCGCCGCGACCGGCACCTGGATCGAGCTGAACGCGAGCCCGTGGCGGCTGGACCTCGACTGGCGCCTTTGGCGCAGAGCCCGCGAGCGGGGTGTGAAGTGCGCCCTCAACTGTGACGCCCACCGGCTTGAACACACAGCCTTCCTCAGGCTCGGCGCCGGGCTGGCCCGCAAGGGCTGGCTCACCCGGGACGACGTCGTCAACACACTCCCCCTGCCCGCGCTCCGAGAGGCCCTCGCGGCGAAGCGGGCCCGCAACAGCCGGTGATGAAGCGCGTGGCTTTGCGGTTTCGATTGAGCCACAAATCACGCGCCTGCTAGGTTCTTCGCCTCATGGACGCTGAACGGTGGGATGCCTGGCTGGAGCGGCTGATCCTCGCGCTCGTTGGAACGGCGCTGGGTTTCGGCATCCTCGCGTTCGGCGGTGTCCGCCCCCGGGACTTCGTGATCGTCGAAGCACTGGTCGCGCTGGCCGCGCTGGTCTGGCTGGTCCGGATCTGGAGCGTGAAGAGCCACCGCCTGCTCTGGCCTCCAGTCTGCTGGGGCGTCCTGATTTTCGCCGGATGGGCCGTGTGGCGCGCAACCGAGGCCGACATTCCGTACCTTGCCTGGGGCGAGGTGATGCGGATCCTCACCTACACCGCGCTGTTCCTCGTCGTCCTCAACAACCTCCATCGTCAGGACGCCGCCCAGGGGCTCGCCTGGTTCGTGGTCGGGCTCGCCACCCTCCTGTGCTTCTACGGGGTCTGGCAGGCCACAACAGGCCAGAACACCGTGTGGGGAATGGACCGCGTGGATCCCGAATACCTGCGGCGCGGGAGCGGGTCGTACGTGAACCCGAACCATTTCGCTGGCCTCCTCGAATTACTCCTCCCGCTGACGCTCTCGATGACGATCGCGAGCCGGATGAAGGCGCTCGGCCGGGTGCTCCTCGTCTATGCCACACTCGTCATGCTCGCAGGCCTGACGTTCACCTTCTCGCGCGGCGGTTGGCTCGCCGCCGGATTCGGGATGATGTGCGTCCTGGTCACACTGACGCGCAGCCGCGACTACCGATGGCCCGCACTGGCCTCGATCGCAGTGATCGCGGCCGTCGCCATCGGCTTTTCGTTCCGCAGCGAAATGATGAAGCGCCGGCTCGAGACCTCGCACGACCTCAACCCAAAAGCCCGCAATTCCCGGCCCAACATCTGGCGCCCGACGATCGCCATGTGGCGCGATCACCCGTGGTTCGGGGTCGGCCCGGCGCATTTCAACGAACGCTTCAAGTCCTACCGCACCTTCTGGGCCCACGGCGAACCCGAACGCGCCCACAACGACTACCTCAACGCCCTCGCCGACTGGGGCGTGGCCGGCACCGCCGTCGCAGTCCTGCCCTGGGCCCTCCTCGCCTACGGAGCCGGCCGCACTCTCCGCCAGGTGAAACGCGACCCGGGTTCCATCGAGGTCAAGCGCAGTGGCCGTTACGCCTTCGTCCTGGGCGCATGCGCCAGCATCGCCGCGCTCCTCGCCCACAGCCTCACCGACTTCAATTTCCACATCCCGGGCAACGCACTCGTCGCCATCACCTGGATCGGCCTGCTCGCCGGCTACTCACGCTACGCCACCGACGACTGGTGGGTCTCGTCACGCCGCCCCTGGCGCCTGATGATGACACTCGTAATCCTCACGCTCGCCGCGGTGTTGGCCAGGGACTTCGCAATCCGGGGACGCGAGCAGCTTCATCTGGTCCGTTCCTCGAAATTTCCCATCGCCTCCGACGCTCAACTCGCGGAACTGACGGCCGCGTGGAAACTGGCGCCGGGCAACGCCTGGAACGCCTACGAAATCGGCGAGGTCCATCGCCTTCGCGCCTTCACCGGGATGGACGGCTTCAAGGAACGCGCGCTCGAGGCGCTGCAATGGTTCCATCGCGCCGGCGAGACCAACCGCTTCCACCCCGCATTCCCCATCCGCGAGGGGATGTGCCTCGACTGGATCGGCAAGCACGACGACGCGGGCGAGCGGTTCAGGCACGCGCACGAACTCGACCCCCAGGGCTACGTCACCAGCTGCTTCCTCGGCTGGCACGAATTGCAGGTGGGCAACGACACCGCCGCGCGCGAGTGGTTCATCAAGTCCACCGAACAGGCCTGGCCACCCTACGAGCCCGCCATGAATTACCTGCGCCTCCTTGAAACCCGCGCCCGCGAACGGGCCGGGTCATCCCCTCGATAAAGGGGCTCCGCCTCAGAGCTTGGGCCTTTGGAAATGGCGGTCGGCGAAATCCAGGTACCGCGCCCAGTCGTAGTCGGTGACATCGTGAACCCCGTGGCGGATGTGGTAACCGATCCACGCGCCCACCGGCCGATCGAGCGCCGGCATTTCCTTCACGCCAAGACCAGGCTTTCCGAAGAGCGCATACACCGGCTCCGCACCCTGGGCCGCGAGGAATTCCCCGTGCGGATCCGCCCACAGATCCTTCTCCGCACTCGCGACGTACACCGGCCGGGGCGCCGCCAGCGCGATCAACTCGTGCTGGTCCACAGGCATCCGATCCTCATGGTCGCTGTACTGCTTGAAGTTCCCGCAGAACCAATGGGGGAACACCTTGTTCAGACGACGCGTGGTCTCGCCAAAATACCGGCGCGCCAAAGCGGCACCGCCCTCCCCTGAATCATTCGAGATCACCATCGCGAACCGCTTGTCCTGCGCCCCCGCCCACAAGGACGTCTTCCCCAGCCGCGAATGACCGATCACCGCCACGTGCTTCGGGTCGACGCGCGGATCCGTCTCCAGATAATCCAGCGCCCGGCTCAGTCCCCAGGCCCACGCGCCAATCGCACCCCACGCATCCGGCGCCAGTTCGGTGATCGGCTCCTTCGAAGCCACGGCTTCCCGCTCGCCGCCCACGCGAAAGATCGAACGTACGCCGCCCTGCTTCCATCCATCCACGTGGTCGAGCTCGAGATCACCGCAATACACCGTCGCCACCGCATAACCCCGCGCAACGATCTGCCGCAGGGCCCACCTCGATGCCGCCGAGCCTCGCGCCTTCTCCGTCGCCCGATGATCCACCCGCCCCTTGGCGGGATCATTCGACACCCAGCGAGGCGTGATCGCCACGTCCGTCTCCCAGGTCACCGTGTGGTTCCCATCGAAATTCAAACCCAGAAACACCGGCGCCCGGCCATGCACCCAGTTCGGCAGATACACCAGGACGTCCATCCACGGCCCGTCCTTCTTCCCCGTCAACCACACCCGCACCTCCTTCCGCGTGGCCTCACCTCCCAAGGCCCGAGCCTCCACCGACAGCACCTCGAATCGCATCCCCCGCGGACGTCCAGGACTGCGTCCGTACACCTGGCTCCGGAATGACTCCAGGATCTCCGGTCGCCGCCTGTCCCACCACTCCCGCGTCGAGGTCACCTCACGGCCATCCGCAAGCCTCAACGGATCAGGCAACACGTACGCCGGCACCTTCGCCTCGTCGTAGTTGGCCTCGGAAGGCTCCTGCCCCAGCGCGACACAGGCCAGACCGAGCAGAGCCACTCCGAAGCCGCCCTGGAGGACCCGCTTCGCCGTCCCGGATAAAACGCGTTTCATAGACCTCATTCTCCTTTCCATCCGGCTTTCTCCAACACCTCACGAACGCTCACCGGCGCCCCACCGCGCCGCTTGCTCTCGTCGGCCGCCGACATGAACCCGAACAGTTCAATGGTCTCCGCCGGTTGCACCGGCGCCACCCGCGTCTGGAAGAACTTCACAATCTCCACCACCAGCGGCGCATACCCATCGAACGCTCCCACCGGCGACTCGCCCTTTTCACCAACCGCCTTGCCACCATACCCCTCGCTCTCCCGATAAACACCCGTCCGCCCCCCAGCCCAGGTCCCAACGACCTCGATCTTGCCGTTCGCCGTCAGGCCACGCTTCACGGTCTCGCAGCCCGTCCCCATCACGGTGAACAACGATTCCACGCCATGGATGCCGTACCAGTACAGGTCCGGATGCGTCGGATCAAGGTGGCACGGACTCGTGGTCTCCGCCTGGCTCACGCGCCCGATCGAACCCCCACGCACAGCCTGCGTGGCCTTCCCGAACCGAAGCGACGACGCGGTAAAAACCGGCACCCCCTTCGCCTTCGCCAACCGGAAGATCTCAATCGCGTCGCCCAGCGAACCCGCAAGCGGCTTGTCGATGTACAACGGCTTGCCCGCCTCGATCACCGGCCGCGCCTGCGCCAGATGAGGACGCCCATCCACGCTCTCCAACAACACCACATCCACCTCCTTGCACATCGCCTCGATGGTGTCGCAGATCTTCACCCCCCACTTGTTGGTGATCTCCGAGGTGTATTGCTCAACACGCGTCCAACTCGACTCGATGTCCCGGCTCCCTCCCTTGAACGCCGCCACAACCCGCGCCCCGTCCACATGCGCCGGATCTTTCGGGTCATTCAGCAGTTTCGTGAACGCCGTCGCATGCGAGGTGTCGAGCCCGATCAGGCCAACGCGAAGCTCGGCGCCCGAAGCCGCCACAGCCGCCGCCCACGCGAGCACACAAAAGGTCAATGAAATGCGGGGTATCATGGTGATCCCCAAGCCTGACTCCTCGTCACGCCGCACGGAAAGGGAAATCCCGCTCCCGACCGAACATCCGAACATCGTCCGGTCGCACCCCCCCCTCAGTTCAACACGAACGCCGTGCCCTCCGCATCCAACCGCAACACGTCCGGCACCCGACGCGGATCCATCACAACCACCACCCGATGCCGCCCGGCAGACACCTCCCCACGCACCTCCGATCCAGTCCCCAACCGCTTCCCGTCGATCCACAACTCCACGTCAGGCACGCTCATCCGAAACCGCACGCTCCCAGCCGTGGCCTGCTGGATCTCCGTGGCCGCCACGAGCGCCACCTTGGAAGTCCACGCCTGGGCCTTGGTGACCTCGTCCATGATCGACCGCGTCAGACCGCCACTGACCAGCGAATACACGGGCGCCCATCGCTTGTCGTCCAACGGACGCTTCCAGTACCAGTCCGCGATGTTGTCCTGCTGGTCGGTGTGGACCACATTTGCAATCCACCACCGTCGGGCCACGCCGCCCCGGCTCGCGTCAAATTCACCCGGCTTCCCCAACCGGCTGAGAAACGCGAACAGGTCGAGACGGTCACCCTCGGATACCGGCTCGAGAAGCCCCGACGGCATCAGCGACAGCTTGCCGGTCTCGCGACGCACGACGTTGGACTTCGCCACAGCCACCTCCTTGCCCGAGGCGTTCCTCAAAAACAGCTCCTGTTGCGTCTCGCGTGCGACGGTTCCCGTCACCTCCTCGCCGTCCTTGGTCTCAACCCACACCGCGTGATAGCCCTCCTTGATTTTCGCACTCGGCAACAGCAGCGACTCCACCAGGTAGTCCATCGGCGCGCTCGCCCCGATGCTCGTCATGTCCGGGCCGACCAATCCACCCGCGCCGCCGATCGCGTGACAGGTGACGCAGGCGAGGTCCGCCCTCCGGAACACCCTTTCGCCACGCCCCGGATCTCCCTTCTCTGCCGCCCTCGCGGCCAGCTCGCGAATGAGTTCGCCCGTCATTCTCTCGGCATCCGCCGCCAACCCACCCGCCTTGGCGAAAGCCGCCACCAACTCGACGTCGTTGCGACCGCCTTCCCGCGCCACCCGGATCCCCGCGCGCGCCGCCGTCTCCGACAGCTTCCGGTCCGCCAGCGCCTCACGCAACGGAAGCGACGCGCCCTTGATCACGATCGCCGCGCGCCAAAACTCCAACGCCTCAGCCTCCGCTGAAAGCGTCTCGGCGGACGCGATGACCGCGGCAAACCCCTTCGATGCATCCAAGGCTGCCAGCGCCACCGACGCCGAGCGTCGGACATTCGCGTCATTGCCAGGCGCCGCCAGGCCCGCGAGCCCTCGCCGAACCGTTGGGTTGCCGATCTGCCGCAGCGATTCGAAAACCAGGGTACGTTCCGCGCCCGGGACCGGACCCGGGCTGGCGATGGACTTGAGCAGCACCGCGGCGTGGCCGTCCTTCTTCCACATGCCCGCCAGCCGAATGGCTTCCGCCCGAACACCGGCATGGGGATCGACCAGGAACGCATCCAAGCGCGCGGGATCCGTGTCGGGCAACACCTGCCTCAGACGCGCCGCCTCGACCATCGCCTTGAAAGCACGCAAACGCGTGGAATCGTCGAAGCCCCCCTCCGCAGCCTGGTTCAGAAGTCGAGCCACATGCCCGGGAGCTCCCGCCGCCCCAATGGCCTCGATCCAGGGTCCCGAACCATCCCTCGCCAGCGGCCTGTCCCCCAGCACCACCGCAAGAATGCGGCCCACCTGCCCGGCCTTGAGCGCGCGCATGCCAAACGCCAGCTGGGCCTCGCGTCCGTCAGGCTTCCACGCACCCGACTGAAGCGCCGCAACCCACACCTCGGAAAGGTCGTTGATCGTCAGCCACAGCGCGTAATCGAGCGTCGGATCCATCGGCTTGCCCAGCACGCCGAGTGCGATTTCCGCGGCACGCGCCGACTGGATCTTCGCCAGCGCGCGCAAAGCCTCGAGCCGGACCTTCGGAGAATCGTCCTGCACCAGACCCGCAAGAAGCGCCAGCCTGTCATCCTCCCCGGCCGCATGGACCCGGGACAGGACGTTCGCAAGAAGCACGACGACCGCGACAACACGCGCGAGGCGTACGAAACGGAGCATCCGTCAACTCTAAGCGGCGAGCCGCGCCGGCGGCAATCGCCCATCCAAGATGGAGGGCGCGCTCCATCGGGATGTTCACACGGGTCCTAGGCCCCGAACCCCGCCCGCCGCTCGGTCATCAACACCGCATTCTCCGGAGCCGGACAGACGTCGCGGCAGATGCCGCAACCCGTGCAGATCTCAAGCACCACCCGCGGCAGGCCTTCGTTGAACTCCAATGCCTGCGGCACCGGGCACCGCTCATAGCACACCGAGCAGTAACTCTGCTGATACGCCAGACAATGCCGCCCCTGGATCACCGCCACCTTGTCGGTCTTCTCAAACGGCGACACAGCCGCCGCCTTCACCGCCTTGCCCTTGGACTGGAGCGGTTTCAGGAACGCCGAAAAAAGGCCTCGCCGCGACAAACTCATCGCCCGCCATTCAACGCATCCCCGCCCCTGCCGCCAGCGAAATCTCAAACCCAACCTGAATATAAGACCTGTCCCTTGGTTGAGGCTGCCCGCCACCTCGGCGCTCCCGGATCACCGCTTCCCGCCCTGCACCAACACCCTCATCGCCTTCCCCAGATGCACCGGGTGGGTGAGTGTCTGCAGGGCACGCGTTTGGGATTGCAGCCAGATCGCCTCGCCACCCCCCCGTCCGAGCAACTCCACCGCAATAGCCCCAAGCCACCGCCCCTGCGCGACCATGCTCTCGGTCCGCAGTCCCACCCCCTCGCCCGCCCGCACCACCGCGCCGAAATCAACGTGCGCCGTCAGGTCCTGTTCCCCCGGATGCGCGAGGATGTCGTCCGCAATCCGGTGACGATGATAGGACCGCAACGTCCCATTCGCCCGCTCGGGTCGCAGCGCATTGGCCTCGTCGAAACCGTAATCCGCGGTCACCAGCCAACCGGTCCCGAGATGCCCCGCCGCGGACCGCCACCATTCAAGCGCTGCGGGGCACGATTCGACGATGAACCCATCGGGAAGCACCCTGAGCAACTCCTCCGGCAATTCCGGCACAGGACTCGAGGACAACTCCCCCGCCGGAGCACGACACGAAACAAGCCGCCCTCCCTCGGCGGTCACGCCCTCCTCCATCCAAGCCGCGGAGACCGCATCCCACGCGTGCCGATGGATCGGAAATGCGTCCAGGAGTTCATTGGCAACGATCACGCCGTCCACGGGCGTTTCCAATTCCCTCCAGCTCGAAGCCCACCGGACCCGCGACCCCCAGCGACCCAAGCGCACCTCCTGTTCCGCCCGCCGCACCGCGGACGGTTCCAGGATCCGATAGCTCAACCGCTCGAGAAACCCGGGTCGATGCCGCTCCAGCGCCGACAGGATGTCGTCCGCAAGCTGCCCGTCATGCGCTGCCGCCTCGACAAACGTGACCGGGTCCATCCCCGCGCAAAGGTCCGCAAACCTCATCGCGAGCAGAAACCCGAACAGCGGCCCGACACTCACGCTGGTATAGAAATCCCCGGCCCGCCCAATCCGCCGC
>CAIMTB010000662.1 GCA_903844265.1 uncultured Verrucomicrobiota bacterium
CCCACAGCGGGAGAGGGTGGCCATAGGCCGGGTGAGGGATTTGGCCGGCGGTTCATGGTCCCAATGCGTGTCCAAATTTTGGAAAACCCGGCTCTCCATGAACCGCAAAGGCAGGGCAGGCAGTCCCTTGCCCGCCGCCCTCCCAAGGCTACC
Organism: uncultured Verrucomicrobiota bacterium; assembly: GCA_903844265.1. Lineage (GTDB taxonomy): Bacteria > Verrucomicrobiota > Verrucomicrobiia > Limisphaerales > CAIMTB01 > CAIMTB01. The sequence continues at coordinate 154 of CAIMTB010000662.1, forward strand.
TGATGGGAAGCCTCCCAAGGCCGGCGCGCAGCGGAGTGCACGCCCTACCGTCAGTCTGTGGATCCGCCCGCGAGGGACGGCCGTCCTTCATCCATTCAGCGGCCGCGTACGCAGCTCGATCTTCCGCTCGTCCCAAATTCCAAGACCCAGCGACCCCGCGATCTCAACATGCTCCGGCTGGCGGTTCAGGAAGCTCGACACGTCATCGGGCTTGGCCTCCGCGATGGGCTTCATGCCCACCGACACCCTCTTCCGATCGATGTCCTTCCAACCCACGCGGTCCAACGCCACGGGATCCGTCGCGAAATACAACGTACGATGTTCCCATACGAACTGGGGACGCGAACTCGGGCCCCCATGGTATTGGGCCCGGATGCCATCCAGGATGTGCAGCACCGCTTTGTCGCGGATGACCGGGAGCGAGACCGCCGCGGGGATGAAGGCCCCGCACACATTGAGTGTGCCTGAGGAATGACTCCGGCTGACGTTGTTCACCAGTCCATGGGACAGGTTCTTCAGGGCGAGCGTGACCCCCGCCGATTGGTGGTCCTTGAGCGCCGGGACATTGATCAGCTTGTTCACTTCCTGCGTGATGAACTTCGCCACGTACGATCGCCGCGCCTCCGGACTCCCCGGATCCTGCCCGGGCAACACCACCGCCAGATCCATGAAATGGGCCGGATCATATCGCTCAATCTTCTGCTGGACGTCGTCGTAGCTCGCGCTGGCATAGGACCAACGCACGCCGTCAGGCAGCCACTTGTCGAATCCCGCGGACAGGAACTGATCCCGGTAACGATCGTAAACCACGATGTCCTGGCGGCGGACCCCGGCGGATTCGAGCCCGCGGACAATGCCCTGGACGACTTCCGCACTGCTCTGGACGAGAGGCCCGCCGACGGGCGTGAGCTTGATTCCCACCACGTCGCCGCGCTCGAAGAATTGGCGCCACGCCTGGGTCGCGTCCTCGGCATCGGTCAATTCCATCATCCCCTCATCGAGCATGCGCCGGATCGGTTCGGCGCGAAACGTCCCGTCGACGATGGACCCGGGATGGGAGACGGCCACGACTCTTCCTGGCTTGAGGCCTGGCATACCGAGCCTCGCCTTGGCGGGGGGGGCGACGACCTGTGCTGATCGCGCCAACATCGGAAGGGAAAGCCCCGCCGTCACCGTGGCCAACCACTCCCTGCGGCTCCATCGATCCCGCGGCTTCATGGACCCAGAGTGTCCCAGCCCGGCAAGGTTCGCAATCCACGGATACGGCACAGTGAAGGCTGATCGGAAAGTTTGAATCTGCGGCACAACGGCGGTATAGAGGCCGCTCGTTCCCGACCTGATCCGATCCGACAATCCACCGTCCGACACGCTTTTCGCCATGCCCACCTCGAGATTCGCCCCACTCGCTTTCGGAGTCCTTGTCCTCGCCCTCCAACCGCAGGCGCCGGGGGCCGTCGATTTCGGCAAGGACATCGCGCCCATCCTCCAGGCCCGCTGCATCGAATGCCATGGGCCGGAAAAACAGAAGGCCAAGCTGCGCCTCGACACGAAGGCGGACTTCTTCAAGGGCGGAAAGAACGGGGCGATCGTCAAGGCCGGCGATCCCGGGGCGAGCGAACTTTGCAAGCGCATCACGCTCCCCAAGACCGACGACGACCGCATGCCGCCTGCTGACGGCGAACCGCTCACGTCCCAGCAGATCGCCGCGATCGGCGCGTGGATCGCGGAAGGTGCCCACTGGCCCGACGGGGTCACGATCCAAGCCAGCACGCCCAAGCCATCACCGGCCAGCACGCCAGACACCGCCGCATCGACCCCCGCCGCGCCTGCCAGACCCTCGGTTCCGCCGCCCGAGAGGCCGAAAGATTTCAAACCCTCCGCCGCAGAATCCACGGCGCTTGCGGTGATCGGCAAGAACGGCGTGGAAATCCGCCCGGTCGCCCAGGGAGTTCCATGGAAGGAAGTCAACCTCCGGCTCCTCGGCACCAACGTCACCGACCAACTGATTGCCCCGCTCAAGGACATCACCAGCCTCGTCGAGGTCCGCCTGGGCACCACGCGCATCACGGACGCGGGACTCGCGGCGCTCGAGACGCTGCCGCATCTTGAAGTGCTCGGACTCGAACTTACGTTGGTCACGGATGCGGGCGTGGCCCGGCTCAAAGGCCTCCCAAGCCTCGTTTCCCTCAATCTTTACGGCACAGCGGTGACCGATGCCGCGTTGGATCACCTCCGTGGCTTGAAGCACCTCCGAAACCTGTACCTCTGGCAGACCAAGGTGACTCCGGAAGGCGTCAAGAAATTGCAGGCGGCACTCCCGGGCCTGGACATCAATACCGGCGCGGAACTTGCCGCCCCCGCGCCCTCCACGAATGCCCCGGCGCCGGCCGTGAAGAAGGAAGAGCCGAAGAAATAATCAGGAGGAACCGGCAGAATTCCGGTTCATTCCATGGAGGGTGGCGGTCCCTCATCACCGCATCCGGGTCAGCTTTCCGGAGGTCGCGGCGAAGCGCGGCCCTCCACGGGCGGCCCGATCCAAAAAGAACCGCCCCCGTTCGCCAAGGCGAAGCGAGGGCGGTTCTCTTGAAGGTGCGGCAGCCGGGATCGACTCCCGCTCAGGTGCGCTGCTCGATCGGCACGTAGTGGTTCAGCGGTGCGCCCATGTAGACCTGGCGCGGCCGGTAGATGCGGCTCTTCGGGTCTTCCATGATCTCGCGGTAATTCGCGATCCAACCCGGCATGCGGCCGATGGCGAAGATGACCGGGAACATCTCCACGGGGATGCTGAGAGCCCGCATGATGATGCCGCTGTAGAAATCGACGTTCGGGTAGAGCTTGCGCTCGACGAAGTACGAATCACGCAGCGCCGCCTCTTCAAGGTGCTTCGCGATGGCGAGCAACGGGTCGTCGATGTTCAGCGCCGCGAGCACCGCATCGCAGGCTCCCTTGATGATCCGGGCGCGGGGATCGTAGTTCCGGTAGACACGATGCCCAAAGCCCATCAGGCGGCGACCGCTGGTCTTGTCCTTCGCTGCAGCGATGAACCGCGAACCGTCATCACCCTCGCGATGGATCTCCTCGAGCATCTCAACCACCGCCTGGTTGGCACCCCCGTGCAGGGGACCCCATAGCGCGCAGACGCCGGCAGAGGCCGAGGCGAACAGATTGGCCTGGCTCGAGGCCACCAACCGGACCGTGGCCGTCGAGCAGTTCTGCTCGTGATCCGCGTGCAGCAGGAAAATCAGGTCGAGCGCGCGCGCCACCTCGGGCTTCATGTCGAAATCCTCGAAGGGCTTCGAGAACATCATGTGCAGGAAGTTCTCCGTGAACTTCAGGCTCCGCCGAGGGTAGATCATCGGCAGCCCCCCCGACTTGCGATACGAGAACGCGGCGATGGTCCGCACCTGGGACAGCAATCGCGCGGCATACCGCTCGAACTGGCAGCCCCGACCCCAGCGCCAATGCATCAGGCCGTCATCAAAGCAGCTCGCGGCATTGATCATCGCCGACAGAATCGCCATCGGATGGGCACCCGTGGGGAAACCCTGGAAGTGGTACCGCATGTCCTCATGGATGTACTGGTACTCGGTCAGCAGGTCCGAGAACGTCGTCATCTGCTTCTGGTTCGGAAGCGATCCGTAGATCAGCAGGTACGCGGTCTCGATGAACGAACTCTTCTCGGCGAGTTCCTCGATTGGGATGCCCCGATACCGAAGGATTCCCTTCTCGCCATCGATGAAGGTGATCTTGCTCTGGCAGGAGCCCGTGTTGCCATAGCCGTCGTCCAGCGTTATGTAGCCGGTCTGGCTCCGCAGGTTGGAAATGTCGAACGCCTTCTCCTGCTCCGTACCGACGACGATGGAGAGTGGGTACGTCTTGCCGTCCAGTTCGATGTTGGCCATCTGGTGAGAAAGTTGATTTTCGTTGGATGCCCCGCCCCGGGGAACATTGGCCCCAGTCCTCGCGGTTATTGGTCGAGGCACCAGACTAGGAACCGGATCAGTGTCGTCAACGACTTGGTTGTCAATTGCACCAATTCATCGCCCACCCCCCCCCGGTGCATCCCCAGGTTGACGGTAGGGCGGGCAGTCCCTTGCCCGCCGCCCTCCCAAGGCACCCCGAACCTGAGCCCCTAAATGCCGGCGCGCAGCGGAGTGCGCGCCCTACCAACAACGCGTGGATGCACGACACCCCAGCCAACCCATTCGTCCCCGCGCCCCGAGCTTGCCCCTTTCCAAGGCAGGAGACCTCCCGTAGCTTCCGCCCGCCTTTCAAGCGGGTCCCCGCCTGCTTGATCGATGATCCCCCGTCCCCGAGATGCCCAGCGTTTTCATCAAGACCTACGGCTGCCAAATGAACGAGCGCGACAGCGAGGCCGTCCTCGCCCAACTCGCGGCCCGTGGCTATTCGCGCGCCGATTCGGCGGCCGGTGCGGATGTCATCCTGCTGAACACCTGCAGTGTCCGGGATCTCGCCGAGCAGAAGGCCATCGGCAAGATGCGCGCCCTCGTGGGCAACGCCCTCGCCCACCGCCCCGAAACCGTCCTCGGCTTCTTCGGCTGCATGGCCCAAAGCCGCGGCGCCGAGCTCACCACCCAGGTGCCCGGGGTCCGACTGGTCCTCGGCACCCAAAAATCCCACCACGCCGGGGAGCACCTCGACGCATTGCTCTCCGGAAAGACCCCCGACGCAATCGTCGTCGACACGGCGGCCGAACCCGGCAGCGAATCCGCAATCCGCGCCCACGTCGACGCCGGTCCGGGAACGGCGGGGATCACCGCCTTCGTGAGCATCATGCAGGGCTGCAACCAGCACTGCACCTTCTGCATCGTCCCCTTCACCCGCGGCGAGGAACGCAGCCGGGGCATCGACGAAATCGTGGCCGAATGCCGTGAACTGGTGGACCGCGGCGTCCGCGAGGTGACCCTGCTCGGTCAGATTGTCACGAGCTACGGGCGCCGCACGATTCCGGTCCGCGACGACCTCAGCCCGTTCGTCCAGCTCCTCGATGCCGTGCATGCGATCGACGGACTGGAGCGGATCCGTTTCGCCTCACCGCACCCGAAGGGCTACGGGGACGACCTCGTGGAGGCCTACGCGCGGCTGCCGAAGCTCTGTCCGTCCGCGCACATCCCGGCGCAGAGCGGGAGCGATCGGATCCTGAGGGCGATGCACCGCGGGTACACCCGGGACCGGTTCCTCGAAATCCTCGGCAAGCTGCGCAGGGCCAGGCCCGAAATCGGCATCGGCACCGATCTGATCGTGGGGTTCCCCGGCGAAACCGAGGCGGATTTCCAGGAAACGCTGACCCTCGTCCGCCAGGCCGAATTCGATCAGGCCTACCTCTTCAAGTACTCACCGCGTCGCGACACGCCCGCGGCATCGCTGCCAGACCAGATCCCGATCCCGGTCATCGAGGAACGCCACGCGCGATTGTTCGCGGCGATCAACGAAATCGGCGATCTCAAGTACGCAGCACTCGTGGGCCATACCGTCCGGATCCTGGTTGAAGGACCGAGCCACAGGAACGCGAGCCGTCTGGAAGGCCGCACCGGCTGCAACAAGATCGTCGTGTTCGAGGGTGCGGCGCGGCACATTGGCCGGACGATGGACGTGCGAATTGTGCGCAAGGGCTGCTTCACCCTGTACGGCGACCCTGCGGTGGTCGGCCTCGACGAGAACTGAACCGCAACTCCGCCTCCGCCTCCGTCTACCATGTCCATGACCCTGTCCCAGCTCTCGATCCTTCTCGGCATCGGCGTCGCCGTGCCGCAAGTCTGGCAGCTCAGCAAGCCCGCGGAATGGCGGCGGTGGTCCGCTTCGTTTCCGCGCTCGCAGCCGCTCGGGTGGTTGTTGACGCTGGTCGCGACCGCGTGGTTCCTGGGCCACGTCCAGAGCGAGACCCTGGCGGATTTCACCAAGTTCAAGCCGTACCTTCTCGCCGGCTTCGCCTCCATCGGCGTCCTGACGTGCGTCTATGTGAACGATTTCCTCGCCTCGCGCGGGCTCGCCCTGGTCCTGCTCCTGCTCGCCAAGCTGATGGTCGACACCGCGCGCTGGCATGTTTCCGAGTGGCGCTGGGTGATCGCGGGCCTGGCCTACGCGTGGATCATCGCCGGCATCTGGCTCACGATCTCGCCGTGGCGCCTGCGCGATTTCTTCGAATGGCAGAATCGCACCGACAGCCGCCTCCGCACCCTCGCCTTCGCCCGCCTCGCTGTGGCCGCCGTCCTGGTCCTCCTCGGCCTCACCGCCTACCGCGTCCCCTGATCCCGCGCGCTGCCCACGGATCACGGATCAGCGGTTGCCCCCGCCTACCGCTGACGGGTTCCCCCGTCCATGCTGATCGCGTTCCATAAGCCTTGGGGCGTGCTGTCGCAGTTCACGCCCGATGGTTCCCCGAACCGGCCGCTGGCCGAGTTCGGATTGCCCGCGCGGGTCTATCCCATCGGCAGGCTGGACGCGGATTCCGAGGGACTTCTCCTGTTGAGCGACGAGCCGGCCTGGAATGCGCGACTGCTCCGTCCGGAGCACAGCCATCCCCGCCGGTACTGGGTGCAGGTGGAGGGAATTCCGACCCCTGAAGCCTTGGCGCAATGGGCACGGGGGGTCGAGATCCAGGGGCAACGCACGCGGCCGTGCCGGGCGTGGCTTCTGGAGCCGCAACCGGAAGTGCCGCCAAGGAAGCCGCCGATTCGAGTGCGGCTGAGCGTCCCCGACCGCTGGATCGCCCTCGAACTTGTCGAGGGCCGGAACCGGCAGGTCCGGCGCATGACCGCCGCCGTGGGGTTTCCGACGCTGCGCCTCATCCGGGTTCGCATCGGCGACCTCGAACTCGCCGGGCTCGAAGCCGGGTCGTGGCGGGTTCTTGGACAACACGAGGAACGCGCGGTCCTGGCCAGGCCGCAACTTTGAGGTATGTCTGGTTTTGAAATGGGCAGGGAAGATGTGACAACGGCAGGACACGACGATGACGCCGCACTGATGCTGGAGGTCCAGCGCGGTGATCTGGCCGCGTTCGAACAACTCGTGGAGAAACACCGGCAGCCGGTCCACAACTTCATCCAGCGCACGATCCAGGATTCCACCGAGACAGAGGATCTCGCCCAGCAGACATTCGTGCAGGCATGGAAGGCGGCGGCGCGCTATCGTCCCACCGCGCGATTCTCCACCTGGCTGTTCACGATAGCCCGCAATCTCTGCCTCAACGAAATCCGCCGCCGGAGCCGGCACCCCGCCGAATCCATCGATGCGCCCCTCGAGACCGACCACGGCGCCGTGGGACGGGATTACGAGGATCGGCGCGGGCCGGGCGTCGAGGAACAGGTCCTGATCGGGGAACTCACGCTACGGATCGACGAGGCGCTGTCCGACCTGCCGGAATCCCAACGCACCGCGATCCTGCTCTTCCGCGAGCAGGATCTCGCCTACGAGGACATCGCCGCGGTCCTCGGCGTTTCGGTCTCAGCCACCAAGTCACTCATCCATCGAGGCCGCGAAACCCTGAAGGCCAGGCTCAAGCCGTACCTCCGCTCGGGAGCGTGGGACACGGCCGGGGAAGCCGCTGCGGGCGACACGATCGAGGCCGGGGAAACTTTTCCAAAATCGCGGGTTTGAAGGAGGCGAACCATGAAAGGCCCCGAACCCCACAAGTTGCGCGACGCCCAATGGCGCCGCGAACTGACCCCGGACGAGGAACGGGCCGTGGCTGCTTCGTTGGCGGAAGATCCCGCCGCCGCGACGGACTGGGTTTCGGAGGCCCGCCTGGCACGCGCGATCCGTCGTCTTCCTGACGTCCCCGTGGCCTCGAACTTCACCCGTCGCGTGATGTCGGAAGTGACCCGGGAACCGGGACGGACGGCGACGGCGCTGACGGGATGGAGAGCGTGGCTGACGACGCGCTGGATCGCTGCGGGCGCGATGGCCGCGCTGACCGTGGTGGTGCTGAGCGCCGGTTGGGGGATCCACACGCGACAACAGCGGGCCGATTTCTCGCGGCAGGTCGCCACGCTTCGTGCCATGACGGGCCTGTCCCCGGCAGTGCTCCAGGATTTCGAAGCCATCCGTTGCTACTCGGAAAGTTCGCCGCCCGTGGACTTCGTTCTCCTCGCGGCGCTGCAGTGACAGGGAGTGTGTCCCGATGAAATCCCTTTCGGTCATCAGTGGGTTGTCTGGGTTGTGCGTCATGCTGGCGGTGGGTGCGGAGCTTCCCGTGCCGCCGCCAGCTCCGCCGCTTCCGACCTCGCCGGTTGCCGTCTTCCGGCGCCTGTTGTCGCTGGATGCGGCAGCCCGGGCGCTCGCCTTGGCCCAGCGCGACGAGGCCCACAGATCGGCACTGGCTTCGCGACTTGCGGAATACGACGCTTTGCCGCTCGAGCAGCGCGAACAGCGACTCCTCGCCACCGACCTCTACTGGCACATGCAGCAGCTCCTGCCGCGACCGCCCGCCGAGCGATCAGGGCTCGTCGCAAACGCGCCCGCGCCGCTGCAAGCCGTGCTCTCAGAGCGCCTGGCCCTCTGGGACCGCCTCCCCACTTCCGACCGCGAAGCCCTCCTCCAACACGAGCAAGCGATCCGTTACTTCGCCCACATGCGGGAAATCACGCCGCCCCCGCTGCCCATCACGAACGCCTCCGTCGCCGCCGCACCCGCCGTCCCGCTTCGCATGCAGGCCGAACTTGGCCGCATCCAGCAACTCTCCGCCCCGGACCGGCGGCACCTCGTCGAAACCTGGCGCCAGCTGTTCGAGGCCACCCCCGATTCACCTGAGCGAAACACGGCGCTCCGCTCCATGACGGCCTTGGAGCGTCGGGAAATGAACGAGGTTCTCGAACGCTTCCGCGCGCTGCCCCCTGCCCAGCGCCAGATCTGCATCGAATCGTTCGCGCGCTTCGCGACGATGAAGCCCAGCGAACGCGTCGGATTCCTGCGGGACGCCGAGCGTTGGGCCTCACTCCCCGCCCAGGAACGCCAGGCCTGGCGGAATCTGGTCACCAAGCTTCCTCCGCTCCCGCCGATTCCCGAATCCATCCCGCCTCCCCCGCTTCCGGGACCAACGCCGAAGGCCCAGCTCCTCACCGGGGGCAAAGCTCCTCATTGACGCCGCACCAGGACCAGATTCCGCGTGCCCCGACAAGCGGCGATGCTAGGTTGCTGCCAGTGATGCCTGAACCTCCATGCGTGCGGATCAACCGGGGCTTCCCTGCCCTTCTCCTCACGGCCTGGTTCATGCTCGCGACTTTCACAGGCCGCGGCGCCGAAGTCCCCGGCCTGCTCCGATGGCACCTCGACGACAAACGTGTCGATGCCGATTTCCAGGGGTGGCCCCTCGAACAAGCCCTTCGCCACATAGCCACCGGAACGGGCTGGGAAGTGCTCGTGGAACCCGGAGTCGACATCCCGATTGCCGCCAAGTTCACCCGTCGCCCCGAACGTGACGCGGTCGCCACCCTGCTCGCCGACGTCGATTACGCCCTGCTCCCAGGCCACGGTTCCCGCGGCCCCACCCGATTGCTCGTGTTCCGATCAGGCGCCGCAAACGCGACCCGGGCCATCCATCCCGCCGCAGCAGCCGAACCGAAACCCGACTCCGCCGCCCTTCCCAAGGAACTCGTCCTGCGGCTGAAGCGCGGCTCGAAGACCGACATCGAGGCGCTCGCCCGCCAACTCGGGGCACGTGTCGCAGGACGCATACCCGGGCTCGACGCCTACCGGCTCGTGTTCGATGACGAGGCGGCTGCCGCCCGCGCACGTGAGACGCTGTCGGCCATGGAGGACGTCGCCTCAGTTGAGTCAAACTACGCCCTCGGATCCCCCGGCCAGATCGATCGATCCCCCGGCGCTGAATCGCCCGCACTCAACCTCAAGGCGCGCCCGATCAAGGACGGCAGTTCCGTCGTGGTCGCGCTGCTCGACACAGGCATCCCCGGCACCGGGGTTCCGCATTCCGATTTCCTGCTGCCGGGATTGTCCGTCGCTTCCAGCGGCAATCCACCCACCGCCGCCAACGGAGATCTGGCCCACGGCCCGGCCATGTTCGAAACCATCCTCGAGGGGCTGTCCGCATCCCAAAGCCAGAGCGGAGGAAAACCCGTCCGGGTTCTGCCCATCGACATCTACGGCGGCCGGCCGGAGACCTCCACGTTTGAGCTCGCCCAGGGCCTCGTCACCGCGATCGATCACGGTGCCGACATCATCAACCTCAGCCTCAGCGGCCCAAGCCCAAGCCCGCTGGTGCAGGACGTCCTGAAGCAGGCGAACCAGGCCGGGGTCATGGCCTTCGCCGCTCCCGGCAACGAGCCCACGACCGCCAACACCTACCCGGCTGCCTACCCCGAGGTCATCGCCGTGACCGCCAGCGACCGTCAAGGCAACCTCGCCTACTACGCCAATCGCGGCGCATTCGTCGACCTCATCGCCCCAGGTACCAGCGTGGTCCCTTACGCGGGCGATTCCTGGATCGTGAACGGGACCTCCGTTTCCACCGCCTACGCCAGTGGCCTCGCCGCCGGCCTCCTTGCGGACAGCGGAAAACCCGCCAGCGATGTCGTCAAGGCCATGCAGACGAAACTCGCCTTCAAGCCACCTGCCGCCGCGGCACCCAAGCCGGCGCCTTGACCATGAAGAGCGCGGCACCCAAGGCTTCCAGCTTCCCGCTTGGCAGCCGGCTGACCCGACGGTTCACTCGGCTCAACGAGTTTCGCCCGATTCATCCATGAAGCTTTCCCGTTCATCGCTCCTCCTCGCGTCCACGTTCGCGCTCGCGCTCGCTGCGGCCACCGCCCCCGCCTCCGAGAAGTCGCCCGCGCGGGGCATCAACCGCACCCGCTTCGAACATTGGCCGGACGCACTGCAGCTCGAATCGAAGGAAAGCGCCGCGAAAGCGGTCGTGGTTCCGTCGTTTGGCGGGCGCGTGATGTCCTACGGACTGCACGGCGAAAATATTCTCTGGGTGAACCCCGACGCCAGCGCCGCGGTCCCCGCAACTCCGACGAACACCCTCGTGCCCGCAGGATTCTTCTGCGCCCTCGGGCCCGACAGCCCAGCGAGGCCAGGCAACGTAGCCATGGCCAATGGCACCTACGAATGGACCACCCGCAGCCACGCCCTGCTCGTCCTCCGATCCCCCGAGGAAAAAGGCGCCCGCGCCTCGCTGGAACGGGAGATGATGTTCGACCCGTCGACCGGCGACCTCGGCTTCGTGCACCGGGTGAAAAACCTCACCGAGGATGACGCCGCGTTCACACTCTGCCAGCGCATCGCCTGCAAACCCGGCGGCTTCGTTCTCGTGCCGGTCAACAAGAAGAGCCGCTTCGCAGCCGGTTGGTCCGTGAAACGCGATGCCGCAGGAGCTTCCCCATGGGACGGGGCCACCCCCCAGGCCGAGGGCGTCCGCCTGCTCGATGGCCTGTTGGTCGCCCGCACCGGTACCGGCAGCGCGCGCGTCGGCACCGACAGCGACGCCCAATGGATGGCCTACGTCATCGGCCGCTCGCTGTTCATCATCAACTTCCCGTACTACGCCAGCGCCGTGTACGCCGAAGGCGGCAATAGCGTCACCTTCTCCTGGAACGACAAGATGACCGAACTCGAACCCATCGGCCCGGAAGCCCGCCTCCGCTCCCGGAAGACCGCGGATCTCCCGATGAAATGGTCCCTCGTCGAACTGCCAGCCGAAGTCACTTCCTTCGAGCAGGCCCGCGCCCTCGCCGACAAGGTCCCCGCCTCACCGTTCCAATAACGCGTCCCGTCGCGAGCCCCGGCCCAGCCACCGCCGGGTCGCAGCAAGATACCGGTCCCAGTCGAACGCAGGGCCTGGATCCACCTTGTTGGTCTGGATGTGATAGTGGCCGAGGATCCCCGAGAAAGCCCGAAGCTCCGCCTCCGGAAGCTTCGAAGCCTGCAGGTGACCCGCGCCATCACGCGGAAAATCGCAGCGGATCCTTGGAAAAACGACACAGAGGGTGGCCGTCAGCCGCGCCAGCGCCGCGTATTGTTCCGGCGTGAAATCATACTGGGCCAGCTCGATCCCCTGGATCGTCCCCAACACCAGGTCCGGCCGCGCCGGCCGCCCCACAAATCCCCCGTGACCCGGCCCGCGACCCAACATATCCGCCGAAACCTGCAGGGTCACCCCACCACGATCCGGAACGTACCACGCCGACAACCGCTGGGTCTCCGCCAGCGGCACCGCGCCGGCCTGCGCAATCTCAATGCCTATGGAACGTGAGTTCGAGGTCGTCGCATGCCACGCCCGCTCCTTGAGATCCAGCGTCTGATAAATCGTGCCGTCGACATCGAGCATGAAATGAACACTCAACCCGCGGCGATCCTGCAGCACCTCGAAACACCGCCGGCTCGTCCCCGTCGCATCGTAGTGCAACACAAACTGGTCCACCACGCGCCGCAACAGGGGAAGATCCCATCCACCCCCGCGCACCTGCTCCAGTTCCGACGCCGACAACCCTTCGCGCCGTAGGCCGTACCGATTCGGCGTGTCGACCCCAACCCCTTCAGCCCGGGTCGCCTCCCAGCTGGAATTCGTCCACGCACCGTAGCGTCGCTCCACCCGGTAGGCATCGTAGCCGCCTGCATCCGTCCACAACACCACCGGCGTGCCCGCATGAAAAAGGCGCCCGCACACCATGATCTCATCCCCCCGGCGCCGAAGTTCCGATCCCGGCGCCGGTAATGGCGAAGTCTGCGAAGACCGCGAACGACACCCGCAGAACGCCACGCCAACGAGGACAAACAGCACCGCCGAACGGACAAGACACATCACCCACGGATGAAACCCCGTCCCGAAACACCCCGCAAGCACGCCCGGAAATCTGCAGCCACCACAACCAAGGGTCATGGAAAGCCAATAAAAGCGTAGTCCAAGAGGACTCCGATCGTGAACAAACACCGCCGCATGCAGAAACACGCTTCATGGGGCCGGACCGGCATCGCCGCGGCCGTCATCGCAACCGGCGCCAGCGTGGCGCTGAACGTCATCAGCGCCTCCGCCGGCGATTGGAAATCGGAAGCCATATCCCCGGTCACCAATCCTGTCTTCTTCGAAGATCCGCAGGTGAACAGCGAAATCCGCCCGATTTTTGCATGGCACGGGATCGACAAGGACCTCGGCCTCGGCGGCGGCAACGCGCAGCTATACGCCATCCAGGCCCGCTGGGCGGTCACCGATCGCCTCGCCATCATCGCCGTCAAGGATGGCTACATGAACATCGACACCCCCGCCTACAAGAACGGCGGCTGGGCTGACCTGTCCGCAGGCCTGAAGTACGCCCTGATCGATGACAAGGAAAACGAGTTCATCGTGACGCCCGGCCTGACGTTCGAGTTCCCGACCGGCAACTCGCGGGTCTTGCAGGGCAACGGCGACGGCACGTGGAACCCCTTCGTCTCGGTCGGCAAAGGCTTCGGCAAGCTCCGCTTCCTCGCCAATATCGGCGGCATCATCCCGAACGACGGCGGCGAAGAGACCACGCAGCTGCACTACAGCGCGCAGATCGACTACACGACCTGCCAGTATTTCGTCCCCTTCGTCGCCTGGAACGCCTTCACGGTGCTCAGCGAAGGGGATGGCCCGGCCGTCAACTTCGAAGGGTTCGACCTCTTCAACCTCGGCGCCTCCAAAGCCTCGGGCCAAACCCAGTCCGTCCTGGGCGTCGGTTTCCGCTCGCGCCTGACCCAGAGGATCGACCTCGGCTTCGCCTACGAGTTCCCGATCTCGGAACCCGAGGGCCTGTTCGGCGATCGCTACACGGTCGACTTCATTGTTCGATTCTAGTCCGGTCGTCTCGTGTCTCCGCGCCCTCGCGCGCGGCGGTCCGCTCCCGTTCGGGCGGACTGAAGTCCGGTCGGTTTCGGTGTCTGGTTGTTTGTGTGAAGGGCCGCGCCGAGGCGTTCAGGACGCCCGGCGCGGCCTGATCTTTGTCGCCCAGACCACCACGCCACGCGACGCGGTGCGCATTCCCGGACACCCGGTGATTCATCACCGTTCGCCAGTTCGTGATTGCCGGAATCGGCGCCTCGGGCCGGAATCAGCGGCGTCTGAGATCATGAAATCCTTCGGCCAATACCCAGCGCGAATCCTCCTGCTCCTGGCAATCCTCGCCGTGTCCGGACCCGGCGGCGGCTGCTCAGTCCGCAGGCTCGCCGTCAACAGGGTCGGTGAGGCCCTCGCCGGGGGGGGGAACACGTTCGCCAGTGACGACGATCCGGAACTCGTCCGGCATGCGGTGCCCTTCAGCCTCAAGCTCATGGAAAGCCTGCTGGCGGAGAGCCCCAGACATCAGGCCCTTCTCCGCGCCACCGCCGGCGGATTCACGCAGTACGCCTACGCCTTCGTCCAACAGGATGCCGACGAGCTCGAGCCGAAGGATTTCGCGGCCGCTGAATCACTCCGGGCCCGGGCAAGGAAACTCTACATTCGCGCCCGCGGCTACGGCCTGCGCAGCCTTGAGACCGCACACCCCGGCTTCACCAACGCCCTCCAGAAATCCCCCAGGACCGCCGTCGCCGTCCTGAAGAAACCCGACGTCCAGGCCGTCTACTGGACCGCCGCCGCCTGGGGTTCGCTGATTTCACTCGGCAAGGACGACCCCTCGCGCATCGCGGAAATACCCCAGATGGAAGCGCTCATCGACCGCGCGGAAGCCCTGGACCCCGACTGGGGCAACGGCTCGATCCACTCGTTCCTCATCAACTACGAGATGATCCGGCAAGGATCCCCAGGCGATCCCGCCGCAAGGGCGCGCGCCCACTTCGAGAAGGCGGTACGACTTGGCCACGATCGTCTCGCCGGCCCGTTCGTCACGTTCGCCGAGGCGGTCTGCATCCAGAAGCAAGACTCGAGAGAGTTCGACGAACTGCTCAACCGCGCCCTCGCCATCCAGGCCGATGCGGCCCCGGAATTCCGCCTCCTGAATCTCGTGATGCAACGCCGCGCCCGCTGGCTCCTCTCACGCAAGGACGACCTCTTCCTCACCCCGGCCCCCAAATGAACCCCCACCTTTCCGTCGGAGTGACGAACTCCCGCGAACCCGCCCCCCAAGGGCACCACCGCAACGCCGGCTTCATGGACCTTCACCCTCCGGGCCCACCCCGCCGCAACACGCTCGCCACCCTCGCCCTCGCGATCGCCGCCGCGATTACTTCCGTGATCCCCATGCCGGCCGCCGCCGCCGCAAAGCTGAAGCTCGGCACCATCGTCCCGGTCGGCACGTCCTACCACAAGGCGCTCATGGGCATGGCCGACACCTGGCGCAAGGAATCCGCAGGCGCCGCCGACCTCAACATCTTCGCCGGCGGCAAACTCGGCGGTGAAGCCGAAATGGTCGGCCTCATGAAGGTCAACTCGCTTCAAGCCGCGATGCTCTCCTCGGTCGGCCTTTCCGAGATCGAGCCCGCCGTCGCCGGATTGCAGAACATCCCGATGGGTTTCCATAACCTCGCCGAAGCGGATTACGTCGGGGAAAAACTCCGACCGATGCTCGAGGATCGCCTCAACCGGAAGGGCTTCGTCGTCCTCTGCTGGTCCGATGCCGGTTGGGTTCGCATCTTCTCCAACAAACCCGTCACCCACCCGGACGACCTTCGCAAACTCAAGCTCTTCACCTGGTCCGGCAGCCCCGCCAACGTCGAGGTCTACCGCGCCGCCGGCTTCAACGCCGTCCCGCTCGAGACCGCCGACATCGTCCCAAGCCTGCAGACCAAGCTGATCGACGCCGTCCCGGTGCCGCCATTCTTCGCGCTCGCCACCCAGGTCGACGCCCGCGCCCCGTACATGCTCGAGATCAACTGGGCCCCGCTCGTCGGCGCCGTCGTGGTAAGCAAGGAGACCTGGGAGAAATTCCCCGAGAACGTCCGGGCCGCACTCCTCAAATCCGCCACCGAAACGGGCAAGGAGATCAAGGCCGCGGGCCGCAAGGAAATGGACGATTCCGTCGCCGCCATGACGCGCCGCGGGCTCAAGGTCACCGCTGTGCCGCCCGCTCTCGAAGCGGAATGGCGCCAGGCCGCGGAAACCGTCTATCCGAAAATCCGCGGCTCGATGGTCCCGGCTGACGTCTTCGATCGGGCGCTCCAGTTGATTGCTGAATATCGCGCGTCACACCCGGCCCAACCGTGATCGCCCCGCCTGATCCGGCGCCTGGAACCACCGCCGAGACAACCCACCCCCTGCCTCGGTGGCTTGCCGGCCTGCGTACCGCGGAGAACCTGTTCCTCGTGTTCGCGCTCGGCGCGATGACCCTGCTTCCGGTTCTCGAGATCGCGCTCCGGAAATTCTTCGGCTCGGGCATCAGCGCCTCGGCCACGCTGGTGCAACATCTGGTGCTCGCGGTGGGAATGCTCGGCGGGGCCATCGCCGCGCGCGAGAATCGGCTGCTCTCGTTGTCGGCCGCCGCCCACTGGTTTCACGGCGGGAAACTCACTTTCGCGCGCGTCGCAAGCCACGGTTTTGCCGTGGCCATGAGCGCGCTTCTCGCCGCGGCAAGCTGGCAGTTCGTCGCCTCGCAGAAATCGCTCGGCAAAATCCTCGCCTACGGGATTCCGGTCTGGACGGTCCAACTGCTCCTCATCGTCGGGTTCGCCGTCATCGCGTTGCGCCTCGTCCGACATGCCTCAAGCCAATGGCGCTGGCGGATCGTCACACTGGTGCTGGCCGCGGTCATCATCGGCATCAGCCTCTGGGCACCGGTCGAACCCGAGAAACTCCGATGGCCCGCGATGGCCCTGCTCGTGGCCTCGGTCATCCTCGGCGCCCCGATCTTCACCGCGCTCGGCGGTGCCGCCCTGATACTGCTCTGGACCGGTGGCGAACCCATCTCACCAGTGCCGCTCAAGCACTATCAGCTCACCGTAAACCCCACGCTGCCAAGCATCCCACTGTTCACGCTGGCGGGCTATTTCCTCGCTGAAAGCCGCGCCGCACACCGCCTGGTCCGACTCTTCAACGCCCTGTTCGGAAATCTCCGGGGCGGCCCCGCCATCGTCACCGCGCTCGTCTGCGCCTTCTTCACTTCGTTCACCGGAGCCTCCGGCGCCACCATTCTAGCGCTCGGCGGCGTGCTCATGCCGGTCCTTCTCTCCGCCCGCTATTCCGAACGCGCAGCCCTCGGCCTCCTCACCGGCGCCGGCTCCCTCGGCATGCTCTTCCCGCCGTGCCTCCCCCCCATCCTCTACGCCATCATCGCCAGCAGCGGCGGACAGGCCAGCATCAGCATCGAGGAGATGTTCCTCGGCGGCTTCTTCCCAGGCATGCTCCTCGTGGGCATGACCGCCTGGTGGGGCGTCCGCGCCGGCCCACCCATCGACCGCTCCAACCTGCCACCCTTCCGATGGCGCGAAGCCGCCGCCGCCGCATGGGAATCCAAGTGGGAACTTCTCGTCCCCGTCGTCGCCATCGCAGCCCTCTTCAGCGGCATCGCCACTCCCGTCGAAGCCGCCGCCCTGACCGCCTTCTACACGTTCTTTGTCAGCGTCGTGATCCAACGCGAACTCCACATCTTCCGCGACGTGCCCCGGGTCATGACCGAATGCGGCCTGCTCGTCGGCGGCGTGCTCCTCATCCTCGGTGTCGCGCTCGGATTCACACACTACCTCGTCGATGCCCAAATCCCCGACCAGGCCGTCACCTGGGCCACCAGCACGATCCATTCACGCTGGATCTTCCTCCTCGCCCTGAACGTCGTCCTGCTCGTGGTCGGTGGACTGGTCGAGATCTACGCCGCGATCGTGGTGGTGGTGCCGCTCCTCATCCCCATCGGCAATGCGTTCGGCATCGATCCCATCCATCTCGGGATCATCTTCCTCGCCAACATGGAACTTGGCTTCCTCGCACCGCCCGTCGGACTGAACCTCCTTCTCGCCTCCTATCGCTTCAAGAAACCCGTCGGCGAAGTCACCCGCGCCTCGCTCCCCATGCTCGCCGTCATGGTCATCGGCGTCCTCCTGATCACCTACATCCCCCCACTCACGACCTGGCTCCCCCACGCCTTCAAGCACTGATCCCGAAACCCCTGGAAGCCCGCACCACGCCGCAACCGCACGACGCAGCCGCACGACGCAGCCGCACGTCGATTGCCACCCCTTCCCGCACCCCCTCACTTCACCACGGCCAGCAGCAGCATCCCGACGATGTTCACCCAAAGAGCCGCCAGCAGGTCATCCGCCACCACGCCCCATCCCCCGGGCAACCCCTGCACCTGACGCACCGGCCAGGGCTTCCATATGTCGAACAGGCGGAACGCAGCAAACACGACAACCAGCGTCCACCACGGAAACTCCCGCAGGAACCCCGCCGCGTCCGGAAACCCGACCCCGCCGCGGCCATGGCCATACAGCAGCGAAACACAGCACAACGGGATCGCCACGATTTCATCGAGCACCACCGAACCCGGATCATGGCGGCCTAGAATCCTCTCCGCTTCCCCGCAGACCCAGACCGCCGCGACACAGCTCACGACCACGCCCGCACCAAAAAAAAAGACGCTGCCGGGAAGGAGAAGAACGAGGAACCACAACACGCCAACCACCGAACCCCAGGTTCCCGGCGCTGGACGCAACCGCCCCGAACCCAGCCCCTCCGCCAGCAAGAGTGTCAGTCGATCCCGCATGGGTGTTGGTGAAGCCGCGGAACCCCGGACCTCGTCCACTACATGTCCGACAGATAGATCTCCCTGTTCCGCCACAGATAGAGACTGCCCGAGAGAAGCGTCAGCGCGACGGCGAGCCACCTCGAGCCCACCGTGAACCAACCCACCCACGGCGTGACGATGGGGAACTCGAAGAGGACCGTCCCCCAGGAACCCCAGGTCGGGTAGGCCATCGACGTCAGGATCGCGCAAATGCAGGCGATCTGCGACCCGGTCTTGTGCTTCCCAAAACCTTCCGCCGCGAGCACGAGACTCTTCGACGCCGCCAACAACCTCAGCCCCGTGATGGCGAACTCGCGCGCCACAATGGTCACCACCATCCACGCCGGCATCCACCCCAACTCCACGAACGCGATGAACGCCGAACAGACCAGGATCTTGTCCGCCAGCGGATCCATCAGAATCCCGAAATTCGTAACCAACCGATCCCGCCGCGCGATCGCGCCGTCATAATAATCCGTGATGCTCGCGGCCACGAAGACGAGCAGCGCGACCGTCTCGTGAAACGGAAACGACACGAGCAAAGCGACCAGCAGGACCAGCGTCAGCGCCAGCCGCGAAAGGGTCAGCTTGTTCGGTACGTTCATCAGGTGCGGCCCACATGGCGCCAACCGGTTCTCCGGGTTTTGCGCCCCCGATGCAAGACAGCGGGTGGATGGAGCAGGAAATCCGAGGAATCCACCGTCCCTCCCGCTCCCTCTCTAAGGTCCACTTTATACGAGACCTGTCCCTCTATTGTGCGCCACTCGCGCGCCTGCGCCGCACACAATCGCCTTGAGATGGCCGCCTCGCGCCCCAACCATGGTGTGCCCCATGAAATCCCCGGTGCTCGCGCTCGTTGTTGCCCTCGGCCTCGCCGCCACGCTCCCCGGTCGCGCCGCGGATTCACTCCCGGCCATCGTCCGGATCCTCGGCGCCACCCAGGATGCCCATGTCCAGGTCGAC
This sequence comes from uncultured Verrucomicrobiota bacterium, assembly GCA_903844265.1. Taxonomy (GTDB): domain Bacteria; phylum Verrucomicrobiota; class Verrucomicrobiia; order Limisphaerales; family CAIMTB01; genus CAIMTB01. Next base: position 19,761 of record CAIMTB010000662.1, read on the forward strand.
ATCCTCCGCGGCCTGCGGGATGCCACCGCCGGCCCCAGCCAACTGCCGATGCCGACAGGCTGGTCAGACGTCGAGGCTCAACTCGCGAAGAGTGAGCTCGCCGAGGTTCGAAGCCTGTCCCGAATGCTCGGGCTGAAGTTCGGTTCGGCCAACGCCCTCGCGGCCCTTCGCGCACTCCTCCGCGATTCCAGTGCCGACCCCGCCCAACGCACCGAGGCCCTCCGCGCGCTGGCCGGCATCCGCGACGAAACCCTCCCCGCCACACTCCGCGAACTCCTCCGCGAACCCGCGCTCCGGGGTGCCGCCGTTCGGGCGATCGCCGCCTTCGACGATCCAGCCAACGGCCTCGCGCTGCTCGCCGCATTCCCGTCCATGGGCGGCGCCGAACGCCGTGACTGCCTCACGACGCTCGCCTCCCGTCCCGCCTCCGCCCGGGCACTGCTCGCCGCCATCGAGTCCGGCGCCATCTCCAAAACCGAACTGACCGCCGAGGTGGTCCGCCAGCTCCGCAGCCTCAAGAACGAAGCGGTCAACGCGTCGCTCACCAAGGTCTACGGCGCCATCCGCGAGGTGTCCGCCGACAAGCAGGCCGAGATCGATCGTTACAAACGCCTGTTCTATGCCGGCGGATCCACCCCAGGCGATGCCATCCGTGGCCGCGCCGTCTTCGCCAAGATCTGCCAGCAGTGCCACACACTGTTCGATGTCGGAGGCAAGGTCGGCCCCGACCTCACCGGCTCCAACCGCGCCGACCTCGACTACACCCTCCAAAACATCCTCGACCCCAACGCCGTCATTCCCAACGAGTACCGCGCTTCCACGCTGGAAATCAAAGACGGCCGCACCCTCACCGGCATCGTGAAGCAACAGGACGACCGCTCCGTCGTCCTCGCCACCGCCAATGAAACACTCACGCTCGCCCGCAGCGATGTCAGCGAAATCATCCAGAGCCAGCTCTCCATGATGCCCGAGGGTCTCCTCCAACCCCTCGCCGACCAGGAATACCGCGACCTGATCTACTACCTCAGCCGCTCCGGCCAGTCCCCCATGCTCGCCACACCCGACACCGCGAACCTGTTCTTCAACGGCCACGACCTCACGCTCTGGCAGGGAACCGAACACCTCTGGTCCGTCGAAGGCGGCGCCATCGTCGGCCGCGGCCGCGCCGCCCTCACCCATCCCGAATTCATCAAGAGCGACCTCATCGCCGGCGACTTCCGCCTCGTCGTCAAACTCCGCCAGTCGCCACCCGACGCCGCCACCGCCGTCTGCATCCGCGGCGAACCCCAGCCCGATGGCTCCGTCAAAGGCTGGCGCATCGGCACCGGCCCAGGCCGCGCCGGCGCCCTCGAAAACCCCGGCGCCCAAGGCATCGAACCCCGCCCCGGCACAGACATCACGCCCTCCACCGATGGCTGGACCACAATTGAAATCCTCGCCCTGGGTGGACGCCTCCGGACCGCCGTCAACGGCAAGGCCGTCGCGGACCTTCCCGAAGCCGCGGGCGCACGCCAGGGCCTCATCGCCTTCATGCTCCCCCCCGCGACGGCATCCCAGGTCCAACTCAAGGACCTCCGCCTCGACATCAACCCGAAACCGGAATTGGTCACCCTCGCCAAGTAGAGCACCCATGAATTTTTTCCCGCGCCGACTCGCCATCCTCCTGTTCGCGCGCCTCGCGATCGTCCCGATCACCGCCGCCGAAGACCCCCCGCTGCGCCCGCTCGATCTTCGCTGCGAAACCCAGGTTGACCCCTGCGGCGTCGACGAACCGAAACCGGAACTTTCGTGGCGACTCGAGTCCAGCCACCGCGCCGCGCGGCAGACCGCCTGGCAGATCCTGGTCGCCTCGACCCCGGACCGGCTCGCGCGCGAGGACGCCGACCTCTGGGACAGCGGCAAGGTGACCTCCGCCGAAACACTCCACATCCCGTACGGCGGTTCCGCGCTCAAATCGTCGCAGCGCGTCTCATGGAAAATCCGCGTCTGGGATGAGGCCGGCACGGACACGCCGTGGTCGCAGGGCGCCTCGTGGACCACAGGCATGATGCGTGATTCGGACTGGCGTGCCCGTTGGATCACCGCGCCGTTCACGCAGGGCCTGCCCCTGTTGCGGCGCGAATTCACGCTCTCCCAGGCAACCCGCCACGCCGTCGTCCACCTGTCCGGCCTCGGCCACGTCGAACTCTTCCTCGACGGCACCAAGGTCGGGAACCGCTTCCTCGATCCCGCCTGGACGGTCTACGAAAAAACGGTGGCCTACGCTTCCTACGACCTGACGCCCCTGCTCACGAAGCCGGGCCCGCATGTACTCGGCGTCATGCTGGGCAAAGGTTTCTACCGGACGCTGGGCGACCGTCGCGTCCACGGTGTGAATTCCGACCGACCACTGAGACTCATCCTGCAGGCGGACCTCGTCCTTGCCGATGGCACGGAACAAAGCGTGGCCAGTGACGCAGAATGGAAATTCACCGAGGGCCCGATCACTCACTCGGCGATCCTGGGCGGCGAGGATCACGATGCTCGCCGGCTCCCGAAGGACTGGGCACGCCCGGGGTTCGACGCCTCGAACTGGTCCGCGGCGATCGTGACGAACGGTCCCGGAGGCCGGCTGGTGGGCACGATGTCCCCGCCGCTGACGGTTCGCCAAACCTTCGCGGCGGTGCGTGTCGAGGAACCGGAACCCGGCCGGTTCGTCTACGATTTCGGGCAAAATGCCTCGGCCATCCCGCGGCTCCGCGTTCGCGGCCAGGCAGGGCAGGTGGTGAAACTCACCCCCGCGGAACAGCGGCACGGCATGACGCCACGGCGCAACGACGGACACGGCCTCGTGAACCCCGCGGGGGTCGGTTCGCCATGTTACTTCCAGTACACCCTGCGCGGCGGCGAGGAAGAGTCATGGAACCCCCAGTTCACCTACTCGGGTTTCCAATATCTCGAAGTCCAGGGCGCCGTCCCCGCCGGCCACGCGAACCCCGCCGGACTCCCCGAGATCGTCGAACTCACCTCGCTCCACGTGCGCAGCAGTGCCGAGGACACCGGCGAGTTTGAGTGCTCGAACGCGATGTTCAACGACATCGACCGCATCAACAACTGGGCCGTCGCCGCCAACCTCTCGCACGTCCTCACCGATTGCCCGCACCGCGAAAAACTCGGATGGCTCGAGGTCTCCTACCTCATGGGCCCCTCGATGGCCGGACGCCACGACATCGCCCGGTTCTTCTCCAAGATCGCACGCGATTGTGCCGACTCACAGGAGCCGAATGGCAAGATCCCCACGGTGGCCCCAGCCTACCCCGCGTTCTCAGGCGGATTCGCCTACACGCCGGAATGGGGCGCAGCCGCCGTCGTGAATCCGTGGATCCTCCATGAATGGTACGGCGACCGCCGGTCCCTGGAACGCAGCTACCCGATGATGCGCGGCTTCGTCGACCACCTCCTCGCCACCTCGACGGACCTCGTGCCCGTGCCGGGCCTGGGCGATTGGTACGATTACGGCCACGGCAAACCCGTCGGGGCTTCGCAATTCACACCCCCGGAACTCAGCGCCATGGCCACGTTCCATCGGTGCGCCCGCATCGTCACCGATGCCGCACGGGTGCTTGGCCGCACGGACGACGCACGGAAATATGGAAAACTGACGGACGACGTCGCCCGATCCTTCCACCAGCACTGGTTCGACGGCCGCGGCGAATATCGCAACACCGGCAGCCCGCAAACCGCCAACGCCATGGCACTCGTCTCCGGCATCGTCCCGAAGGACGAACACGATGCCGTCCTCGCCGCCATCGTCCGGGACCTCGAGAAACGCCGGCTCCAGCAAACCTCAGGTGACATCGGGCACTGGTACCTCCTCCAGGCCCTCGCCAACAATGGCCGCTCCGACATGATCCACGACATCGTCGGCCGGACCAACCTTGGCTCCTATGGCTTCATCGTGCGCAACGGCTGGACCTCGATGCCCGAGGCCTGGGACGCCGATACCGGCGCTTCCATGAACCACTGCATGCTCGGCCACGTCCAGGAATGGTTCCTTGGCTGGGTCGCCGGCATCCGGCCCGACCCCGAAGGACCTGGCTTCCGCCAGTTCATCATCGCACCAGAGGTGGTCGGCGGACTCACCTGGGCCCGCGGTCGCCTCGATACCGCGCATGGCCGGATCGAGACATTGTGGCGCCGCACACCCACGAGCCTCACCCTCGAACTCACCGTCCCTCCCAACACCACGGCCTCCCTGCTGCTGCCCGCGACGGAAGGCTCGACCCTCACGGAATCGGGACAGGATGTCCGCCAGGCCACCGGAGTGCGCCTCGCATCCCGGTCGGGATCCACCGCACGACTCCTCGTTGAGGGAGGGAAATACCGCTTCGAGGTCTCCCCGAATCCCCGGCCCTGACGCGAAGTGGCGCGGCGCGCCACTCCCCGTCGCGACCGCCCTGCACAGACACCACGAAGTCACCCTTCCCGCCGCGCCGTGGGCCCGGCGCCGCCACTCCCTCCCGCCGTGACCTCGCGACCGGCCGAATCCAGAACCCGCCACCTCCGCCCATCCCACCGAAGATCGAGGCTCCCGGTTTCGCTGGTGTAGAATACCTGCATCCCGCCCCCGTCGAACACCGCGCGAAACGGTTCCTTCGCCCGCGCCGTCGCCGGTGATGTCGCATCGGCCACAATCACCAACCCCGGATGAACCAGGTCAATCAACGCCTGCACCGGCGGCGACCCTGAACCCGGCGGCGCAAGGACCAGCACGTCCGCCCGCAACCCCGGATGCCGCTCAAGCAATCGCTGCTGCCCAAGCCGGTCGAGATCAGCCCACAGCACCATCCGTGTCCCCGCCTCCGAACACCCCAATACCAGACAGGCATCGTCCGCCTTCGAAAACCGGTCCCCCTTCTGCGGGTGCAAGGCACGCCACGGTTCCTCACTCCCACCCCAGCCCACGCCCGTCTTCACGCTTCCCCCGCGCCGGACACACTCCTCCAGCGCACCACGGTACGACCCCGAGCGAAACGCCACCGGCCCGACCCGGACCTCGCCAATCCCGAACCGTGACACGACGTTCGAGACACCCCCCACATGCCGGATGTCCCCATGCGTCAACGCCAGCACCGACAGACGATTCACACCCTGCGCCTTCAGGAACGGCACAACCACCCTCTCCGCACTCACCCCATCTCCCGTGTCCACCAAGGTGTCGCCATCCGCCGCCCGCACCCAGACCGCATGGCCCCCCGACAGCGGCATCACCACCAATCGCAGTCGATCGGATCCGCTCCACACCTGCACCCCCGCGATGCCAGACAACGCGGCGACGGCGCCCAACGTCAGCGCCCGTGCGCGGTGGCTTCTCCACCAACCCATCCCCGTCGCCACAACGAGCAGATACCACACCGCCGTCGCGGCCGACGGAGGAGCCGTCACGTTCCAGCAACCGCCAGGAATCGCGGCCGCCCACCGGCTCACCCCAAGCATGCCACGCATGAAAAGCCACGACGCATGATTGAATAGCTCCGACAATCCAGGAGCCCACAAACCGCACGCCAGGGAAGCCACATTCCCCGCCAGCGCACACGAACTCAGCGGCACCACCACCAGGTTCGCCACAAATCCCGAAAACGTGAGCAGATGGAAATGCTCCGCTCCCAGGGGAACCGACCCCACCCAGGAGGCCGCCGCCACCGCCAGGCTCCCGCTCAGGAAAGACCACTTCTCGCACCATTGACGACGCCACCACGGCACCGCGCTCCCGGCCAACATCGGGTCCGGAGCACCCCAGCCCGCCAGCCATCGGTGAATCGGCGTACCGAGCAACCCCAGCGCCGCCACCACCGCAAAGGATAACTGGAACCCCGCCTGGAACAGCTGCCTCGGATCCCACACCAGCACCGCAAGCGCCGCCGCCGAAAGCGAATTCAGCACGTTCGAAGGCCGCGACCACATCATCCCGGCGACCACAAACGTAGTCATCAGCGTCGAGCGTACCGCCGACGGCTGCACCCCGGTCGCCAGCGTGTACAGCCAGCATATCCCGATGACGACCCCACCCGCCGCCACCCGAGGCACGAACAATAGCCGGAGCACCTGGGCCGTAATCCCGGCGATCAGGGCAATATGCAGCCCGCTGATGGCGAAGACATGCATCGTCCCGCTTCTCATGAAGGGCTCGTCGATTTCCGGCGTCAGCGCCGTCTTCCAGCCAAGCGTCATCGCCCACAACAAACGCGTCTCCTCCTCGGCCGCCGAAAGTCCGATCGAGAGCACACGCATCGCCCACCGCTGGAAACGATCCGCCCACACCGGCGCAGGCGGCACCGCCCCAGGTGCCCACCGCCAGTCCCCCTCCTCCGTCGCACGCAATTCATACTCGATCCCCTGCCAGTGCAGGTACCGCGCATGATCAAATGTCCCGGGAGCCAACGGCCCTCGCGGACGCCTCAACACCCCGGAAATCTCAACCTCCGCACCCGCCGTGAAGCCCGGCCCCGGCACCACCGCCGAAGAAACCAGGACGTGGCCCGAAACAGGCCGCCAGACATCCCCCCCGGACCCGAGATACCCACGGCTTTCAAGCACCACCAGGGTGTTGGTCGAAAATTTCCCCGACCTCCCATAGATCCGCTCCTCCGGGGATGACAACAAGGTCCCGCGCAGGCAGACAATCGACTCCCTCTCCATCACCACCCGGGTGAGATCATCGGGGCCCAGCAACCGCATGAAGAAGGCGATGTGACACGCCCCGGCCAGGACCAGCGCCGCCTCCAATGCCCACGGCGACACCCTCCTCCCAAACGCCGCAAAGCCCCCGACCACGAGTGCCATTCCCCAAGACACGACAAGCGGCACCTCCCACCGCGCCCCCATCGCAATCCCAAGCGCGAACAACATGGCCGCCCCGGACAGCGGCCACTTCATGGGATCACCTCCACCGCATCACCCGCCGGACCCCCCACCACACCGCGAGCGCCGCGGCCCCACCCGAGGTGTCGATGACCACATCCGTGATCGACGCCACGCGCGTGGGAACGAACGCCTGGTGAAACTCGTCGCTCGCGGCATAGGCCGCCGTCCCGAGCAGCGCCCAACCCACCGTGCGCCATTGCCAACGCCCCGCCTGGCCCGCGGACAAAGCGCGCAACAACAGAACCGCGAGGACCCCGTACTCCCAGAAATGCGCGACCTTCCGAACGAAGAACACGATCGCGTCCACCTCCGTCGCCGACAACCCCGGCGCCACCCAGCGAATCAGGGGCGCGAGAATCCGGGACCCTCGCGGACCCGACTCGGAATCGGACGACGCCATGAAGATCAGCGTCATCCACACGATGACGGGGAGCCAATGGGTCAACCAGCGACGACACTGCGACAGGAGCACAACCCATGAAAACGACCCTCCAGGATACCGGCCAGCGATTTCGACTTCCTCCTTGGCCGCACCTAACACGCAGCCCCTGACGGAGTCGAGGCCGACGCATCGCCAATTCTTGGAAGGGAACGGGTGAGGGAGCTGTGTAACCTCGACACGTCGGAGCACGTCTCCCACCGCAGGACGCGACTCGGGGGAAGAACCAATAGCTCCCGGGTCAGTAGTGTGTGACGAACCAGAAAAGAAGAGACGACCGATGAAGAAGACGATCATTTACGCATTGGGGGCCGCGGTCATGTTGAGCAGCCTCGGGTTGGCACAGGCGCAGGATTCCAAGCCCGCTGCACCTGCCGCACCAGCCGGAGAACGCCCCGTCCGAGCGCGCGGTCAGGCCGGCGCCCCGGGCGGAATCGAGCAGCGCGTGAAGTCCATGAACGAGCAGCTGACCCTGAACCAGGAGCAGCAGGACAAGCTCAAGAAGCTTTTCACCGATCAGGCAGCGAAAACGCGTGACCTGCGTCAGGACACAAGCCTGACCCCGGAACAGCGCCGCGAAAAAACGACGAAGCTCCGCACTGAAAACCAGAAGATGCTGAAGGATTCCAAGATCCTCACCGACGAGCAGTTCACGAAATGGGAGAAATTCCAGGAAGAACAGCGCGCCCGAGGTCAGCAAAACCGCCCCGCCGGCGCTGGTGGCAATCGCGGTAATCGCAGCGGTGGTGGCGCGGGCGCCCCACCCACGCCGAGCAAGTAGGCCGACAGCGTCAACCGACGCAGGTCACCTGCCACCCTTCGGTCCCTTTCGGTAAGTTGGTCTGTCAGGGGTAGCGTAGTGTCAGTCGAGCGGGAAACCGAGTGCTGTCGGTTTCCCGCTCTTTTTTCTTATACCGGATCCACATTCGCCCCCGCGAATTGCCGGGCATCGAGCCGGGTGCAGGACGGGATTCTTCAGGCTGTTCCCCGGAGCGCAGCCAGCCCAGGAGGGTGGATCGCACCGGTTTAGGCATGAATCGCGCCGGGCTACGGGCTACGGTTCGCGGATGTCTTCCTGCGCCGCGCCCAGGGTGGGACTCGTGGCCCTCTACGGGCTCGCGCTGCTCCTGACCGGAGGATGCTCGACCACCGGCGTCGATCGCTCCGCCAGCCATTCCTCCGGACCCCGCCCGCTGGGATCCCTCCGCCGGGCGTTGACGTTCCATGCCTCCTTCGACGGCTCCACCGACGCCGATTTCGCCGCCGGCGATCCGTGGCTCTACCAGGCACCCGACCTCGATCACCGGCTCGACGCCCGGCCCGGGCTTCCAGACGACGGATCCGTCTCTCTCGAGGTGGCCGGGGGACGGCACGGCGGGGCGCTTTATTTCGTCAAACGCACCACCCCGGTGGCCTTCTATCGTGGCGCCGGTAACTTGGCATGGAGGGCGTCAACCTGGTCTGGGACCGTCTCGTTCTGGCTTCGCGTGGACCCCCGCGCCCTACCCATGGGCTTCTGTGACCCGGTCAATATCACCCCACGAAGCTGGGACGACGGGGCATTCTTCGTCGAATTTGAGAGGCGGACCAACGACGCACCCTTCAGATTGGGGGCCTACCCGGACCGAAAGATCTGGAATCCGCAAGGCCGTGTGTGGGCCGAGATGTCCGCCTCGGAGAAGCCGATCCTGGCCGTAGACCAACCGCCGTTCACCGCGGATCGCTGGATCCACGTCGTGTTTACCTGGGAGAACTTCAACACCGGGCGCAACAACGGCACGACGCACCTCTCGATCGATGGCATCGAGGTCGGCTCCATCACAGCCCGAACCCAAACCTTCACCTGGGATCCCGCCGAAACGCGAATCCTGCTGGGAGTCGGCTTCGAGGGATGGCTCGATGACCTCGCGGTCTTCAGCCGCGCCCTGACTCAAACCGAGATCCGCCGCATCCGGGATCTCCCCCACGGTATCCGTTCCCTCTACTCACCCTGAGGCAAAAGATCGGATCCAAGGACCCATGCGTTCATGGACCGTCGCGCGCTGTCGCGAGATCGGCCTTGAGCTCCTCACCCAGGGCCTTCCCATCGATCGCTCCCGTCCGATGCAAAAGACTGACGTGGTTCTTCGCCTCGTCCGCGACGGCGCACAGCGCACTTGCCCGCTCCACCATCGCTTCCTGCGCCCGGGCCCGAGAACCGACAGCGAACACGGCGTAACTAACCGCCAACGTGACGGTGAGACCGATGAGCAGGAGCGCCAGAATGCGCGCGCTCAACGACCATTTATGCAACCACTTCAGCATGGAGTGTCCTTCCGAGTTTTCTCTTCGGTACCCACACGGAGGGCGGGAACTTGACATCGAACCCCCCCAGGCCGCCGCCCCGGATCCCCGCATCCTGCCTCGTGGACCTCGCGACGGATGATCCGCGGACTTGGGCCCCAGGCCCAAGTCCCGCGTGGCGATGATCCCTCAGAGCAGCCGCATCGTCATCGCAATGACGATCAGGACGAGCAGCACGACCCCGGTTCCGAAGAACAGGTACCCGAATGCGCGGGCGATGCCCTTCCACTGCAGCCACTCGTCCTTGAGCCGGTGGTCATCCAGGGTCTTGTCCGCCACCAACCGATCATACCAGCGCCGGCGCTCATGAAGCATCTCCGCCTTTGAGATCCGACCCGAGAAGATGACCGTGTCCATCGGGAATTTCTCGAGACGAAAATGCGTGTTGAAGAAGTGGATCGTGAAGATGAAGCCAGTGGCCAGCAGCGCCTCGTCGCTGTGGATCACGGTGGCAACATTGATGATCCAGCCGGGCAGGACCAGGGTGAAGGTC
>CAIMTB010000663.1 GCA_903844265.1 uncultured Verrucomicrobiota bacterium
ACCACGAACGCCGCGGAGATGCTCGGCTCGTCGTGCCGCTCCACAATCACCACATTGAACCCGTTCGGCAGCGACTTCTCGATCACCGGCACCTGTTGTGCCAACGCGCTGGATCCCCAGCCCAATCCAAGGGTCGCCGCCCACAACGCCCGTACGATAGGAACTCTCGAAATCACGGGACAACCATTGGCGGATTCCCCATCCGGGTCAACCGGCCATGAAATCCGACCCGCGACGCAAAAAAACCTGGCCCTACCCGGCATTCAGCAGCGTCAGGTGACGCCCCAGGTGCCCCGCCAGGAGTTCCCGGTGCAGGCCCGCATTCTCCGTCAACAACTCCAGGATGGCGTCCTTGAACCGCCGCCCACGAGCATCCGCACCCAGCGTCAGCGCCGACCCAAACGTCACGTGCAACAACTGCCGCCCCACGCGCTCATCCAGCCACGCCGGCTCATCCGCCTTCCCGCGATACGGCCCCAACCCCGCGATCTCGGCCTCGGTGGTCGAAATATGGTAACTCTGGCGGTCGACCGCGAAGCGCCCACGGCAGTATTCCGCGATTTCACCAAACACTGCCGGCGCCACCCGCGCCACCACCCGCAACGCCTCGAGATAACTCGTCCCCGCGGTCTTCACATGGAGCAGGTCCCCGCACACCCGCCCCACGGCCGGGTACGCCGCGAATTTGTCGGAACCGCTGTGCACGCTGATCTTGTACGGCCCGCAATAGCGCGCGATGGCCACGTGCTGCCGCAGCGCCGCTTCAAAGGCCACCAGGTCCCCACGGTAATCGATGCCCTTCTCGAATTCCCCGATGAACCGCGGCGCCAGGCTCACCACGTTCGGCACCCCACGCGCCCTCAACTCAAGCCCGAAGAAAAGATGTTCCAACGGCCGGGTCGGTGAATCGGTTTCGTCCACGCTGACTTCAATCTCGAATCCACCCCCACCCGCCGCCGCCGCAATGGCCCGCCCCATCACCGCGGCATGCTCCGTCGCCCGACCGTATTTCACCACCGCCCGATAAAGATCCTCCTCGCCAAATCGAAGCCCCATCCCCGTTCCCAGGTCGAACGTCCGACCCAGGTATTCCTGCCGCCACGCGCGCTCCCCGAACACCCGGTCCTTGTCCAATTCGGCCACCGCCGCCGCAAGCTCCGGACCGCTCATCGCATCGGCACCGTTGTTCACGTGGGCTGACGGGTCGATCGTGAAGAAACAAAACCCCGCCGCCGCGGTGCGCTCCACGTCCTCGGGCGTCTTCAGGTGATCGGCATCCGCACCCCACGGCTCCGCATGGCCCGCCGACGCCAGGGCCTCCTGCGCAGCCCGCATCACATCCGCCGGCGTCCGCTGCGTCCGCGTCATCTCCCGGATCGATTGCTGCGCAAAAATCGGGGCAAACCCCGTACCCCGCACGGCCTCCAGGTGGCCCGGGGTCGCCAACCCGAGCCGATCACCAAAACCAAACGATTTCTTCAAACCCAGCGGAACAGGAACCGGCAGTTGCATGGCCGCGGAGCATCACCGGGAAACCGGTGAAATTCACCACCAAAGTCAGACGCCCATCCACGGTACGGCGTGCCCGCACGCCCCGACACAGGGGCCCGACCGCGCCAGAAGCAACGCCAACCTAGGCCAAACAGCACGTTTCTTCTTTTCAAGGAAACCCGAGGCGCTACGGTCGCGGGTCTCAGATCTCTACACCTTTAACTCCCTGCACGCGTCACTGCGTACATGGCCGCGGTCAGATCCCCACAACCAACCCACAAGGAATCCATGCAGTACCCCCAACAAACGACTCGCCGGCTGAAGCCGCTGGCGTTCGTCTTCGCAGCGCTTATCGCACTCTGCGGCTCCGCCCAGGCGCAGCAGAACGTCGTCCAGCCAGGCGATCCGATCATCGCCTCGTCGTCGAACAGCCCCGGTTCCGAGGGCGTGGCCAATGCCATCGACGGCAAGCCGACCAAGTACCTCAATTTCGACACCCGCGACGGCGGCAAGCCCTCCGGCTTCATCGTCAGCCCCTCCGTCGGCGTCACCCGCGTGACGGGCATCGCCTTTGAATCCGCCAACGACGGCCCTGAGCGCGACCCCAAGGTCATCACGCTCGAAGGCTCGAACGACGCCGCCGTCACCGGCTGGGATCTGGGCACCTGGGAACAGATCGTCAAGCTGGACACCATCCCGGCGTTCCCGAACCGCTTCCAGACCCAGACGCTCTCCTTCCCCAATTTCAAGCCGTACAAGCACTACCGCTTCACGGTCCTCGAAACCCAGGCGGCCAATACCTGCTGTTTCCAGATCGCCGAAGTCCAGTTGCTCGGCACCCTCCTGCCTCAGGACGTCACGCAACCCGGCGACCCGATCATCGCCTCGTCCTCCAACAGCCCCGGCTCTGAAGGCGTCGCGAACATCATCGACGGCAAGCCGACCAAGTACCTCAACTTCGACACCCGCACCGGCGGCAAACCCTCCGGCTTCATCGTCAGCCCGAGCCTCGGCCGCACCCTCATCACGGGCGTGACCATGGAATCGGCCAATGACGGCCCCGAACGCGACGCCAAGGTCGTCACCATCGAGGGCTCGAACGACGACGCCGTCACCGGCTGGGATCAGGGCACCTGGGAACAGATCGTCAAGCTGGACAGCATCCCGGCCTTCGCCGCCCGCTTCCAGACCCAGACGTTCCTCTTCGACAACTACAAGCCCTACCGTCACTACCGCTTCACCGTCCTCGAAACGCAGGCCGCCAACACCTGCTGTTTCCAAGGGGCTGAAGTCGAACTGCTCGGCACCGGCGCCCCCCAGGACGTGACCCAGCCCGGCGACGCGATCATCGCCTCGTCCTCCAACAGCCCCGGCTCTGAAGGCGTCGCGAACATCATCGACGGCAAGCCGACCAAGTACCTCAACTTCGACACCCGCGACGGTGGCAAGCCCTCCGGCTTCGTCGTCACGCCCTCCATCGGCGCCACCACGGTCATCGGCATGACCATGCAGTCCGCCAACGACGGCCCCGAGCGCGACCCCAAGGTCGTCACCCTCGAAGGCTCCAACGACGAGGTCGCCGATTACACCACCGGCACCTGGGCCCAGATCGTGAAGCTGGACAACATCACCGCCTGGACGAGCCGCTTCCAGACCCAGGAGTTCCACTTCCCGAACACGGCTTCCTACAAGCACTACCGCTTCACCGTCCTCGAAACGCAGGCCGCCAACACCTGCTGCTTCCAGATGGCCGAAGTCGAACTGCTCGCCGTGAGCCAGGGCGTCGACTGCAACAAGGCCCGCTTCCTCGTCCAGCCCGAGAACACCCCGGTCCTCGACGGAGCGACGGCCACCTTCTTCACCACCGTCAATGGCCCCTGGCCGCTGCAGTGGTCCAAGAACGGCGAAGCTCTCGCCGGCGCCAACGCCTCCACCTACACGACCGCCGCCATCAGCGCGGCGAATGCCAGCGACATCTACACGGTCCAGATCAAGGGCTGCGAAGTCAGCTCCCCGGTCCAGGCCTCGATCTTCAAGCCGTCGACCACCAAGAGCATCGGCATCAGCTTCCGCGGCGGTGGCGCCAATGGTGCCCCGACACTGATCAACACCAACGACATCGCCGGCATCATCCCCCAGGCCCACTGGAACAACGCCGCCAACTCCGGCACCGGCACGCTGCCCGATTCCGGCCAGGACCCCGCCCTCGACCTCGTCGATAGCTCCGGAAACTCCTCCTCCATCACGTTCGACTTCGCGACCTCAGGCTCCTGGGGCTCCGGCACCGGCGACACCTCCGCCACCGGCCGCATCCTGAACGGTCTGAACTACCAGAACCCCGCGGCGACCACCACCGGCCTGACCTTCGGCAACGTGCCCGCCGGCAAGCACACCGTGATCGCCTACACCGTCGGCGTCCCCCTCCAGTTCCAGGACGCCGATTACACCGTCACCGGCAAGGCCACCGAGACGTACAACGTCCGCGTCGTGAACGCCGACGAGTACAACGCCGCCCCCGGCTTCTACCGCGGCATCAGCAAGGACCCCGCCCACCGCAGCCTCGCCACGTACGTCCGCTTCGACAACGTGGAGCCGGCTGCTGATGGCACGATCATCCTGAACTGGGTCACGCTGACCACCGGCTTCGACCGCGGAGCCCCCGTGAACGCACTCCAGCTCGTTCTCAACTCGGCCGCCGCACCGGCACCCCCGGTCATCACGGTCCAGCCCCAGCCCACCATCGCCCCCGCAGCCGGCGTGGCCCAGGTGTCGATCACTGCCACCGGTGATGGCCTGACCTACCAGTGGCGCAAGAACGGCCGCAACCTGCCTGACGGCGGCAACATCAGCGGCGCCAAGACCGCAAAGCTCACCATCAGGTCGTTCAGCGCCGATGACGAAGCCATCTACAGCGCCGCGGTCTTCAACTCCGGCGGCAGCGTCGTCAGTGGCAACGCCTCCGTCCGCATCTCCAAGTACGACATCAACGACCAGCTCGTTTCCTACTGGAAATTCGACGAGACCAGCGGCACCAGCGCCGCCAACGCCATCAGCAGCGGCAAGCCCGCCAAGGTCAATGGCAACGCCAGCTGGGTCGCCGGCCAGGTCGGCAACGCCTTCGCCTTCGACGGCGGCAGCTACCTGATGGCCGACAGCTTCGCCACCGCCAAGAAGCAGATCAGCGCCTCCGCCTGGGTCAACATCCCGGCCGGAACCGCCACCACGATGCCGTTCATCCGCAACGCCCAGGGCGCCCTCGGCGTCGGCGTCGGAGCCGCACCGAACACCCCCGCCGGCCAGTTCGAATTCGGAATCATCGGCGATGCCAACACCGGCGAAATCCGCCTCCAGGCCGTCATCGGTGCCGGCCCGAACCTGCTCCGCGCCACCGGCCCCGTCGGCTTCGCCGCCGGCTGGCACCACGTCGCGTTCAGCGCGGACGGCGCCCAGCTCCGCCTCTACATCGACGGCGCCGAAGTCGCGTTCACCGACTACATCAGCGCGATCAACACCCCCGACGTACCCTTCCTCTCGTTCGGCGCCTGGCTGAACAAGGATGACCAGGGCGTGGTCGGGCCCGATGGCACCAACCCGAACTACCTCGGTGGCCAGATCGATGACCTCGGCCTCTGGACCCGTGGCCTGTCGGTGGAAGAAGTCACCAAGGTCTACGCGGCCGGCAAGAGCAAGCAGCCGATCACCTCCGTCACACTCGCACCGCCCGCCGCCCAGCCCGGCAAACTCGCGGTGTCGATCGCCAACGGCAACGTCACCGTCACCTGGGACGGCGGCACCCTCCAGACCGCTTCCGCCATCACCGGTCCCTGGACCGATGCAGCCGGAAACGGTACCGCCACCGAGTCCGCCTCGGGCGCCTCGAAGTTCTACCGGACCGTGGTGAAGTAACCGGCGATCCGCACTTCCTTCCAACGCAAAGCCGGGCCTTCGGGCCCGGCTTTTTCGTTCCAAGAATCGCCTTCCGGAACCACCTTTTTCTCCATGAACCATGAAGGTAGGGCGGGCAGTCCCTTGCCCGCCGCCCTGACAAGGCTACCCGAACGTGAGCCTCGCGAGGCCGGCGCGCAGCGGAGTGCGCGCCCTACCGCTCCGGTTCAGGGTCCCAGCGCGTGTTCCCTTTTCGAAGAGCCCGCTCACCGCCGTCCCACCCACCGCCTCCGACCCACGCCCCGAGCCGTCGCGCTGCTCGCCCTGCTGTGCACCGCCGCACTCGCCCCAAGCCCCGCCGCTGAGTGGAAATCCGGCGCCGGATTCCGGTCCCTCGAACTCCCCGCCCCCGCGGGTGACCGCGTCGGCTTCACCTCCATCCCCCCCACATCCTCCGGGATCAACTTCACCAACATCCTCGATGAACTCACCGGCGCCGCGAATCGCGTCCTCTACAACGGCTCCGGCGTCGCCACCGGCGACTTCGACGGCGACGGCCGGCCAGATATTTTCCTGTGCGACCTCGCCGGCCATAACGCGCTCTACCGCAATCTCGGCAACCTCCGCTTCGAGGACGTCACCCGCGCCGCCGGGCTCGCCGAACC
>CAIMTB010000664.1 GCA_903844265.1 uncultured Verrucomicrobiota bacterium
ACCATCAAAGGCGCACCCACCACCAACAGCACCGGCACCGTCAAGATGACGCCCACCGCCGGCTCCGCCGCCCCCGACCTTCGCGCCTGGACCGCGGGTCCAAAGGAAACGGTCACCCAACTCCCGCCCGAGGATGTTCTGGGCCATGAACTCTGCGGTCACGCCGCACTGATGCAGGCCAATGCGCACCCGCCAGACGAGGACTCCTCGACCGCGCGCACCTTCAGCGACATCCACGACCCGACCATCAAGATCGAGAACAAGCTCGCCGGCGAGATGGCACTCGGCACCCCGGCCCGCGGGCTCGCCGCCAGCAGCGCCCATCGCGGCGAATCGCTGCGTGTCTTCGTGGCCCAACCCTTCGCCCAGGACGACGCCACACTGTCCGCCGCAGCCTCCGGCATCGTGGATTCTGCGGTCCGGTTCGCTGACGCCAACGAACGCCTGCTCATCGACACCGTCGGCTTCCGCGATGGCACGGACACCCAACCCACCGTGGGCAAGTCCCGGGCGGCCACCGTGCGAGGGGAAATGGACGCGCGGATCACCAAGAAATCGGACGTCGATTTCACCCTGTCGAAGGGCGCCGCGGACACCCCGATCAAGCGACTGCAACCGGAGGTCGATGGCGGCGTGGGTCCCGCGGCAGCAGTCGAGATCCGGATGGCCCGGGAACCCGCCGGCCTGCAGAACCTGCCCGCCGGTGTATCCCTGCCGCCGAAACCCGAGCACGTGAAGCCGAAGAACCCCGCAGTCGTGGACATGGTCCTCAAGGGCAAGAGCACCGGGAACGACTGTCATGATCTGCTGATCAGGACGGCCTGGAAGTGACTCCAGCCTGCGACCGAAAGCCGGGTCCCATGCGGACTCCCGCAGACGCCCCATGAACACTCACCGCGCGACGATGCCCGCACGAACTGCCGGTCCGGACCACGCCCCGGCTCGGCGTCAGGCAGTCTCGCCCACCCACCCGACCCCAAATCCTCACTGGCACCTTCTCGCCACCGCACCGCGGATCTCCAGCCCCGGCGACCCCGCGGACACCGAGGCAGGGCCCCTGGCCGACCGCGTCACGCCCGTGCCCAGGCCACGGATCCAACGCACCTGCGCCGCCTGCGCTGCCGGCAACGGCCCCTGCCCGAAATGCGAGGAAGAGCGGCACGTTCAACGCCAGCCCACGTCCCCCAATCCCACGGGCACGTCCTCGGCCCCCGCTGATTTCGGCTCCACCCTCGGCAACGGCCAACCCCTCGATAGCGCCGCGCGGTCGTTCTTCGAACCGCGCTTCGGCGCCGATTTCTCGCAGGTCCGCGTCCACACCGGCCCGCGCGCCGCTGAATCCGCGCAATCGGTCCATGCCCGCGCCTTCGCCCTTGGTTCCAACGTGGTCTTCAATTCTGGCGAATTCGCTCCACACCACGATGACGGCCGCCGTCTCATCGCCCACGAACTGGCGCATACGCTCCAGCAGCGCGGCACCACGCCCCTCCTCCAGCGAACCCTGAAGGTCGATGCCCCGGCATCGGATGACCCGGCCACGGCCATCCCCCAGATGACGCCTTTGCTGAACAAGCTGTGTCCGGACTTTGACGTCGACGCCAAGTCTGGAGCGGTGACCGCCAAGGCGGCCTCGGCCTGCGCCAAGGGCGCGTTCGGAACGGTCGCCACCGGCAAGCAATCGGTGGGCTGCTGCTGCCTTTGCTCCCTCGCCCGCGCCCCCCAACCGTGGCGCATCCTCGTGACCATCAAAGGCGCACCCACCACCAACAGCACCGGCACCGTCAAGATGACGCCCACCGCCGGCTCCGCCGCCCCCGACCTTCGCGCCTGGACCGCGGGTCCAAAGGAAACGGTCACCCAACTCCCGCCCGAGGATGTTCTG
>CAIMTB010000665.1 GCA_903844265.1 uncultured Verrucomicrobiota bacterium
AGTCCAGCATCGGAACCCGCATCTCCGGGCAGCGTACCCAAATCAAAGACCCTACCCTGATCCCACAGGACCGCGTGAGCGTCGTTCCAGACCACCGCCCCTGACATGCCGCTGATCTGACCGGCATCATTCATCCCGATCGTCAGGGTGTCCGTCGCGCCTGGCAGGGTCGGGAGCCGCTGTATCTGACCCGGTCCCTTCCACAGGAACGGGACATCCCCGGCGAAGGCCAGGGGATTCTCGGCATTGTTGGCATAGGCCGCGATCTGGCCGCGGTTGTTCAACGCCACGTTGCAGACATAGCTGGCCGAGAGCCCCGGCAAGGTGCCGATATCGGTGACTTCATAGCGAGTCTGAGCCACCGCAACCCAAGGGATCAAGGTGACCGACAGGCCCAGCCAGAGGATGGAGTCTCCTGACGTCGACTGCTACGAATCATGGACGGACGGCTACTCCACCGTGATGGCGAAGAGAGACAGGGTTAACCAGTTCATGGCCGAGACCACGTCGATGCTCGAGATCTCGTCGCTGGGGAATGGATTTTCCCAAGTCGATTTATAGAGGCGCAGGCCGGTGTATGGGTTCTTCCCTACCCAGGCCAGGGTGGCTCGTTCAACGTCGTGGATCTCCTCGTCCTTGAACCTGAGGCTGAGGCCGTCCACGTCCCCGCTCACCGGAATCTCCCAGGTCCGACCGCTCTGGTAATGGACCCAGTAGCTGCCAAGCAGCATCCTGCCGCCGGCCGAGTGCAGGAAGTGAAGGGTGCGTGCCTTCCGCCCGACCCGGATGTCCCGGATCGCCTCTGGGAAGATCCGGCCGCTCGAGGTTCTCGACTGAGCGCTCGCCACCTGGGTCACTCGCTGAATTTCGAAGGGTGTCCCCGCCAGTTCCTGCCGTCCCCTCGGAAGCGAGCGCAGATCATCCCCGGCGTACCCGTAGAGCCAGTCCTCATCGAGGGATCCATTGGCGCCGGGCGCGTTCGACGAGAATGCGGCGCATCGCCTCCGCTGCGGCGCTGAAGAAATGTCCGCGGTGATCCCACTGCTGGTTCGAGGATCCCACCAACCGGAGCCAGGCCTCGTGGACCAGGGCGGTCGCCTGCAGCGTCTGGGCGGACGCCTCGCGCGCGAGCTTGGCTGCGGCAAGCCGTCGCAGCTCCTCGTAGACCACCGGAAGCAGCTCCTCGGCCGCTTTCGGGTCGCCTCGGTCGATGGCACTCAGCAGTTGGGTGACTTCACTCATGGGCAGGCGCGAACTTGATGCCCTCCCAAAGCCGCCACGCCCGCCCGCAGGGCCGGACCCGGATCGACGGACCGGGCGGCGGCGGGGCCGTCGGAGCCCCTGGCGCAGGTTCCCATCACGCCAACCCAGAGGCACGCGGCGATGCAGAGGAGGGTTCTCATGTGTGTCCCGGTGTTCGTCGAAGACCCTCCGCCAGTCTCGAAGCCGCAGGCAAGCGCCCAGAGTCGCGGGCCTTCCAGGCAGGTGCACGACCGTTTCAGATCGTGCTTCCGCGACCGGCTGCTTGGCGGTCTTCTCCGCGCGTGCCGGCGCCTCGGTGCAGGAACCTTGGGCGCAGAGGCCGCCAGGCGTCCGCTGGCGCGGGGCCCTGCTCGGCGGGACACGTCCCGGCATTGGTCCTTTTGCCGCGGGTCGTCCGGAGGCACATTCGGTCGCGGCATGCCGCGTCTCATTCGACCCACAACCCCGGTCCTGCAGTTGACCGGGCTGACCGTCTTCCGCGGGCAGACGACGATCCTGTCCGACGTGAACTGGACCGTGGAATCAGGGCAGCACTGGGTCATTCTCGGTTCCAATGGTTCAGGGAAGACCTCCTTGCTCGCCGCCCTGACGGCGTACCTCACGCCGAGCGGCGGGACCATCGACCTCTTGGGAGAACGCTACGGGCGGGCCAACTGGCCGGCCCTGCGACGTCGCGTCGGGCTGGTCAGTTCCGCGTTGCGCCAACTCCTCCATGAGGAAGAACCGGCGATCGAGATCGTCATCGGGGGCCGCCGGGCGGAGATCGACGTTCGCGACCGGCCACGGCCTGCGGACGTGCGAGGAGCGCGCAAACTCCTCGAGACCGTGGGGGCTCGGCACCTGGCGGATCGGCCCTGGGGGGTTCTCTCGCAGGGCGAACGGCAGCGGGTCCTCATCGCGAGGGCCCTGATGGCGCGCCCGGATCTCCTGATCCTGGATGAGCCCTGCGCCGGGCTGGACCCCGTAGCGCGCGAGCGGTTTCTTTTGTTCCTGACAGAACTCGGCCGGAGCCCATCGCCTTCGCTGGTCCTGGTGACCCATCACGTGGAGGAGATCGTGCCGGTCTTCGCGCATGCCCTGGTCCTGCAGGCCGGGCGCGTCGCGGTCGCCGGGCCCACGAGGGAGGTCGTGACTTCGGGAGTTCTCAGCGAGGCGTTCGAGGCGCGCGTTCGGGTGACGGTGAGGAAAGGTCATTACTCCCTGGCGCTCGAGGAAAACGGGGTTTGACCCCCTGCCCTGCATCTGGTGTAAGTGCGCTGCCACCGCGGCCATGCGCTGAGCTGACGACGTTCTAAAACGACCCACCCGCATCCCATGCCGGAAACTCCCGTCAAATCCGTCTATGTTGGCGTCGATCTTGGCGGCACGAAGATTCTCGCGGGAGTCTTTACGCCGCAGCTCAAGCTTCTGGCCAGCGCCAAGACGAGCACCAAGGCCGATCGCGGTCCCAAGTCGGTCTTTGAGCGGATCAGCCACGTGGTGAGGGACGCGGTGGATGAGGCTGATCTCGACATCAAGCAGGTCCGTGCGGTCGGCATAGGCGCTCCCGGCTCGATCGATCCCGAGCAGGGTCGCGTGATCTTCTCACCCAACATGCCCGGTTGGGTGGACATCCCGCTCAAGAAGGAAATCGAGAAGCAACTCGACGTTCCGGTGTTCGTGGAGAACGACGGCAACGCCTGCACCCTCGGGGTCCATGTCGCCGAGCTGGGGGGCAAACCCAGGAACCTCATCGGCATCTTCATTGGCACCGGCATCGGCTCCGGCCTGATCCTCGAGGGCCGCCTTTACAGCGGTTTCAACCGGACCGCTGGCGAGATCGGCCACATGATCCTCGAAGTGGGCGGGCCGAAATGCGGCTGCGGCAACAAGGGTTGCTTCGAAGCCCTCGCAAGCCGGACCGCGATTTTCCGCCGCATCCACAGCGCGGTGAAAGACGGACAGAAGACGATCCTCACCGACCTCCTCGGGGCCGACCTCTCTGATCTCCGAAGCGGCGACCTTCGCAAGGCCCTGAAAAGGGGCGATAAACTCGTCGAAAAGGTCATCGAAGACGCCGCCGAATACACCGGCATCGCGGTCGGCAACATCATCAACATCGTCAACCCCGAGTACATCGTGCTCGGCGGTGGCGTCATCGACGCGCTCGAGGATGAAATGATGGCCATCATCGTGGAGACCGCAAAAGACTACGCCATGGCCGGAGCCGCCAAAGGCGTCGAAATCATCGCCAGCAAACTCGGCGACAACGCCGGCATCACCGGCGCCGCAGTCCTCGCCCGCGATTCGGCCAAAGGCTGATCGAGCCGATGGAAAACCGAGCGGAAGCCTCGCATTCGGACGCACGCTGGCAAAGGCACGCGGTCATCGACGTCGGCACCAACTCGGTCAAGCTCCTCGTCGGCGATATCCGCGGACACGAACTTGTTCCCGTCGCGGAACGGGCCGAGCAATCCCGGTTGGGCGAAGGTTTCTTCGAGACCCGGTCCCTCCAACCCGCGGCGATCGAGCGGACGGCCGACGCCATCGCACGTTTTTACGGGGAAGCCAACGCCCTCGGCGCGCTCTCGATTCGCATCCTCGCCACGGCCGCCGCCCGTGAAGCCCTCAACGTCGACGACCTCGCCGCCGCAGTGCATGCACGCACCCGGAGCCGCCTCGAAATCATCCACGGCAGCACCGAGGCGGACATGGCCTTTCGCGGCGTCTGCTCGACCCCGGGCCTGCCTTGGGGGCCAATCCTGGTCACCGACGTCGGCGGTGGAAGCACCGAGTTCATCGTCGGTCACGAGGGCGGACGCAGCTTCGGGCGCAGCTACCCCATCGGCGCGGTGCGCCTTCTCGAATCCCTTCAGCCCCCGCCAAACCCTTCCGCCGCCGATCGCGATCGATGCCGCGATGCGGTCGACCGGTTCCTGTCGGAGCACGTCATCAACGACGTCGCCCCCGCCATTCGATCCGCGGGGATCGGTTGCATCCCGTTGCGCTATCTGGGCGTGGGCGGAACCGCCGTCATCCTCGCGCGCATCGCGAATGGGCTCACCCACTTCGACCGCGATCTCATCGAGGCGACGCGCCTCAGCACAGCCGAAGTTTCCGCCTGGGTGGACCAACTCTGGTCGCTCCCGCTCGAGGAACGACGCAGGGTGCCTGGCCTGCCCCCGGAACGCGCCGACGTGATCCTGACCGGCGCCGTGGTGTACGAGCGGATCCTGCTGACTTTCGGGCTCGACGCAGTCTCTCCCAGCACCCGCGGTCTCCGATTCGCCGCGCTCCTCGAGGCTCACCAGGACCCATGAGCGGCTGCCGCAGGGGCGTTCGAGCGTCCGCAGGGGTGCAGGGCTCAGCCTTCGCGGATGCGCCGCACCGCGCGGCGCGAAGCCCGCCTCACTTCGTCCTGGGGATCGTCGCGCATGAGCTTCTCGAGAATCGGCACCGCGTCCGCGGCTGATTTACCCAGACGGGCGAGAGCATCCGCGGCCATTTCCCGAACGCTCCAGTCGGCATGCTTCAAGGCCTCCAGCAGCAACGGCATCGATGTGGGGTGAACGGCGCGCAGGGCATCCGCGGCCACCTTGATTTCCGAATCGACGCTGAGCATGGCGAACAGCCTGGACTCTGCCGGGCGGCCCTTTTCTTCAAGCCGGGCAATGGCTCCCGCCGCGGCCCTTCGGACCGAGGGTTCCCCGTCGTCGAGCGCCTTGACGACGGCCCCAACCGTCTCCGTCGAATCCGGATCAATCAACACAAGCGCAGTCAGCGCGGCCAGACGCACTTCATTCGAGGCATCGCGCAGCGCAGCATCGAGCCGCCCAGTGAGGGTTTCCCCAGGTGAACCGCAGGCCGCCGCTGCCGTCCAGGCCCGTGCCCGAACACCCTCATCGGGGTCGTCCAGCAAACCTTGGACACGGCGTCCCGCAGATCGAGCCAGGACGCCC
The DNA here is from genome assembly GCA_903844265.1 of uncultured Verrucomicrobiota bacterium. Taxonomy (GTDB): domain Bacteria; phylum Verrucomicrobiota; class Verrucomicrobiia; order Limisphaerales; family CAIMTB01; genus CAIMTB01. The sequence continues at coordinate 5,202 of CAIMTB010000665.1, forward strand.
AGCGCGGTGATTCCCTCCAGCGCCGCCGCTCGAACAGGCGCCGATGCGTTGGTGAGACCCTCGGACAGCACGGGCAACCCGAGGACCGTCACCCGTCGCAATACATTCCGGGTCCAGTCAGGCAACTGCACCGACGCAGGACGACGCTCCGCGACCTCCCCGAAAACTGCGCGCAAACCCGCCTCGCCGATCGCAGCCATCGCACGGGTGAACACCCCGTCCGGGCCACCTGCGCCTTCACCCCCTGAGCCCTTGAGCTTCTCGGCGAGGAACGGCGCCGCCCCACGGGCGTCGACTCCAAGTTCCGCGACCAACCGGGCCGCGAACTCCACCGCATCGCGATCCGTCGACCGGAGGCTCTCGAGCACCCGCGGCATCAAGGCGCCACCGACCGGACGCACGAGAAGAAGCGCGCTGAACGCGGCCTGACGCAGGGGTTCGGACGGATCCTGCGCAGCCATGAAGAGACGCGCCACCCAGTTCGTCCCCGGCAATCCGCAACGGCCCAGCGCATTGAGCGCCTCCGCCCGCACGGCAGGGTCCCGATCCTTTTCCATCGCAGCCCCCAGCGTCGGGATCGCTGCGACCGCGTTGGTGCCCAGGCGTCGCAGCGTGTTCGCCGCGGCGATGCGGGCCCGCGGTTCTTCATCGTCCTTCAGCATCTCGATCAACCTCGGAACCGCCGAGTCGCCCAGTACCGCGATCGTCTCGGCCGCAGCCTCGCGTACTTCGGCACGTTCATCACCGAGCACCCGTATCAGCGCCGGAATCGACGCCCTCGCCGCGGGCCCCACGAAACCCAGGGCTCGCGCAGCGCCGGCCTTCACGAACCACTTGTCCTGCGAAAGCGCGTTCGACAACGCCGGAACAGCGGGCGCCCCAATCGAACCCAGGGCCAGGGCCGTGCGATAAAGCGCCTGGGAACCCTGGCGGTCCTTTCGAAACGGCTGCCACGACTCAAGCTCCCGAATCAACGCCGGCAATGCGGGTTCGGCGTCGGGGCCGAGATTCGCCAGCGACGCGATCGCCCCGAACCAGACCTGCTGCTGGTCGTCGTCCAACGCCTTGATCAACTGGGGCACCGCGACGCGCGCCTCGCGGCCCATCTTCGAGAGCTGATACGCCGCCTCACGCCGGAGATTCCGATCCGAGGACTCGAGATCACGAGCGTAATCCGCAGCCGCTCTCGCGCCGTCCTCGGCGGCGGTCGCGGGGCTGGATGACAATTGTAAGCCAAGCGCGACGAGAACAAGGAACGGGACGAGGCGGGCGTGGAGTGCATGAGGAGACGGGACTCCTCGAATTCTCGCGGGTTGCGGCATCACCCCTCGAGGTAGCGCAGGGTTCCGGTGCTGTCGCCGAACTGCGACCCCGGGGCGCCGACGCGCTCGAGGAGGGAGACGAACAGGTTGCACATCGGCGTCTCGAGCGGGTAGCGGATATGCCGGCCGGTCTGAACCGAGCCGCCGCCGCGTCCGAACATGACGACGGGGAGATCGTCGTGGTTGTGGCGGTTGCCGTCGCTGATGCTCGATCCGTAGAGGATCAGGCTGTTGTCGAGGAGCGAACCCTCGCCCTCGGGGACGGACTTCAGGCGCTGGAGCAGGTAGGCGAGCTGCCGGGTGTGGAACTGGTTGATGAGGCTGATCCGGGCCTGCTTTTCAGGATCGTTCTCGTGGTGGGACAACGTGTGGTGACCGTCCTTCACGCCGATGAAGGGATACGCCTTGTTGCTGCCTTCATTGGCCAGCATGAACGTCGCGACCCGCGTGGTGTCGGTCTGGAACGCCAGGACCAGCATGTCCCCCAGGAGTCGCAGGTGCTCCTCGTACGAGGCCGGGATTCCGGCGGGAAGATCCGGAACCTCGGGAACATTCGCTGGACGACTCGATGCCTCGCGCTCGGCGCGCTCGACCCGCTGCTCGATTTCACGGACGGCGCTGAGGTATTCGTCGAGCTTCCGCCGATCGTTGCCGCTGACCCGCGACCCGAGCGCCTTGGCGTCGTCGCGAACGAAATCGAGGATGCTGCGCTGATAACGCATCCGGCGCGCGACGCTCTCTGATTTGTCGCGATCGGCGCCGCCCCCGAACATGCGCTCGAAGATCGCGCGCGGATTTGTCTCCTTGGTCATGGCGGTCGAATCGTTCCGCCACGAGATGTTGTTCGAATAGGCGCAGCTGTATCCTGAATCGCACTTGCCCGCCTGACGCCCTGGTTCCGCCCCCACCTCGATCGAGGGCAAGCGGGTCGCGGACCCCACGGCGTCGGCGGCAACCTGGTCCACGGACACGCCCGCGCGAATTTGAGAGCCTTCGCTCTTCAACGCCTGCGAACCCGTGAGCCAGCTGGCCGCTGCGCGCGCGTGGTCGCCGGGCCCGTCCCCATTGGCCCGCCCCTTGTCGTGCGTCAGGCCGGTGAGCACCAGCATGTCGCGCTTGAACGGGGCGACCGGAGCCAGCACCGCGGGAAGTTCCGTCAGCGCCCCTTCGAAGGCCGGGGTCCAATGGGGCATGTGCACGCCGTTCGGGACGTACAGGAAAGCCAGCCGCACCGGCGCCGCAGAGCTGGCCGACGACGACGAACCCCCGAGGGCACGCAGGGGGGCGATGGATTCGAGGAGCGGAACTCCCATCACGGCCCCAAGGCCGCGAAGAAAAGTCCGCCTAGGGAAGAACGTTCGCGTGTTGCTTGGATCCATGGGCTGCCGGGTCGGTTTGACGTTTCAGGAACGGGTCGCTCCGCACCACTCCTAGCACGAGCGCGGAAAACTTGTAGTTGTTCTTCACGAGACTCTCCACAACGCCCCGCGTCGCACCCCGGTCGCGGAACTCCAAACCGCGGCCAAGAGCGTAGGTCAAAAGCCTCGAGGACAAGGCGCGTGGAAAATCGTCGCCATGACTCAACAGCCCCTTGAGTCCCTCGGCCCCAACGAACTTACGGCCTCCGGGCAACTCAGCCGTGTTATCCACAGGGTGCGGTCCATCCTTGTCCCTCCAGGCACCCACCGCGTCGAAATTCTCCAAGGCGAACCCCAGCGGATCCATCTTCTCATGGCAGACCCTGCACTCGGGTTTGCTCCTGTGAATCTCCAGACGCTGCCGCAGCGTGGCCGTCTTGACCGCCTCGGCGCTGGTCTCCACGGGCGGCACGTTCGGCGGCGGCGGCGGCGGCGGTGTGCCCAGGATCTGCTCCATGATCCACTTGCCTCGGAGCACCGGCGACGTCCGGGTCGGAACCGAGGTGATGGTGAGCACACTCCCCATGGTGATCACGCCACCGCGACCCGACCCCGGCTCGAGGGTCACCCGTCGGAAATCCGGCCCCTCGACTCCGGCGATCCCGTAGTGCCTGGCGAGGCGCTCGTTCAGGAACGTGAAGTCCGCATCGACCAGCTGCCGAATGTCCCGGTCCTCATTCACGATCGCACGCAGAAAGAGCTCGGTCTCCCGGCGCATCGCGTCCCGCAACTCACCACTCCATCCCTTGAAAATCGTGGCATCCGGCTCGACCTGATCCAGGTTTCGGATCTGCAGCCACTGCCCTCCGAAATTCTGGATAAGCGCATCCGATTTCGGATCCCTCAACATGCGCAGGACCTGTGCCTCGAGGACGTCCGCCTTGCGAAGCTCACTCCCCGCCGCCAACGCGAAGAGGGTCTCGTCCGGCATCGAGCTCCAAAGAAAATACGAAAGCCGCGACGCCACCTCGTAGTCGCCCAGATCCCGAACCACCGACCCCGCGTCCCCCACGGCGGGGTCAAGTTCCCATCGGTAAAGAAAATAGGGCGACACCAGGACCGCCTGGACGGCGAGTTGCACGCCCGCTTCGAAACTCCCCCCGTCCTTCATCGCCATCTCAACAAATCGCACCAGTTTCGCGACCTCCGCGTCGCCCACCGGACGCCGATAGGCCCTCGCGGCGAAACGCCGCAGCGCGTCCGTCGCATACGCCAGCTCCTTCCCGGGCTCCGGCCTCCCCGACAACACCCGACGATGCGACTCCGGGTATTCTTCGGGTGGCTCACCGAGCGCTTTCGGCGCGACGCGATCAATGCGACGTCGCGCCGGATCCTCGGTGAGGATCGCGCGCCCCGCGATTTCCTCCGCCGCTGCGAGGTATTTCTCGAACAGCATCGGCGGCAGTGAGAGCACATCGCCGATGTTGTCGAAACCGTAGCCGGACTCGTCGTTCGGAAAGCGGCCCTGGACGTTGAAATCGACCGCCAACAGATCGCGGATCGTGTTCCGGTATTCGTTGCGATTCAGCCTCCGGATCGTGACACGCCCCGGGCTCGGCGGAGCCCCCGCATCCGCCCGCGCGAACTCGGATTCCAGGAAACGGATGACTTCCGAGCGGTTCGTGAGCCCGGGTTGCGGCTTGTTCTCCGGCGGCATCTCACGCGACTCCACAGCGTCGCGAACCTTCTCCCAAACCTCGCGGTTCAAGGAAAACCCCGGGTCCTGCTGCAATCTCTCGAGGTCGAGGTCTCCCTTCTTCTTTTCCTTGCCGTGACAGGAAAAGCAGAACTCGGAAAGAAGGGGCCGGACGCTCGTCTCAAACCCGCTCGCACCCTCGCCGGCCCGGACCCGGGAAAGCGCCGCCGCCCAGGCGATGACGAGACAGGCGGTGACACAGCCCATTCTCCGGAGCGATCCGGGAGTTGGCGTCCGTGGCAATCTAAAAAACACCCTCCGCATAGGACCCCGACCCAATAGCCGATCCTCGGTCCAACGGGCAAACTGCGAATCAGAAAAAGCGTCCCGGGGACGCACTGCCGGCCTTCATCGCCCGATGCGCCGGGTTGCAGCCCCCAGCGGCAACCTGTCAGCCTCACGCCTGTGAAGCGCGTGCTCGTCATCGAAGACCAGGCCCCGATGCGTCACAATCTTCTGACGCTCCTCGAAATGGAGGGCTTCCGAGCCATCGGCGCCGACAACGGCCGCGATGGCATCCACCTCGCGCGCACCGAGAAACCAGACCTGATCCTCTGCGACGTCGCCATGCCCGAACTCGACGGTCACGCCGTGCTGGAGGCCGTCCGCAACGACCCGAAGATCGGCCTGACACCGTTCATTTTCCTCAGCGCCCGCGGCGAGAGGGCGGATGTCCGCTTGGGTATGAACCACGGGGCCGACGACTATCTCACGAAGCCGACGGGAACCACCGAACTGCTGGCTGCCATTCACGCCCGACTGGACCGCCACGAGGCGATGCAGGCCCTCAATCCGCACCCGCCCGGTGGATTCCATATCGATTTCTCATCGTCGGTCCCACTGGAGGATCTGGGCCTGACACCCCGCGAGGCCGAGGTCCTGCTCTGGGTCTCGCAAGGCAAGAGCAACGGCGACATCTCGATCATCCTCACCATGGCGGAAAAGACGGTGAAGAAACACCTTACGGCGGTGTTCGAGAAATTGGGCGTCGACGGAAGACATGCCGCAGGCCTGCGTGCGCTTGAGACCCTTGGAAAGCAGCATTGACGACACGGAAATGCTGAGGCTCCCCGTC
>CAIMTB010000666.1 GCA_903844265.1 uncultured Verrucomicrobiota bacterium
ACTCCGGTCTCGCGGGCCAGTTTGGGCACCAAAAGAGCGGAAACGAGGTTGGAGAGGGCGCGATCCCAATACCGTCGCGGTTCGGAAGTCCTTGCTGAGACGACAGATGGAGACTCCTGACGTGGCTCCCATGACTCAGCAGGTGGACAACGGCGCGCTGATCTCTATGAGGCCGGTGCTGAGGGCGTGCCGGGTGAGTCCGGCGGTGTCGTGGATGTTGAGCTTCTTCATGAGATTCTGCCGGTGCTTCTCGACGGTCTTGACGCTGATTCCGAGGTCAGCGGCGACGTGTTTGTTGGCGCGACCTTCGGCGACTAGCTGGAGGACCTCCGCTTCGCGTGAACTAAGTTCAGCGACAGACTTGCTGGTGCCCTGGATGCGGGAAGAGAAAGCGGCGCCGCCCTTGGGACCCACTGGAATGGGGGAGATGGATCCCATGTAAACATCGCGCACCGCCTGTGTCACGACCTGGGAGCAGGACTGCTTGACCAGGTAACCGACGGCTCCGAGCTTCAGGGCGTTTTCCGCGTGGATTTTTTCGCTGGAAGCGGAGAGAATCAGGACCTTGGAATGGGCCGCCACCTTCTGGATCTGACGGGTGGCCTGAAGTCCGTTGAGCACGGGCATGGCGGCGTCCATCAGCACCACGTCGGGTTTGAACAGGCGCGTCATCTCGACGGCAACGCGTCCGTTGGGGGCTTCGGCGACCACATGAATATCAGACTCCGCCTCCAAGACCCTGCGAAGCCCTTGCCGGAAGAGGTGATGGTCATCGGCGATGAGGACGTTGATTTTGCATAAACGGCTTGGTGTGCCGTTGATACCTAAGTGCCGGTCGAAGGGGACGCATGCGTGGATGGTTGTGCCTTTGCCGGGAACAGATTCGATTGTCAGCGAGCCGCCGACCAATTTGGTCCGTTCGCTCATCCCAATGAGGCCCAGGCGTTTGCGGCGATCGTTGTCAAATCTATCCCTGACGGTGAAGCCGCTCCCGTTATCGCGGATGATCAGGCACACGGCCCCGGGACGCGCTGTGAGGCTCACCTCTATCTCGGTGGCGCCGGCGTGTCGTACGACGTTGGAGATGGCCTCTTGGGCGACACGATACAGGGCGGTTTGGACCTCTTGGTTCAGCTGGGGAATGTCTGTGGCCGCGTTGAAAGTGATGGAGAGGCCAGTCTTTCCGGCGAAAGCCTTCACAAGTGTGCTCATTGCAGCATGCAAACCGCGTTCATCCAAGGGAGGCGGTCGCAGCTCCCTCGCGAACGAGTGTATGCTATCCACGGATTTCTCAACCATGCGCTGCGTGCGGGCAACGGTGCGGGCGAGGGCTATGGAGCGGGCACCGGCTTGCTTGGCGAGGACTTGGAGCTGAAGTTGGACGCCGACGAGGGTTTGGCTGACCTCATCGTGCAATTCGCGGCTGATGCGCTTGCGCTCGTCCTCCTGGGCCTGCAGGACTTGCCTGGCGAGGTCCTCTTTCGCGGTCCTGATCTTCGTGATGTCCGAGATCGCAATCCGGTATCGTTCGGGTGAGTCATCATCGGTACATGCCGGGCGGAACTGGAGGTTGGCCCAAAATGAGGTTGTGTCGAGCCTTCGCAGGTTGAGCTCGTAGGAACGAGTGTGGCGGCTCGAGAACACCATGGCGAAGAGGGCCTTGAGCGCTGGCCGATCCGCCGGCGCGACGTGGTCTGATAAGTTTCCCAGCAAAAGTAGTGCCCGGTCGCAGCCGAGGAGCGCAGCCGAGGTCAGGTTGGCTTCCAGGATCCGACCTTGGGCGTCCACGGTAAGATAGCCGATCGGGGATAAGTCGTAGAGCTCAGTGAATTTCGTCGTCAGGGATTCTATGCACTCCCTGGACTCTTCGAGTTCTCTGCGCTTCATCTCCAGTTCAGCCTCCTGAGCCTCCAGTCGGTGGAGGATTTCCGGCGAAGCA
>CAIMTB010000667.1 GCA_903844265.1 uncultured Verrucomicrobiota bacterium
CGGAGGGGCCGATGATCGATATGAACTCGCCGGAATCGATGTCCATCGAGACGCCGTCGAGCGCCCGGATTTCCTCGCCACCGAGGTGGTACACCTTGGTGATCTGCCTGAGTTCGAGCATCGCCATGGCTAGGAATCCAGGGGAAGGGTGAGGCTGATCACGATCCGGGACGTGCGGTTGTGGCGGGCCGTGCTCCGGCCGTGGCGGGAGGAGTGGAACCTGAAGGGGCGGCGGGGGTGCCGGGAGCTGGCTTGGCGCCCAGTGCCGCGGGGCTGGCGTTGGAACCGGATGGGCGGGCTGGGTTCTGAGCCATGACGGGGCCGCCACCGGGGACGCGGCTAGCGGAGCCGCCGGGCGGTTCGAGGCTGACGGTTTCGCCCTCGGAGAGGCCGGATTTGATTTCGGCCTTGAAGAAATCGGAGATGCCGATGACCACGGGACGCTTTTCCGTGGCGTTGTCCTTCTTGACGTACACGTAGCGTTCGCCCTGCTCGGTGAAGACGGCTGCGAGGGGGACCGTGAGCGTGTTGTCCGCGCTGGCGACGGGGATGGAGATGCTGGCGGTCATGCCGGGCTGGATGCGCGGGTCCGGTTTCTTGAGGGAGATGCGGGTTGCATAGCCCTTGATCATGTTTTTGACGGTGGCTTGCGGGGCGATACGTTCGACCTCGCCGGCGATCTTGAGGCCCGGTACGGCATCGACCTCGATCTGGACCTCCATCTTATGCTTCATCCGGGTCACGTCGGCCTGGTTGACGTGGGCGTTGATGACCATCGAGCTCAGGTCGGCGATCGTGAGCACCTCGGTGCCGCTGTTGAACCCGCCGGAGCCGGAGACGGCCTGGCCGATCGACACCGGGCGGGTGAGGACGGTGCAGTCGAATGGGGCCATGATGCGGGCCTTGAGGAGCTTTTCCTTGGAGAGGTCGAGTTCCTTCTCGCTCCGCTCGATGGAGTTCCGGGCGAGGTCGTGATCCTTGATCGTCGACTGGTGACGTTCGCGGCTGGCCTCGAACGCCTGCTCCGACAGGAGTTTCTCGTCGAAAAGCAATTTGTCGCGCTCGTGGTCGCGCTTTGCCTGGTCCATCGCGATGCGCGCCTTGTCGAGCTGGAGCCTGGCACTCTCGATCTGCTTCTGCCGGCTCTCCACCTCGATGTCGAGGTCGCGGCCGTCGAGGGCGAAAAGCAGGCCGCCCTTGGTGATGTGGTCACCCACATCCACCGGGAGCTCAATGATCTTGCCGTTCACCTCGGGCCTGACGGAAACCTGTTCTGCGGGGCCAATCTCCCCGGCCACGCCCAGGGCGGCGTTGACGTTGCCGCGCTCGACGAGGGCCGAGGTGGGGCGGGCTTCCGAGCCGTCGTGGCCGGAGTCCTTGCCATTGGCGGACCGGGACGTGTTCCAGTACCAGAGTCCGGAGCCGATGCCGGCGGTGAGCAGAATCGCGAGGATGACGGCTCTCATGAAATCGACCTGAAAACTAGGTGGGCGGGTTCCGCGGTGCAAACGCTGAATGAGTTGAAAATACGCATGTGTGATGACGGCGAGGTCTGAGCGTAGACGGATTGGTGCGACTCGAAATTCGACTTTGCTGTCGGTGATGACCTAGAAAGGTCTTCGCATGGCCAGCCGAGGAAAAGGTCCGGCTCGGAAACGGCCGCCCTCAAAATCGAGATCTTCCGGTCCCTCGGGTCCGGTCACCTGGCCGCTTTGGCTGATCGTTGTCCTGCTGACTGTCGGGGGTGGATGGGTCTGGTATCGGACTGGCGTCGAAGCGGACGTGGCCGACAAGGCGAGGTCGGGTACAGCTGGGGTGGCGGATCCCGACGCCGTCAGCATCCCCGCCAAGCCCGCCTTCGAGGTGCCCGTTGGACCTGGGCGCGGCGTCGATGGTGAACCCGTGAATCCGCGGATCTCGGGCGGTTCCCAGGCGGGCGAGGGTTCCCTGTCCCTGCCTGGTCCCGGGGTGCTCCCTGATCCGCCTTCTTCGACGGTTCCCGCGACGACCGGGTCACCGCCTGCGGTGGGGGTCAGTTTGCCGCGTGATCCGGGGGGGAAGCTGCCCCTGGAGAAGTGGGTGGCGATCCAGGTTGCCCTGGCCCGCCAGGGTATTTCCTCGGGATCGATCGATGGGGTGGCGGGTGCGCAGACGCGGGCAGCGCTTCGTGAATTCCAGAAGAAGGAGGGCCTGCCGCTGACGGGCGAACCCGACCCTGTTTCCTTGCGTCGCCTGGGCGTGGACGAGGTTCCGTATGCGGCGTACAGGGTGACGGCGGATGACCTCGCCGGACTGACGACGGTGCCACGCACGTGGTTGGGCAAGTCGGCTCTCAGCCACCTGGGTTATGAGTCGATTGTCGAACTTGTCGCGGAGCGGAATCATTCCAGCCAGAAACTGATCCGCACGCTCAACCCCGAGGTGGACTGGCATCACGTGGTTGCGGGGAAGAACCTCCGGGTTCCGGCGGTGGTTCCGCCGACGATCGGCGGGCGTGCGGTCTTCGTCCGGATCAGTCTTTCGGAGAAGGCGCTCCGGGTGTTCGACGCCAGTTCCAACCTGCTGGTGCATTTCCCGTGCAGCATCGCGGCGAAGGTTGGGAAAAGGCCGGTCGGGGTCCTGCATGTCGTGCGCATTGCGCCTCATCCCAACTACCGTTTCGATCCGGAGATCTTCCCGGAGTCGGAGGAGGCGCGGCAGTTGGGGCGGAAGCTCATGATTCCACCCGGGCCCAACAACCCGGTGGGCACCGCCTGGATCGGACTGGACCGGCCCGGGTACGGCATCCACGGAACGCCGAATCCGGAGGAAGTGGGCCGGACGGAGTCCCACGGCTGTTTCCGTCTTGCGAACTGGAATGCGGAGCTTCTGGTGGGCCTCGTCACGATGGGCATGCCGGTCTCCGTGGAGCGGTGATCGCAATGAGGTGACCCCCGGTGCTCCTTTGCCCCGCCGGGGATGCCGTTCGGATTCAACGGGCTCCGGCTGGGTCCGGCTTCGCGGTGCTGCGCGGGTGGGGGTTCACGAGGCCTCGGGCACCAACCGGTACCAGTTGTCGCGCTGGCGGGGTTCGTAGCCGAGTTCGGAGATGAGCCGCTTCATGTCGGGCACGCTCATGCGGTGGGTGGTGCCTGCGGCGCTGACCACGTTCTCCTCGAGCATGATGCTGCCGAGATCATTCGCCCCGTAACGCAGGGCGACCTGTCCGACCTCGGGTCCCTGGGTGACCCAGGAGCTTTGCACGGATGGGAAGTTGTCGAGGTAGATCCGCGAGAGCGCCTGCATGCGGAGGTACTCATGCGAGCCTGCGGTGGGCGTCTTGAGCACCGCGTTCTCCGGTTGGAACGTCCAGCCGATGAAGGCGGTGAAGGCGCCGCCCCGGATCGTGCCACGCTCGAGACTGCAGGCGTAGGCCGAGGCGCGCTCCGAAGGGGATGCACCGGGTCCGAGGCCGAGCTCGAGGCGGGCCAGCGAGCGGTCTTGCTGGGTCCTGACGACCTCGAGGTGCTCGAGGCGATCGTCGGGCGTCTCGACGTGTCCGAACATCATGGTGGCCGTCGTGGCGAGGCCGAGACCATGGGCGATGTCCATCACCCCCAGCCAATCCGAACTCATGGCCTTGAGCGGGGAGATCTTCTGCCGGACGCGGTCGACGAGGATTTCGCCGCCACCCCCGGGGATGCTGCCGAGTCCTGCGGCGACGAAATCGCGCAGGATCTGGTCCACGGGTTCCTTGAAGAATTCGGAGAAGGCGACGAATTCGCTGGGACTGAAGCCATGGACGTTGAAGCCGGGGAAGCGATCGCGGACGTGGTTGAGGAGGTCGAGGTACCACTGTTTCGTGAGGCGCGGGTGATGGCCGCCCTGAAGGAGGATCTGGGTGCCGCCATGGGCGATCGTCTCCTCGATCTTTCGGTCGAGTTCGGGCAGCGAGAGGACGTAGCTGTCGGCATCCTTCTCGGTCCGCCAGAACGCGCAGAACTTGCAGTAGACGTTGCAGACGTTGGTGTAGTTGACGTTCCGGTCGACGATGTAGGTGACGATCTCGTTGCCGCGGTCCTGGTGGGATGAGCTCCGGGCGAGGGTTCGGCGGCGGTCGGCGAGAGCGCCGAGGTCCTCAAGTGGGAGCGTGGACAACCGCCGGGCCTGGTCGCGATCGATGCGGGCGCCGTCCCAGGTTTGCTGGAGCAGGTCGTCGAGCGAGGCGTCGTAGATCACGGGTTCAAGCTAGCGGGGAGATGCCCTGGAGGAAATTCAGGAGTTCGAGGGCGCTTCAGTCGTCGGCCCGTCCGGTATCGGGGAGGTGGGGAACAGTCCCCGGGTTGGGAGCGGGCGCGCGCCGGGGATTGGGGAATGGGACCCGGACGGGCGGTGCCGGTTCCCGGGGTTTTTTCTTAACGGGTTGGAAATGAATCACCTACGAAATTGTGATCGAGTGGCATGCGGGTTGCTGGGATAGGGCAGCGAGTGGGAATAGGGTAAAGGGCATGGAAGGGTTTGTGATGAAAACGGAAAGGGCCATGAAGATGAATTTGCAGCGATGCGCGGTGACGGCGGTATTCACACTGACGTGTTTCACGGTCCCGGTGCTGCAGGCATCCGCGGCGGCTCCGGCTTCTTCGGTGGTATCGGGAAGCGGTTCGGTGAAGGCGAAGGTCGCAGGTTCCAGCGGGGGTTCGATGGATGGGGGTGTGGTGGTTGGGACGGATGGGGCGGGCGGAGCGGCGCTTGATTCGGGGAAGTCGGTGGACTGGTCGAAGGGTGTCCTTGCGGACCAGGTGAAGACGCTGCAGTTGCAGTTCAAGCAGCAGCAGAAGGATCTGGTCCAGAAGTACCAGGACCTGCTCAAGGCGGCCAAGGATTCTTCGAGGGACGAGCGTGACAAGATCCGGTCCGAGTTGAAGGACGAGCTGAAAGTGAAGCTCGACGAGCTGATCACGAAGCAGAAGGAGCTCCGGACGGAACTCAAGCAAGGGCTTGAGGATCACAAGGATTTGGTGGATGCGGCGAAGGAGAAGGCGAAGGAAAAGGTCCGCGATCGCCGCGGCAATGGCGGGCACTGAACGGTGGGAACTGAACGGCGGGAACTGAACGGTACCGCGATCGTCAACGATTTGCCCCGGAGACAGGGTGGGTCAACGGGGTAACAATGCCAGGCGGCTCGAAAGGGCCGCCTGGCTCGCTTTTGTGGACAGGGTGCGGGATTGTTTTGGGGCGGCGGTTGCCCCGACAATGGATCGTTCCTTAAATGATCGGTGATTACCCATGAGGGCGTTTGCGGGCGGATTGCGGGGCCTCCGGCCCGGGGTCGCGTGTGTCTGCCTGGGTGCCGTCCTTGCCGTGGCCGCACGGGGCGCGAGTCCGGAGGAGGAAACGGCGGCGCTCGAGAAATCGCTTCGGATGCCTTCCCTGGGGTCGCTCCTCTGGAGTGTGGACGCCACGTTGAGGACGGGGGGTGGGTATCACGATAACCCGCGACTGAGCGCCCTCAACCC
>CAIMTB010000668.1 GCA_903844265.1 uncultured Verrucomicrobiota bacterium
GCTTGTACCCTGCTCGGCTTTCCGTCTCGGAAGATGATGGCAGGTCTTGGTCGCCCCTCGAACCTGCAGGGAACTGGGGAGGTATTGTGGTCATGGGTTCCGTCGAAGCCGTTCGACATTCACCCGGTCATTATCTCGCCTGGTTCCATGATGACGGTCGCTATTTCCGCGCCGACTCGAAACCGGACAAGCCGATCGTCTTCCATCTCTACCAGGTGGCGACCGGGGACGGCGGCCTTCATTGGGAGCAACCCAGGGAACTCTACTCCTCCAGCGCGCTCCATCTTTGTGAACCGGGCGTCCTGCGTTCCCCGGACGGCAGGCGCCTCGCCATGCTGCTGCGGGAGAACTCACGCCGGAAGAATTCCCATGTCATGTTCTCCGACGACGAAGGAACCTCATGGTCGGCCCCGCGCGAGTTGCCCGCAGCAGTTACCGGGGATCGACACACCGGCAAATATGCCCCTGATGGAAGACTGCTGATCTCCTTCCGTGATACCGCCACCTCATCCCCTACCGCCGGCGATTGGGTTGCCTGGGTGGGTAGGTTCGAGGATATCACCGAAGGAAACCCTGGACAGTACCGCATCCGTCTCATGGATAACTTGCATCAGTGGGATTGCGCCTATCCGGGGGTGGAGATACTCCCCGACGGCACCTTCGTGACGACGACCTACGGGCACTGGGTGACGAATGAGCCGCCGTATGTTGTGAGCGTGAGATTCAAGCTCCAGGATCTGGACGCAAAGGCCGCTGGCCGGTGAGAAAGCAAAACGCCGCCCGTGAAGGGGCGGCGTTCGATGCTTGAGAAGGAATGCGGTATCCCGGCCGGCCCTACTTCAGCGCTGAGGTCCGATCACGGATCCACTGGTAATCGATGCTGCCCGGGACCGTGCGGCGCGAGATGCTCTTGCCGGCGACGGTGTTCCCGTTCTTCCACTTCTTGATCTCGGAGTGACCGTCGGCGAAGGCAAAGCCGCACGCCATTCCGTGGAACGTACCCGGAAAGTCGATCCACTCGGCGGTCACCATGCCCACGGCGAAACCGCCGTCGTTGATGCTCTGGTCGTTCTCGTCGATCAACACCCAGGTCATGGAGGGACCAGGCGCGCTGAAGTCGCTCTCCTTGCCATAAGTGAGATACGTCTTGCCAAAGGTGTGCCCGTGATTGTTGTCGAGCCAAGGTCCATCCACCGGCTGCTTCCCCTTGTTCACGTTGGGATTGGTGCCCACGGCCTGGCTCATCGAGACGGTACGCGCCGTCGAGACCTTCTTACCCTTCTTGGCCACGTCTGTTCCCTGATAAGTGCCGGGTCTGCGGGGATCCGCGGGACACCGGAAGCATTCCACCGCGCTCCCGATGTAATTCGCGAGAAGGCTCTTGGCAGGGTTCTTCAGGATGTCGGCGTCGAACTCCTGTGCCCCACCAGGCCCGGCCTGGCCCGGGCACCAGTTGTGGCCGTCGGTGGTGTTGCCATCGTCAGGGTTCGGCGGGAACCAGTCCTCGTTGTCACCAGAGTACAACTTGATGGCGAGCATCAACTGCTTCGTGCTGTTCAGGCACTTGATGCCCTGCGCCTTGGCCTTGGCCTTGGCCAGAGCTGGCAGGAGCATGCTCGCAAGGATCGCGATGATCGCGATGACGACGAGCAATTCGATGAGGGTGAAGCCGCGCTGGAGGCGGGGGGATCTTGACTGAGGCTTCATGGGGTTGTTCGCGGTGTCTATGCGGGTACAGTGACAATTCCACCGTCCCGGGGTCAAACTACTTCCCCGCCCTGCCCCCACAATGTGTGTTTGCCGGCACAGCGGAGGGCTCACACCGGTCGCATGGCAGCCCACCGACCCCAGGCGACCCCAACCAGCAAACCCACTCCGTGCGCGGTGTTTGCAACAGGCACATCCAGCGTTCCGTACACCCCGATGGCCAGCCACACGAGCATCAA
>CAIMTB010000669.1 GCA_903844265.1 uncultured Verrucomicrobiota bacterium
CGCACGCCCACCGCCTCGAACAGCCCGGCGAACGTCCGTCGCATGGCACGCCGGTTCTCCAGCACATAGGAAACGCCCGATGGACACCGCCCATTGTCCTCGAGGACGAGATACTTGCCGTCGCGGTCACGGATCAGGTCCGTACCGCAGATGTGCATGTAGGTGTCCTTCGGAACCTTGAAGTTGACTATCTCACGGCGGAAATGCTTCGCCGAGAGCACATAGAACGGCGGGATCACGTTCTCCTTCAGGATCCGCTGCCCGTGATAGATGTCGTGAAGGAACATGTTCAGCGCCGTGATCCGCTGGATCAGGCCCGCCTCCACCCGCTCCCATTCCGTCGCCGGAATGATCCGCGGAATCAGGTCGAACGGAAAAATGCGCTCGGTCCCCTCCTGGTCCCCATACACATTGAAGGTGATCCCCTGCCGCAGAAACGCGAGGTCGATGGCGTTCCGCTTCTGGTCGAATTCGTCCCGCTTCAACTCCGCGAAACGCTGGAGGAACCTGCGGTAATGCGGCCGGACCTCTCCGTTCGCCGTCACCATTTCGTCGAAGAAATCGCCCGGCTGATAGCGCTCAAGCAACACGCCCAAACAATGGAACGTGTTTCCGACGACTCAAGCCCCGGCCTGGATTAGCCCCTGAAAATCCTTCATGGCTGCCATGAACCGTCACGCTGCAGGCCCGCCCCCCCTCCTCCCTGCAACGAAACCCCCGACACGACACGCCCCCCGCCCCGCTCTCACGCCAACCCCGTCGTGACCGCACGCCCTGCCAGATAAGCCGCTATCCCGGCCGCCGCCTGCCGCGCGTCGCGGATCGCATGCACCACGTCACACGGGCCGCGCACAATCTCGCCACCCGCAAAGACCCCGGCCAGGCGCGTCATCTGATTCGCATCCACCAACACCTCGCCCAGGCCATCCGCACCGATCCCCGCGAAATCGCCGGGCAGGGATGCCCGTTGCCGGTCCGTGCTCGCCGCTGCAATCACGATGTCGGCCGCCATCGACTCTTCCGCGCCGGAGACCAGTCCAAGCTTGGATCCACGACCGTCATCGGCCGAAAGACGGGCGACGCCCACGATCTGCACGTGGCATACGGACCCCGCCTCGTTGCCCTGCAACGCCACGGGTACCCGCCCGAACAGGATTCGCACACCCTCCTCCCGCGCATCGGCCAGATCGCGCCCGCTACACGCCGAATCCGCCTCGGATCCAGCGCAGAGCATCGTCACGCCCGCAGCACCACACCGCACCGCCGTCCGCGCACAGTCCAGCGCCACCTCGTCGTCACCCACCACAACCACGCGCCGCCCTTTCCAGTCCGGACGCACCCCGGACGCCGAATCAGCCAGAAACGACAACCCCTCAAGGACACCGCCAAGGTGGGCTCCGGGAACCTGCAACCCTCTTGCCGGCCTGACCTCGAGCCCGACAAATACCGCATCAAAATCGCGCCGCAGGTCGGCCATCGACACCCGGTCGCCAAGCGTCACGTCCAATTTGAAGGTCACACCCCGGCCCCGGAGAATCTCGACCCGACGTCGAACCACGGCGGGATCGAGTCGGAACGAGGCCGTCCCCCGCACCAACGATCCGCCCGGGTCACTGCCGCAATCGAACTGGGTGACGCTGAATCCGCGGCGCGAAAGTTCGTCTGCGCAGGCCAACGCCGCAGCCCCGGCCCCGACCACCGCGACGCTCCGGCCATTCGGCTCGGACGTGACGTCCGCGACGGCGCCGATGCCCAGGGCGTAGTCCTGAAGGAATTGCTCGAGCGCACCGATGCACACCGGTTCCGACGGACCGCCCAGGACGCAACCGCGTTCGCACAAGTGATCCCGCGGACACAATCGCGTGCAGATTTCGGGGATGGCATTCGATCGACTCACCACCTCGGCGGCCTCACGAAACCGCCCCTCAGCCAGCAACTGAAGCCATTCCTCGATCGGGCTTCCCACCGGGCACGACTCGACGCAACCGGGGTGCACACACTGCACGCACCGCGTCGCCTGCGCCTGGGCGGCCTCCTCGTCAAACGTCCGGTGAACCTCCGCAAAGTCACCGACCCTCTCGCTCGCAGGCCGGCTCGGCAAATCACCCGCCGACAATTCAGACCACGCATGCAGGGCGTCCGGCGTCTGGGAATGGGAAGTTTTCATGCGGCCTCAAGGGATTGACTAATGCTCGACGAGGGCTCCGCGAATGGCAAGGACCGGTTCTATTGGAGCGTTACACATAAAGGGACAGGTCTTTTATGAGGTCAGCCTCGCCTCACTGCAACCCCTGATACGCGAGCCATAGCGACCGGAAATACTGCATCACCCGCACCGGATCCCGGCTCTCCGGAATCTCCGCCATGCAGAACCCGCGGTAACCCGACTCGACCAACCCGTTCAACAGACGCCGCCAAGGGTACTCCGCCAGGAAAATGTCGCGCATGTGGACCTCCACGATCTCGCGTTTCACGAGGTTGAAATTGTAATCAAACCCGCCGCCCTCGAGGTCGCTCTGGTTCGAATTCCAGCAGGCGCCCAGATTCTTGTGGTCCGCGACATCCAGGATCTTTCGGATGTTGGGAAGCAGGCTGGTGCCCGCCCCGTGGACCTCCAGCCGGATGACCTGTCCGTGCTGGGCCCCAAACTCAGCGAGTCCGCGCAGGGAACGCCCGATCTGCTCGAGTGTCTTCTCGACCGGCGTTTCCTTGGGCAAGCCGTTCGGACGGACCTTCACGCCGGTCGCGCCCACATCGTGGGCGAGCACGATGTAATCCTGGGTGGCCTGGATGTCGGCCTTGAGCCTGGCCTGGTCCGGGGAATGGTACTCGAACGCGCTGCCAAGCCCGTACAAGAGCACCTTGGAGTCCGCGAACCGCTTCTTCACCGTCTCGCGCTCCGCCTTGGACAGGTTGACCTCGACCTTGTGCGCGTGGGTTGTGCGCAACTCGACGCCCTCAAACCCCCCGGCGGCACAATTCCGGAGGATCGTCTCGATGTCCCAGTCCTTGCCGAGGTTGTAGGTCACCATTCCGAGGCGCATCGGCGATGCCTTCGGTGGGACCGGGGCTTCAGCGCCGACCGCCGAGGGCGAACTCAGCGCAGCGCTTGCAAGCAGTGGGGCCAGGGTGGCGGTGGCGAGAAAATCGCGACGCGAAGAAGTGGTCATGTTCGGGCACGGGGTGGAACGGCTGCAGAATGGACCGGGGGCTTGGCGCGCGCACGCGGAAAACGGCTCCGGACGCCTACCTGTTTCCCTCGCGCGCGGCTTGGGGGACAGGGTGACGGGAGGTCAGCAGTTTCTCCCTGGCCACCAACCAGAGGAACACCACCAGAGCCAGGAACGGCAGCATCGACAAGAGATCGGGAAGGTAGATCGAGAACAGCCCCCGATTTTGCAGCCACTGGCCGAGGGCATAGAACGGCCGCCCCTGATCGAATGCCTTCAGGCTGTAGAAAGGATTGGAGCCCGTGGAAAATTCCTCGAGCCGCGCCGAGAAGTCGACCATCAGGCCCTGGACGAACGCAATGCCGATGCCCGCGATCGCGCCTCCCGCGATGTAACCCGACCCGAGCAGCACACCCGGGCTCTTGTCGCCCTCCGCCGTCAACTCGTCCTCGGTCAGGCTTGACGCCGCGTGTTTGGCGCGCAGGTGCCGATCGGCAAGCCATCGAACCATACCGCCCACGAAGATCGGTGTTGATGATGAGAGCGGCAGGTAGACTCCCACCGCGAATGCAAGCGATGGAATGCCCGACATTTCGAGCACCAACGAAATCATCACGCCCAGCAGCACGAGGTGCCAGGGCAGTTCGCGGTTGAGGATCCCCTTGATGATGTAGCTGATCAGCGTGGCCTTGGGCGCCTCGAACTTCTGGACCTCGGTTCCGTCGGGGCGCGTCCGGTAGTTCCCGTTGATTCCCGGGTCCACCAGCCAGACAGCGGTCCCCGTGTCGTCGACGAGGTATTTCCCGGGTGGCGCGCCGGCGGTGTCCGTCTTGTGCCACACGCGATATTCCTTCGCGTCATTCCTGGCCTGCGGTCCGGCCAGGGCTTCCCGTGAAACCAGGCCGGCGGGATCGGTTCGAAGGCCGGCGGCGATTTTCGCGACAGGCACGTAGACGGTCGCGGCCTTGTTCAACTGGAGAAGGATCGGCCCCATCACGATCGCCGAGGCGAGCGCGCCCACAATGATCGCGATCTGCTGCAGTCGCGGGGTCGAGCCGACGATGTAACCCGATTTCAGGTCCTGCGATGTCGTGCCGCCATTCGACGAGGCGATGCAGACGATGCCGCCGATCGACAGCGCGGTGACGAAGTAGTCAGGCCCGGTCCAGCCCAGCGCGAGAAAGATCAGGCAGGTCAGAAGCAATGTCGCCACCGTCATGCCCGAGATGGGATTCGACGAGGAACCGATTTCCCCCGTCAATCGGGACGACACGGTGACGAACAGGAATCCGAACACCACGATCAGCAGCGCCCCGAGGAAGTTCATGTGCAGCGGCCGCGCGAGCATGATCAGGACGAGCAGCAGCACGATCCCGCCAATCACGAAACGCATCGAGAGATCCTGTTCCGTGCGCGACGCGATCTTCGGTGCCGCGCCACGGCTGGCCGAGAAGTCCCGCAACCCCCCGCGCAGCCCGTGCCAGATCAGGGGCAGGGAACGCAGCACGCTGATGATCCCGCCCGCCGCCACCGCGCCGGCGCCAATGTAGAGAATGTACGCGTTCCGTATCTGGCCCGGTTCCATCGCCGAGATCAGCTTGCCTGCGGGCGCGAGCGGAACGCTCAGGCCATCGCCGAAATAGGTGATCGCCGGAATGAGCACCAGGTAGGCGAGGACGCCGCCGGCACACATGATGGAGGCGATGCGGGGTCCGATGATGTAGCCCACCCCGAGCAATTCCGGGGTGATCTCGATCGCCATCGACCCTCCCTTGAACGGCGCACCAAACACCACCTCCGGCGTGTCGCGCCACCCGCGCAGCGCCTTCATGAGCGTGTTGTAGATCAACCCGATGCCGAACCCGGCAAAGATCGTCTTCGCACCGGATGCCAGCCCCGGAATCTGGGCCATGACCTTCCCCTCGTTCGCGCCCCCTGCGCCCGAGGAAGCCGCCAGCGAAACCTGGTCGGCTCCGGCCTTCAGCACCTCGGCACACGCCGTACCCTCCGGGTATTTGAGGAGGCCATGTTGCTGCACGATCAACGCACGCCTCAGCGGGATCATCATCAGGATTCCCAGCAACCCTCCCAGCACCGCCACCAGCATCACCCGCGTCACCTCAAGGTCGAACCCCAGGATCATGATCGCCGGCATCGTCACCCCCACGCCAAAGGCGATCGACTCCCCCGCAGAACCCGCCGTCTGCACGATGTTGTTCTCGAGAATCGTCGCGTCGCGAATCCCGAACAACGCCGCGCCCAGGCGGAACAACGTGATCGATATCACCGCCACGGGGATCGAGGCGCTCACCGTCAATCCCACCTTGAGAACCAGGTACAATGACGACGCGCCGAAGACCATCCCCAGCAGGGTCCCCATCACCACCGCCCGCCACGTGCCTTCGGACAAGCGTGCCGACGCGGGAACAAAAGGCTGGAATCGCGGCGCTTCAGGCGTGGCCATGGACACGGAGGCTACCGATCCCCCTCTGTCCGCTTCAACGGACAATTGGACCTTCGTCCCTAACTCACGGCCATCAGGCTGACACGCTCATTGCGCTCGTTGCGGGAAACACCCTGGGCGCGGGGATCCAGGCTCGGGACGCCGTCGATCAGGAAGACGTAGCGATGGTGCCCGTGATGGAGCGCCACCTGCGCATGCCATGCCCCATCCGGCCCCTGCCGCATCGGGTGCGACTTCGGATCCCAATCGTTGAAATCCCCCGCGACCGCGACCGCCACCGCCGACGGCGCGTGACAGAAGAAGTTCACGGGCTTGATCATCTTCTTCGCGGAATAGCGGTTCGAAGCCACGCCCGGGAATGAACGACTGCTATGCATGAATGATCCTTCGACGAGCCACGGGCGGCTTACGTTCGAAATCCATCGGCCGCACCGTGCCCGACAAACAAAAAGCACGACGTCCACCGAACGGCAAGGAGCGATTCTGAAGGGCATGCGTTTCACGGATTCCCGGTTGTATCGCCCCACCGGAATGCCAGTCTCATGAGGGTCCGGGCCGATGAATCCGACACGCAACCCCCCATCGCCCCTCACCCCAAGCCAGCGGGAGGCCCTTCTGACGCTGTTGCTGGATGAGGACGCGACGATCGTGAACGTCGCCCGAAGCCGTCTCCTCGACGAAGGCCCCGCGCTCAGCACCTGGCTCCGACCGCTCACCCTGAGCAACGATCCCCTCCTGAGACGGCGCACCCGCGAAATCCTCCTGCGCTTCGAGGCCGATGCCGCCAATGAGCGGATGTCGGTCTTCTGCAGGCAGGCGGGGGAGGATCTCGACCTCGAGGAGGGTTCCCTCTGCCTCTCCCGAACCCAGTATCCGGAAATCAACACCGACGCCTACCGCGCCATCCTCGACCAGTGGGCCGCCCAGGTTTCAGAGTGGCTGCCGGAGGATCGAAGCGACGACGATGGAATCCTTGCCGCCCTGCAGGTCGGCCTTTTCCAACAAGTCGGCCTGCGCGGCAACGACGCGAACTACTACGAACCCGACAACAGTTTCCTCAACCGGACCATCGACCGCCGGCTCGGCAACCCGCTCAGCCTCTGCACGGTTGTCATCCTCATCTGCAGACGCATCAGCCTGCCGCTCGCCGGAATCGGCCTGCCCGCGCATTTCCTCTGCCGCTACCAATCCCCGACGCGCCAGGTCTACATCGACGCCTTCAACGGAGGACGGCTCCTCACCCGGACGGACTGCATCACCTTCGTCAATCAGCTCGGGAGACCCTTTGAGGACGGCTACCTTCAGCCCGTGAGCCCGCGTCGCATGTTGCAACGGGTCTGCACCAACCTCGAACACGCCTACGAAGGCCTCGAGCAGCGCGTCGAAATGGGCCGCATCCAGCGGTACCACCAGCTCCTCGCCTCCGGCTGAGCGGGCTCACGCCCTGAGGGAGCTAGATCCTCCGGCCCTCGGTCCGCCGGGTCAGGGCGCCTCCCGGATCTGGGATGCGCGCAACCGATTCTCAATCCTTCAATTCAAGGTGATGCCGCGCCTGAGGTAGGTCGGCTGATCCAGATTGTTGCCCGCGCGCACGGTCGGTTCGCATCTCTCGAACCGCCCCTTCGTGATGACCTCGAATGGAAGCTGGACCTGCTGGGGTTTTCCTCGTCCGACCCGCCCCCCTCGCCCGACTCCGGCCTTGCGTCCCAGAAGCTCGCCGGCCATCTCCGAGGTCAGCTCAGGCGGCGGCGGCGTCAGGTGACGACCCGTCTGCGCCAGGCCCAACTCCGTCTCACCCTCTCCCCGCCCCAGACTCCCACGATCCAGGCCGCCACGGTCCAGACCGTCGCGAACGGGTCCCTGAACCACCTCGTGCAGCACCAACTGGCGCGTCGAAACAATCACCGTCACGGTCAGCCTCGCACCACAGGCCGGGTTGACCGAGGCCCCGACCACCACACGCGCACCCCCCGAGAGGCGGGTCAATTCGCGGATCATGCGGCGCGTCTCCGCCATCCCAAGGTTGTCCCCAGCCCTGAAGCAGACCAGCAGGGCCTCTGCGCGGCTCAGAATCTCGCCCTTCGACAGGAGCGGATGGGCCAGCAACTGCTGAAGCGCGAGTTCCGCGCGGTCCGGTCCCTCAACCTCCACCCGGGCGAACGCACTTTCGAGATTGGGCCCCCGGAGCACCGAGCAGAGGTCGGAGAAGCTCACGTTCAGGAGCCCGGGCCGGGTCAACTGCTCCCAGATGCAGAGCACCGCGTCGCGCAGATGGATGCGGCTCGCCCCGAAAGAATCCGGCAGCGTCGCCCCTTCGCTTTCGCCGATCAGCATTTTCTCGTTCGGCAGGCAGAGCACGCCGTCGGCCACGGTCTTGAGGCGGTGAAGTCCGATCGCCGCCTGCTGCTGACGCCGCGTGCCCTCGCATTCAAACGGCGCGGTGACGAAGGCGAACACCGACGCCCCCGCCTCACGGGCCACTCGCGCCACCACAGGCGCAATGCCCGTGCCGCTCCCGCCGCCGAGCCCGGCAAGAATGAAGACCATCGCCTGGTCCTGGCACAACGCGCGGATCGCCGGGAGTTCATCCTCGGCGGCCGCCTTTGCGAGTTCCGGATCGCCCCCAGCGCCAAACCCGCGGGTGAGCCGCGCCCCGACGAAGAGCTTCTCCTCGAACGGGAGTGACTGCACCGCGGCCCAGTCGCCGTCGATCGCCGCGAATGTGAAATCCGCGGTGCCAGTCTGCCGGACTGCAAGGGCCATCTCGGCACCGGCACCTCCGATGGCGATGATGCGGGCGCGGGCCGGCGCGGGATGAGGCGATGCCGACAACGGGGATTGGGCGTTGCTGGAGGGGTTCATGGCGGGGTGGGACGTTGCCTTGGGAAAGCTGGAGCTGGGGCGGCGGATCGGTTTGCGGATCTCAAAGGAGGTTGGAGAAGAATCGCGTCGGAGCCCATCCGGCCAGGCGCTGAAGCGGGCCATGGGCCGACTTCCGTCGCTGCTGGCCGGCGCCGTACTTCACCAACCCGATCACCGTGGCGAACTCCGGCTGGTCGAGGGCCGAGGCCAATCCGCTGATGCCTGCCGAAGCCCCCGCGAACGCAGGCAATTCAAAGCTGCGCTCCGCCAACTCGAGGATCCGCGGGATCCGCGCGCCGCCCCCGCAGATGACGACGCCCGAGCGGAGATGAGGCATCCAACCCACCGTCTGGATCTCCTCACGGATGATCTCGAAGGTTTCCTGGAGGCGCAGCGACATCACGCAACGGAGGTGTTCGATGTTGATGGGGCGTTCGGCCAGGCCGAGTTCATTGTGGGGCGTCAGGGCGAGACCGCGGGCGGTGTGGTCAAAAATGGCACCCCCATGCTCGAGCTTCAGCCTCTCGGCCTTCCCCTGCGGCATCTTCAACCCCAACGCGATGTCCTGCGAAACGTGGTCCCCACCGACCGCAAGCACCCCCGTGTGCTTCACCACGCCACGCACGTACACGACGTACTCCGTCACCCCGGCCCCGAGATCGATCACCAGCGTGCCGAGTTCCTTCTGCTCCGCCGTGAGCACGGCCAAGGAACTGGCAAGCCCGTTGAACACGATGTCCTCGACCTCCAGATGCATCCCCTTCACCAGCCGGATCGCGTTCTGAAACCGGTTCGTCCGCCCGTGGATGACGTGCATCTCGACCTCCAACCGGCTGCCGAGCATCCCCTTCGGATCGCGGATCTCCTCCTGGTCGTCCACGCTGAAGTGCTGGCGTATCGCGTGCACGACGTACCGGTCGGCGGCCGTGTTGATCGCCTTCGCGTTGCGGACCACATCGCGGATGTCCTCCTCCCCAATCTCGCGATCGCGCGAAACAATCGGCTGAACCCCCCGATTGTTGAAGCCCTCCAGGTGCCCCCCCGAGATCCCGAGATACACCGAACGCACTTCAACGTCCGCGGAATGCTCCGCCTCCGCCAACGCCATGCGCACATCCTCCTCGGCGAGCGTCGCCTCCACGATCTCGCCCTTTCGCACTCCACGCGACGGGCACTGTCCCAGGCCGATGATGGTCAGCGCCCCCTCGGCATTGATCTCGCCGACCATGGCACAGACCTTGGCCGTGCCCAGTTCGAGGCCGACGATGATCGGCCGCTTTTCGAGAAATCGGAAATCAAACATGGCGTTTTGCGGTGCGTGGAGGTTTGGGAACACGGGAGCTGGGAGGAACCGCGTTGGTCGACTCCACCCAGCGGGCCGGAAGATTGTTGCTGACCGAGAGATCGAGCCACGCGAGCCCGCGCCCCACCTGGCCCGCATGATCGTGGATGACACGCCACCGGCGCAGTTGCCGGTCAAATCCCTCGAGACCAAAGACCACGCGCGTGCCCTGACGCAGCCGGCCCTCGAGATGATCCGCACTCCCCACGTCCACGATGTCCAGGTCGACCAACGAGTACATCGAGGAATCCTCATAGGCGCGGATGAGCGCAAGGGCCGCCCGGATCTGCGGTTGATCCAGGCTCTGGCCCGGGATCACCTCCGCGTGATCCAACCCGACGAAACGGGTGAGATGATCGAAATCCGCGGACGCCGCCGCACGCAGCCAATCGGGGCGCATCGGAGGAATCACGACGCCCGTTGAATCCACAAAATTCGTCTCCGGCCAGGCGCGGCGCTCGGCACCACTGAGGCGCCACAAGACCACCTGCGCGACAGGCTCACGCTCAAGCACCGAAAGGCAGAGGCAATCCGGACGCCGGATGTCCACCTCCGCGCGGGAGATCCACGGATTCATCTCGAGATCGTGCCGGACACGCTCGAGGTCCAGCGCGAGAAGGTTCTGTCCCTGTTCCACCCCCGCCCAACGCAGGATGGTCTCGGGCCGCAAACGCCCCTCATGCCGGAGTTCAATGCGGCGGATGGCATAGGCGTCGTTGTCGTAGACGAACCTGCGGAGCGCCCACTGCAAGGCCTGCCAACCCAGCAGCACGCTCAGCGCCGTCCCTCCCACCGCGGCGACCAACGCCGTCACAACCCGCAACCGGGCCGCACGCACGGTCCGCGAGCGCATCTTGACCTCAAGCACGCTCTCGCGCTCGTTTCGACGGTTCCTGCCCTTTTTCTTGAAAAACCACATAGCCGTTCAGCTCCCCAACGAGTGGCCCAGGGCCAACTCGATCATCCGCCCGCAGAGTTCCGGAAATCCAATCCCTGCCGCCCGCGCCGCCTTCGGGAACAGGCTCGTCTCGGTCATGCCCGGAAGCGTGTTGACCTCCAACACAACCGGTTCACCCGCCGCGGTGACCAGGATGTCCACACGGCCGTAATCACGCCCCCCAACGGCTCGGAAAGCCGCCGTGGCCACGTCCTGCAATCGTCGTGTCATCTCCGGCGAAAAGGGCGCCGGGCACAGGTACTCCGTGGCGCCGCTGGTGTACTTGCTGGTGTAATCATAGGCGCCGCTCCGGGGCCTGACTTCCACCACCGGCAGCGCGACGTCATCGAGAATTCCCACCGTGACCTCCCGCCCGACGATGCGTTCCTCGACCAACACGCGCCGGTCGTGGCCCAGGCTCGAGCGCAGCGATTCCGACCAGTCCTCGACCTTGTCCACGAATCGCAACCCCACGCTCGATCCCTGGCACACGGGCTTCAACACGACCGGCGGATTCCATCCCGCAGGCCACGGTGCCGTGGCGTCGGCAACCACGGTGGATCGCGGCGTCGGGACGCCATTCGCAACGAAGCGCTCCTTGGTGGCCACCTTGTCGAAGGCCACCCGGCTCGACTCCACCCCGCAACCCGTGTACCGCACGCCGCAGCGCTCAAGCTCCTGCTGCACCGCACCGTCCTCCCCGTACGTCCCATGAAGCGCCAGGAACACGGCATCGACCGAAGCCGGCAATGTCCACGAGCCGACAGGGTCCACCTCGACGACCTCATGGCCGAGCGCCCGCAGCGCGGCCACCACGGCGGCGCCCGAACGGAGGGACACTTCACGTTCGGCGGAGGGACCGCCAAGAAGGACCACGATTCGCAGGTGACGGTTCATGGCGACTCATTCCCCGATGATTTCGACCTCGGTCTCCAGCTCGACGCCGCGTTCCTCGCGCGCGCGCCGGCGGATCAACTCGATCAGGCCCAGCACATCCCGGGCGGTGGCCTGGCCGTCGTTGACGATGAAATTGCCGTGCACGTCGGAGACCACGGCACCGCCGATGCGCGTGCCCTTGAGGCCCAACTCGTCCACCAGTCGACCGGCCGGGATGACAGACGGGTTCTTGAAAATACAACCCGCGCTCGGCGCTGCAGGCTGCGTCGCCCACCGGCGCCGGTTCAACTCGTCGAGCCGCGCTTCCACCTCGCGGCTCGAGCACGGTTCACCGCGGAAGACGCCGCCAAGCGCGATGTTCTCCCGGAAGAAATCACAGCGCCGGTAGGCCGCCGGAATGGCACCCGAGGGTTGCTCCATCACCGAGCCATCCGGCCCCATCGACCGGACCGCCTCGAGCTTCTCGAAGGTCATCGCGTTCCAGGCACCCGCATTCATCCGCAAGGCACCCCCGACAGTTCCGGGAATGCCCGCCAGAAACTCCAGGCCGCCCAGGCCAAGACGCCGCGCCTCCGCGGACAACGCGTTCAGGCGGACCCCCGCCCCACACCGCAGCAGCGGCGATGCAGCCTCGATGACCGCGAACGCGGGGCGACCCAGCACAATCACCAACCCCCGCACGCCACCATCCCGGACCAGCACATTCGATCCGCGACCCAGCACGCGCCAGGGCACTCCAAGGCGATTCGCCTCGACAACCACGCACGCGAGATCCGCCTCATGCCCAGGTTCCACCAGCAGGTCCGCCCACCCCCCCACACGCAACGTGGTCCGCCTGGCCAGCGATTCCTTCGCACGCACCAGCGACTCCCCCGACAACGCGAGCCGCAAGGTCGCCTCCAGATCCCCCACCCGGGGATGCACCCGAATCCCGGCTGGCACTTCAGGCGACGCAGCATCCGGGCTCATGTGAGAACCTGGAGTTCGCGGATCACCCGACGGGACGAGGATCCGGACGCACGCCCCCCCGCCGTCATCCCCAACAAATCCTCGGCCACCGCAACATCGGCATCCGGCCGATGCCAACCCGCGAGCCCCGCCTTCAGACCGTCGCGGAACGCCTCATCGCGAAGAAGCCGAAGGAGCGCCGGAACCAACTGCGCCGGCACGGCACGCTCCTGGTCGAGCACCGACACCGCACCGAGCTGCTCCAACGCCCGCGCATTGGCGTCCTGATGACGATCCGCCGCATGCGGGTAGGGAATCAGCAGGGACGGGATGCCGACCGCGGCGATCTCAGCCGCCGAGGACGCGCCCGCCCGGGCGAGCACTGCATCCGCCGCACCCATCGCCAGATCCATCTCGGTGAGGAACGCCCGCACCATCGCCCGACACCCGAGGCTCGCATAGGCCGCCCTCACCCGAGCCTCGTCCCGCGGCCCCGACAGATGCAGGTATTGAAGCTCAGGAAAAGCGGCCGCCAATCCCGGCAACGCCCCGAGCAACGCGTCATTGATCCCCGAAGCACCCTGGCTTCCCCCGGTCACGAGGAGAACCGGCCTCGAGGCATCCATGCCCAAAGCCGTCCGGCTCGAGAGCGGATCCAGACCCGAGAAATCACGCCGCACCGGCATCCCGACAACGCGGACATCCCGCACGTGCAACCGCCGCCCAGCCTCCGGGAAGAGGACGTAGGCCCGCCGCGCGATGCGCGACAGCCATCGATTGGCGCGGCCAGGAATCGCGTTGGCCTCATGCAGATGGACCACACATCCCAGACGACGCGCCACCAGTGCCGGAGCCACGCTCGTGAAGCCGCCCATGGACAACATCGCCCGAGGCGGCGCCTTCCGGAACGCATCCATCGTCACCCCGTACGAACGCCTCGAGGCCGAGAGGAATGCGGGCAGCCGGGACCAGCCGAAACCCACCGCCGGAAGTGTCAGGACGTCGAACGGATGTCCTCCCCGCAAGGCCTGCTGGTCGACCTCCTTCGATGACACGATGAGCGTGACGGCCGCGCCACGCTCCACCAGGCGCTCCCCGACAGCCATCCCGGGAAAGAGATGACCCCCGGTGCCGCCGCAGGCTATCGCGATCCGGGGTTGTGACGAATCCGTGGCCATCGCGATCACACGCCTTGCAGGGCTGAGGCCTCACGGTCTTCGGAATCAGGAAGAAACTCGCCGGCCGACTCGCGCGGCGAACGGAACGCCACGTTGATCAGGAGGCCTACAAGTGTAAGCATCGCGACCAGGCAGGATCCACCATAGCTGACAAACGGCAGCGCCAATCCCTTGTTGGGAACGGAACCCGTGGTGACCGCGATGTTGATCACGGCCTGGAACCCGATCACCAGACCCACCCCGCAGGCGATCATCGATCCATACATGTCACCCGCCCGGCGGGCGATCGTCAGGGCCGCAGCCGTGAACGCAAAATAGGCGGCCAGCAAAGGCAGGGTGAATTGCAGGCCCAACTCCTCGCCAATCACCGAGAAGATGAAGTCCGTCTGTTGCTCGGGCACGAATCCGGCCTTCTGCACTCCATTGCCCAACCCCAGCCCGTACGTCCCGCCAGCCCCGATCGCGATCGTCGATTGGATCGACTGGAGCGCGATCGAATCACCGTAGAGCTCCGGATGGAGAAAGGCCTCCACGCGCCTCCAACGAACCGGGTCCGTCCGCAGGAACCCGCACAGCAACACAAACCCGACCAACCCCACGGGCACGAGATGCCTCAGGCGGGTGCCGGCACCGAACAGCATCGATGCCGCAAGAATGGACAGCAGCGCCGTCGTGCCAAGGTCCTTCCCCAGGAACACCAGACCCAGGATCACCGAAGCCCCAGCCCCGGGAATCACCAGACCATGCACGAACTCGGTCATCCGCCGCCGGAACGTCTGCGCATACACTGCAAGTCCAAGGATCAAGGCCACCTTCGCGAATTCAGAAGGCTGGAACGTGAATCCTCCGACGTGGATCCAGCGCCAGGCGCCGTTGACCAGGTGGCCGTAGGGAGGCACCCGCGCAATCACCAGCAGGATCGCCGTCACGCCCGGGAGCCCCCACGCCAGCCAACGAGTACGCCTGTAATCCACCGACGCCGCCACGAGACAGGCGGCAAACCCGACGACCAGCCAGACGCACTGCTGGTTGTAGTAGGACATTCCAGCACGATGATGCATCCCAACGCTGTGAAGCATCGTGAGCCCAAGGGTCACCAGAAGCCCGGTGACCAACGTGATCGTACCAACGGCCAGTCGCATGGCGTGCAGGCTTAGGGGTGGAGGTCGTCGGGACCGTCCCGCAACGTATGCGCTCAGATCTGTCCCGCAGGCTTGGAAGGCGCCGCCGCGCTCGGAGCCGCCGGAGTCTTCGCCGGGATGGTCAGCTTCTGCTTCGCGGTGATCCGGTCGCCCTTGAGCTTGTTCACCGCACGCAGATGCTTCACGGACACCCCGAACTTCCCCGCAATCTTCGCGAGGGTATCACCCTGCTTCACGATGTAGACGTCGCCCGAAGCCGAAGCGGCAGCACCAGCCCCCGCGGCTGGCACTTCACCACCGGCCGTACCACCCGCCGCGCCGCCCGTGGCCGGAGTGGAGGCAGCAACCGGCGCCGGGATGGTGACCTTCTCGTCGATCCTCAGATTCTTGGGCTTGATGTTCGGGTTGGCGTCCAGGATCGCCTTCGCCGTGACATGGTATTTCGTGGCCAACCCGCCGATCGTGTCACCCGCCTTGATGGCGTGTTCCGTGCCCTGGACAGCTCCTGATGGATTTGCCGGCGGGAGCGTGACCACGGGCGGAAGCGAGGAGGCATTGCTGAGATTCGCGGGCGGGACCGAGGGATTCGACGCGCCGCCGGCGGGCGAGAGCGCCGAGCCCTGACCCGACGCAGCGCCAAGCCCCGAACCCGCTCCCAGGCTATGGGTCCCGGCGCCGGCATCCGGCGCACCCGACAGGCTTCCAGAACCCGCGCCCAGAGCGCCGCGGCCCGGGGCAACGGCTCCTGCACCGCCTACGGGGTCGCCGGGGAAACTCGAGAAAAAGTTCGACGAATCGTTGATCGGCGGCAACGAACCCACCGTGTTGGTGGAAGGGGATGTGCGTGTGGGCCGCTTGTCGCATCCCTGGAGAAGGAGTCCACCAATGACGACGACATGGAGTGCCAGAATGGTGAGGACGGTGATGCGTACGCGCGACTTCGGGGACGAGGCCTGTTCGAGGGCGCCCTGGGGCTGGGGTTGGAGCGGACTGGGTGTGCTCATGACTGGCAGCGAGTTGTGGGTTTGGATTGACTCGACGAGATCAGGAAATCGGGATGCCTGGGACTGAAAACGGGGATGCCAATGGAACGGGAACGGTTTCGGGGTTGCAATCAGGATTCTACCGGATTGGGAACAGAGGACGGATCCCCGGTTGCCGTGGCGTCTGCGGCGATGCCCGATGGCACCCGGGTACCCTGGTCCAACCGGCGACGGACCTCCTCGCGGAATGCGGCTCCGGCAGTGGGCGGGCCGAGGATTTTTTCACGGGAAGGGCAGGCGGGTGAATAGAGGACGACGTCGCCGGGTTCGCTTTGCGCCACCGCTCTCTGGGCGGCTTCCAGCAACGAGCCTACCGGCACGCAAGGCGCGAACAGGCTCCAGGCCGCACACATCGCCGGCGCCGCCTCACCATGCACGAACGCCTGCCTCACCCGGGGCGAAATCAGGGGCCCAAGATCGTAGAACTGGCGCCCCGCGCTGTCCCCGCCCGCCACCAGGCAGATGAACGCCCGGTCGGGTTGGGTTGGCGCGAGCGTCAACAGCGCCCGCGCCAACGCATCCAGACTCGATGCCCGGCTGTCGTCCACATACCGGACACCGTCCACCTCACCCAGCAGTTCCATCCTGCCAGGCCCGGTCTCGAACGTCGCCAACGCCGGCAGCATCTGCTCCAAGGTGAGCCTCAGCACCCGGCCCACCGCCAATGCCGCCAACGCGTCTTCGGCGAAGTGCGATCCGCTCATTCGGCCACGCGCCAAATCCCAAAGAGGCCCGCTCCATCCCTCGATCCGGCTCACCAGCAAACCCCGATCCTCGCGCAGGTCCGCCTGCCGGCTGCTCGAACTGAAGGTGATCTGCTTCCCCGGCAACACCACGCCGGAAGCCTGCAGCCGCGCCATGGCTTCGCTCTGCACAATCGCCCAATCAAAGGCCTGCTGCACCGCGAACAGCCGCGCAAGACGACGGATGAAATCCTCGTGCGTCCCCTCCATCCCCGCCACATCCACCGACGCATTCAGCAACACCCCCACCACCGGCCGGAAATAGACGAAATGCTCGGGCTCCGACGAACCCACGACGTGGATCAGGAAATCCAGCTCCCGGCTCGCCTCCACCAGCGAACACGCCGGTCGTTCCCAGCGATCCGCGATCGCCACGCGACGCCCCGCACCCCGCAGGATGTGCGCGATCAACTGGGCCGTGGTCGACTTCCCACTGGTCCCCGCGATCGCCACGTGCAGACACAGGCTGCACTGATACGCCAGTTCACGCTCCGCAAGAACCGCAACGCCACGCCCCGCCAACTCGCGAAGCCATGCCGGCGTCCGCCCGCAGGTCGCACTGACCACCACCAGATCGGGATCCACCCCGGGCGCCATGTCCTCGGGCGCCGCCCACGTCACCTCGCCGCCGCGCGTGCGGACAAGCGCGGCCGCCGCCTCCCCACTGGGATCCCGACCCAGGATCATCACCCGCTTGGATTGTAAGGCGATCATTGTTCTCGTTTCAGCGCAGCTTGATCGTGCTGAGCGCCACCAGCGCGCACAGGATCGACAGAATGTAAAATCGGACCGTGACCTTGGACTCGTACCACCCCTGCTTCATGAAGTGATAGTGCAGCGGCGACATCAGAAACACCCGACGCCCCTGCCCATACCTCCGCCGGGTGAACTTGAACCACGTCCGCTGGATCATGACCGACATCGCCTCCGCGACAAAGACACCCCCCGCGATCAGCAGCACGAACGGATGATGGATGAGGACCGCCACGATGCCCAGTGCTCCGCCCAATGCCAGCGCACCCGTGTCGCCCATGAACACCTCCGCCGGATGACAGTTGAACCAGAGAAAACCAAGCCCCGCCCCGATCAGCGCCGCCGTGAACACGACCAATTCCCCCGCGCCATCGACGTACGGCATCAGGAGTTGCCCGGCAAAATTCCGGTTGCTGACGATGTAGCTGAAGATCAGCAACACCGACGACGCAATCACGGTGCAGCCGATGGCCAGACCATCGATGCCGTCCGTCAGGTTCACCGCATTCGAACTCCCGACGATCGCCGCGATCGCAATCGCCACCCCCAGCAGCGGCGCGCCCACCAGGATCGGCGACTTCATGAACGGCAGCGTGATGTCCGTGACCAACGGACGCGTGCTCTCGTTCCACCACAGGTAGAGTCCGATGAATCCGGCGAGCCCGAACTGCACCACGAGCTTCACCCGCTCCGTCGCCCCAGCCTCCCGGGACTGCTTCGCGATCTTCGCGTAGTCGTCGTAGAAACCGAGGCCCGCCAACACCAGCACCGACAGCAAGGTCAGCTGCAGCGAAGTGTTCCACCGTCCCCACAGGAGAGCCGCGAAATCCAGCGCCAGCACGATGAGCAATCCGCCCATCGTGGGAATCCCCTTCTTCCGGGTCGGATCCGCGGCCGCGCCATGCTGCACGCCGGGATCGATGTATTCCTGCCCGAAACTCAGACGAACGAGCTCCCGGATGAATCGCCGCCCGAAGGCCAGCGAAAAGACCAACGCCGTCAGCGCCGCTCCGGCGCTCCGGAAGGAAACATAGTCGAACACCCTCAGCGGCCCGGCCGCCGCCATCCATTCCGTGTCCTCGGCCCACAGGCGCAACCAGACGCTGAGGTAGTAGAGCATGGTTCACGCGGCGTGCTGGAGGCAGGACTGGGAGGTTTCGCGCAGCATCGCACCCAACTTCTCAAGATGCGCCGACCGTGAACCCTTGATCAACAGGCAATCCCCCGGCCGCAGGAACGAACGCAGCGCCGCCGCCGCCGTCTCGAGCGAGTCGACCGAAAGCGCCTGCTCAAGGCCCGCCGACGCCGCCGATTCGACCGTGACCGCCGCCGCATCGCCAATGCCGATCAACCGGTTCACACCCCACTCCGCCGCGCGCCGGCCCACGGTCGCGTGCGCACGGGCGGTGTGCACGCCCTGCTCGGCCATGCCTCCAATCACCGCCACACGCCGGCCCCGGCACGGAAATTCATGCAGCGTCTCGAGGGCGGCGAGGGTCGAATCGAGATTCGCGTTGTAACAGTCCTCGATCACCTCCACTCCATCGAACTGCCAGCGGTTCATCCGCCATCGCGCCGGCCGGCACTGCGCCAGGCCCCGCTCCATCTCCTCGCGGCCAAGCCCGAATTCCGCCGCCGCCGCCATGGCGAGCATGGCATTGGAAACCTGGTGACGCCCAAGCAGGTTCACACGGTACGTGCCGCCCAGGTCGTGACCGGGAGCGCGCACCGAAAAAGAGGTCCCCTCGCCATCGGCGTCCGCCCCCAGCAACTGCCAGTCCGACCCCGGCCCGGCCCCAACCCGCACGACCCGGGCCCGGGTGCGCGAGACGATGGGACCCGCCCACGGAGCATCGCCGGGCAGCACGAGCACGCCATCCGGAGGCAGGAATTCACCAAGCCAACCCTCCTCCTCGATCACCCCCGCAACGCTCCCGAAGTGCTCGAGATGTTCCTCCCCGATGTGGGTCAGCACACCGATGCGCGGCTGCACCACGCGCAGGAGCGGCGCGAGTTCACCCGGATGATTCGTCCCCACCTCGAGCACCGCCGCCATATGCCGCGATCCCAACTCAAACAACGTCCGGGGCACCCCGATGTCGTTGTTGTAGCTCTCCGGGCTGCGAAGCGTCTCGAAACAACCGGAAAGCACGGTGCCGAGGATCTCCTTGGTCGTGGTCTTGCCGTTGGAACCCGCCACCGCCACCACCGGCAACTGAAACCCCGCCCGATACACGGCCGCCATCCCGCCCAAAGCCAGCCGCGTGTTCCCCACCACGATGAGCGGCATCCCGGGAAACCGATGCGCCTCACACGCGTTCACCACCGCCGCCGCCACGCCCCCCTGAACCGCCTCCGCAACGAAATCGTGCCCGTCAAAGCGATCCCCCTTCAAGGCGACAAACAAATCCCCGGACTTCAGATCC
This sequence comes from uncultured Verrucomicrobiota bacterium, assembly GCA_903844265.1. Lineage (GTDB taxonomy): Bacteria > Verrucomicrobiota > Verrucomicrobiia > Limisphaerales > CAIMTB01 > CAIMTB01. The sequence continues at coordinate 19,906 of CAIMTB010000669.1, forward strand.
CGCGTATCCGTGCACACCCGGCGCACCACGCCGCTCCGCGCCGCTCCACGCAGTTCCCCCCGGCTGGCCTTCGCAAAGAATTCGAGATCCCGTGTTTCCATGGTCTGTAGCCCAGGGCTCAATGTGAAAACCGCACCGGAGTCACGCTTGGTACCGGCCGGTCATCCGTGAATTCGTCATCCCCACGCGGCAGGTCCGGCTGGATCCCAAGATAATCAGCAGCCCGGATCGCGATGTTCTTGAAGGCCGGACCCGATACCTTGCCCCCATAATACCCCAGCCGCGGATTCGGATCCTCAACCACCACAGCCAGACAAAGCTCGGGCGCCTCGGTTGGGAAAAAACCAACGAAACTCGCGTGGTACCGCTCCTCCTTGTACGGCGCAATCCTCGCCGTCCCGGTCTTCCCCGCCACGCTGTAGCGCTCCATCTTCACCAACGAACCCGTCCCATCCTCAACCACATCGCGCAATGCCTGCCGCATCTTCGCCGCCGTGGCCGGACGGCACACCCTCCGGATCGCCTCGGGGCCCGGTCTCGAGAGCACATCCCCCTCCAAGCCCACAATCCGATCGATGATCTGGGGCCGCATCAGGACACCATCGTTCGCAATCGCGCCCATCGCCATCGCCAGCTGAAGCGGTGTCACCGACACCGTGTAGCCCATCCCGATGCGGGAAAGATCCGTCCAGGTCCAAAGATTCGTCGCCCGAAGAATCCCCTTCTCCTCCATCGGAAGCCGGATCCCCGTCCGCTGGTCGAAACCGAAGCGGAAGAGGTAGTCGGAATACCGGGACTTCCCGACCATCTGGGTCAGCTGGAAAGTGCCGATGTTCGACGACGCCGCGATGACCCGCAGCACCGTGGATTGACGCTCCTTCATCGGATGCGCATCCCGGAGACGAATGGTTTCCCGGCCAATCTGGCATTGCCAGTGACCGTGTTCCCCACAATCGACCGTGTCCGTAAGCTCGGCCACGCCGAGATCCAGCGCCGCCGTGGCCGCCACCATCTTGAAAGTGGAGCCCGGTTCGAAGGTGTGGGACACCGCCCAGTTCCGCCGCAACACGGGGTCACCCGCCGAGACCGGTGGCTGGTTCGGGTCGTAGGTCGGAAAGCTGGCCATCGCAAGGATCCGACCGGTCTTTGGCTGGACCGCCACCACGCACCCCCCCTTGGCCTGGAACTGCTGGATGACCGCGGCCAATTCCTCCTCGCAAATGATCTGCAGCCGGGCATCGAGCGTGAGAAAAACATGCTTCCCATGCTCCGCCGCCATCTCCAACCCGCGGAACCTGCGAAGCTCATTCCCCTTGCGGGAATGTTCCGTCTGGATCCTCCCGTCCACGCCCTTCAACTGCTCGTTCAGAAAAGCCTCGAGCCCCTCGAGTCCCTGCCCTTCCGCATCCGTGAATCCCAGCACCGAACCCGCCACACCACGATTGGGATAGACCCGGATCTCATCCTCCTGGGGGGAGACGTAGAGGCTGCGCCGCAGGACGCCGATTTCCTTCCCGCGATTGGGCGGAAGCCCGAAGGTCTGGTTCGTCAATACCCGCCGGATCGACAGCCATTCCTCCTCCGGCATTTTTCGCCGAAGGATCACGAAACTGTTGGTCATCGGCCGATCACACGCATCGCGCAGGACCTCCCCGAGTCCGTTCGTCCTGAGCCTGGGACGCAACAGCGCGGCAAGCTGCTCCGGATTGACACGCAGCAGCGGCGCCGCAACGCGCGCCACTTCCGCAAAATGCCCTCCCATCAGGGACGGATCCGCACACAGCGTGCGACACGGAAGACTCCGCGCCAACACCTCGCCGCGCCCGTCCAGAATGTCACCCCGATGCCCCTTCAGCGGAATCCGCATCGCATGACTCCGACCCGCCAACTCCCGGAATTCCTCGTGCCGGATGACCTGGAGATCCACCAACCGATAGCCCAACGCCAAAAATGCCAGGACCAGCAGCACGCCCATCCAGAGCATCCGCGAGCGTTGTCGGCTCAATTCCATATCGGCAAGGTTCAGGGGGCCCGCGACGCGCCCGAGTCGGCCCGAGTCCGATGAACCACCAGGGAATCCCGCCCTGCATTCTGCCGCAGAGCGAGCGCCTGGGGCAGGCCGCCATCCGACGCCGGCTCCGGCAGCACCACCCGCGCGTCGTCCCCGGGCATCACCAGGTTCAGGCGCATCTCCCGGACACGACCGCTCAATCCGGCCGGGCTGGTCAGGATCTCGTGGTCGACCTGCAGCTTCCGATTCGCCCGTCGCGTATCCTGGATCATGACATCCAGGCGGTTGATCTCCGCGTAAGCTCGGCTTTCCTCGCTCTTCAGCCGGATCCTCCCGAGCGCCACGGCTGCGACGGCAAAGCAGACCACCGCCGCAGAACTCATCGCGGACGCATACCCTGCACCCCCCGATTTCCTCCCGGTTTCACGCCGCATGAAGAATCCTTTCCATGACCCGAAGCTGCGCGCTGCGCGCCCTCGGATTACGTTCCAATTCCTCGTCACCCGCCGTCACCGCGCGCCGCTCCACCCACCGCAGGTCCGGCAGACGCGGACGACGCAACACAGGAACATCCACCTCACCGTCAAATTCATAATCGCGGGTCCGCTCCACCCCGAAGCGCTTCACGATCCTCGCCTCCAGCGAATGAAACGTGATGACCGCCAACCTGCCGCCGTCCTTCAGGAGCGACACCGCCGCCGAAAGGCCACGCTCCAGCTGCCCAAGCTCGTCATTCACATGGATCCGGAGCGCCTGGAAGACCCGTGTGGCAGGGTGCAGGCGCGACCCATGCCGCGGCATGAGCCGCTCAATCAGCGCTGCCAATTGTCTCGTTGTCATCAACGGCTGCACTTTCCGCTCCTGCTCAATCCGCCGCGCCAGGTGGCGCGCGCGGGGTTCTTCGCCATATTCCCCGAAAATCCGCTCCAACTCCTCAACCGGCGCCGTGTTCACCACGTCGGCCGCCGTCAACGACTGGGACTCGCCCATCCGCATGTCCAAGGGACCGTCGTTCTGAAAACTGAACCCCCGCTCCGCACAATCCAGCTGCGGGGAACTCACACCGACGTCCAGCAACACCCCGTCACAGCTGCCCTCAGGCAGCCACTCCGCCATCCGGTCAAACGCCATCTGCCGCAGTTCAAGCCGCTCCCCGAAACCCGCCAGACGCTCCCGTGCCGCTTCCATCGCGACTCCATCGCGATCGATACCGAACAACCGGCCCGTCGGTCCACTCGCCCCCAGAATCGCCTCGGCATGCCCACCCCCACCGATGGTGCCGTCCAAATAGACTCCGCCCGGCCGCGCCCTGATCGCCGCCATGACCTCGGTCAACAGGACCGGGCTGTGCATGAAGGAGTGCACGTGTGCTTTTCACGGTTACCGGAAACGTTGACCCAACCGCCGCAGCCGATTCGCCCCCTGATCCCACCAGAGCCTCAGAAGACGTGTCCGACACGCCGCACTCAAGGACTCCGCCGCCCGCGGCGTCCGAACCAGCACCACCTCCACGTCGGAGGTGGACAAATCATTCCGCGCCACCCGCACCCGGTCGAACGACAGCTCCGTCTGGATCTCACGGGTCCCCCGTCGCCGGTTTCCTGGACGGATCAGCGCCGAGAGAAATTGCTCGAGCCACGCCGGCAACCTACGAACCCGCGCCGAACTCACCGGACGACCACGCCCGAGCACCCCACGATCCGCCAACGGACCCGTCCACCGCGCCACCGCCACACCCTCCGCCTCATGCGCCGCACCCGCCACACGCACCGCACTCCCCACTTCGATCGATCCCCCCAGCCTCGCCACCCCTCCTCCATCCCCCGCAGAAACCGAGAAATCTGGCACCACCCCCGACTCGGCGCGGCGATAACGCCCGGAACGATCCACCGTCGGGGCGAAACTTCGGCTGAGAGGAAGTAGATTGCGGAGACTCATCGCGGGGTCCTTGATTCGTCACAACATCTGATACGCCTCGGCCGCACGCTCCTCGTCCCTCGAACGCAGCGTCGCGTACCGATCCGGATTCCAGATCTCAAACCAGTCCATCATGCCCGCCAACACAGCCCGGTCCTTGATGTCCGCCGAACGTACCAGGTTCTCCGGCATGCAAATCCGACCCGCTGAATCCACTTCCACTTCCGACGTCCGCGTCGAAAGAAGCCGCCGCAACGAATCCGCCCTGTCGTCCATGACCTTCATCTGTCGCAAATCTCGAACCATGTTTCGAAACCGCCCCGGCGTCACCGCCATCACACAGGCGGGATGCCACTCCATCTTCGACTTCGGCATCGGAAGCAGCAGCAACCGCATGCCCTCCTGCCCACGCCGCCAATCACTCGGAATCTGGACGCGCCGCTTCTCATCCACCCGGTTCTCGAACTCCGAGACAAACAGGAAGTCTTCTGCCTCACCTTGCCTCGTGGAATCCGTCGCCGGCATCGACATCTTTCAAGGAGGATTGGGCCCTCGCCCCTTTCTCCCCCACAACGTCACTATTCGATACATTTTCCCCCACTTGCGCAACCGAAAATGAGGGGCTGGAGTGACGAGATATTCACCGATAAGGTCGATTTATTGACCATGTTATTCACAATTTTGCGATCCCTGCAGCAAACGTGCTCAACACCGCTTTTGACCCCCAAGGCTCCAAGGACAATCCACAACCATAATTTGTCCTTTTTCTGCCGGTTCTACAACGGTACAGAAGCGGCGTGCTCACGGCGGACTTCGACTATTCCCTCCCCAAGGATCTGATCGCGCAACACCCGACCACCGCCCGGTCCGCATCCCGACTTCTGGTCCTCGACCGGGCCAGTCGCTCCACCACCCCAACGGTCTTCGCCCGGCTTCCCGATTTCCTCCGCCCAGGCGATCTCCTGGTCCTCAACAACTCCCGCGTCATCCCCGCCCGCCTCCGCGCCTCCAAGATCGATGGCGGTGGCCAGGTCGAAATGCTCCTGCTGGAACCTGGCGATCCCGGCACGTGGTGGGTCCTCCTCCGCCCAGGAAAGCGTGTCCGCCCCGGAACCCGCCTGCAGCTCAAGCCCAACCCCGACTCCCGCCTCGGCGATCCTTCCGCCAACGTCATCGCTACCGTCCACGGCAAGAACGCTGACGGCCATTGTCTCATCGGGTTTCCACCCGATATCGATGTCCTCGCCTTTGCCGAAACCCACGGGGAGATGCCGCTCCCGCCGTATATCTCGCGCAGCACCCCCGACATCACCGACCGGGAGCGTTACCAAACGGTCTATGCCTCCACCCCCGGCTCCGCCGCAGCCCCCACCGCAGGCCTGCATTTCGACAGGGAGTTCCTCGGCGCCCTCCGCGCCTCAGGCATCCACACCTGCGAAGTCACGTTGCACGTCGGCGTAGGCACCTTCGCCCCCGTCAAGACTGAGCAGTTGGAGGATCACGTGATGCACACGGAACGGTTCTTCGTGCCCGAGGACACGGTCGACCTCGTCCACCAGGCCAGGGACCAGGGCCGCCGCGTGATCGCCATCGGAACCACGTCGCTCCGGGTGATCGAAAGTGTCGCACGCCAAAACAACGGCCGTCTCGTGGCCGGCGCCGGCCGAACCCAGATCTTCCTCCATCCGCCCTCCAGATTCCACGTCACGGACGCCCTCCTCACAAACTTCCACCTGCCGCGATCCACACTCCTGATGCTCGTCAGCGCTTTCGCCGCCCCCGGAGAAACACACGGACGCGAACTCGTCATGGACGCCTACCGCCTGGCCACGGAACTCGGATTCCGATTCTTCAGCTACGGCGATGCCATGTTGCTGGTCTGACCCATGTCAGGCGAAGCTGCCCGCGGCCCGATGCCAAGTCCTCATCGCCCCTTCGTCCTGGTCAACATGGCCATGTCCGCCGACGGAAAAACGGCGACCGCCAACCGTGCCGTCAACACCCTCGGCACCCCCGCAGACCTCCAGAACCTCTACCGCCTGCGAGCCTCCACCGACGCCATCCTGTGCGGCGCACGCACGGCCAACCAACCCGGCGTCCAACTCGACTCGGGAGGAGACGAATTCCTACGCCTCCGCAGGCGTCACGGACTGGCTCCCCACCCGCTGCGCATCGTCGTCTCCGGCCAGGCCCGCCTCAACCCTGACGCCGACGTGTTTCACCCTGCCCGCGCACCGCTGATCGTCCTGGTCTCCGAAACCGCCCCGCGCAGCGCCGTGGCTGCCCTGCGGCAACGAGCCTCGGATGTCCGCGCCTTCGGGCAAGACCAGGTGGACCTCGGCGCCGCGCTTGCCTGGCTCGCGAGCCACCACGGCGTCCGGCGTCTCGTGTGCGAGGGAGGCGCCAAACTCAACGACGCCATGTTCCGCGGCGGATGGGTGGACGAGCTTCACCTGACCCTCTGTCCCAAGGTCCTCGGTGGACGCGAGGCTCCCACGATCTGCGACGGGCTCGGCGTTCCCCGCTTGGCTGATGCCGTCCAACTGGAGCTCCAGCAGGCCCGGCATCGCGGGGAGGAGCTGTTCCTCGTCTACCGCGTCCGGAGCCCGATCGCCGGGACGCGCTCACCTGAGTCACCCGCGCCACCTTCCATTCCACTGCTTCCACCCGATTGATCCACCCCATGCGTGCACTTCATCTGTTCCAGATCATTTCCCTGTTCGCTGTCACTCATCCGCTCCTCCGCGCCGCGGAACTTACCCTGCCCGGATACACGGCCTATGCGCTCCCGGACCCCGAGGGCGCCCGGTTCTCCGAACGCGAGGGGGTGACGCGATGGACCAACCCCGCGGTGACGATCCACTGGTACGGGCATTTCACCAGGACCGGAGCCATCACCGCCAGGCTGCTCGCCCGCCCCCGGGGCGGGACCCCAAGCCCGGGACTCCGACTCACTGTCGGGGGAACCTCCCGGGAATCCTCGCTTGATAGCGCCGGGAGTGACTCACCCAGGTCCTCTGATTTCGGCACTTTCTCACTCACTTCCACCGGCTACCACCGCCTGTCCCTCGAGTTGCTCGAGGGCGGCCATGGCCGGGCCATCGATGTCGACTCACTCCGGCTCGAGGGCCCGGCCGTGGAAGGCGCCCACTTCAATCTCAAGGAAAGGCGGAACGCCGCCTCGGTCCACCTCGCCTATCCCATCCCACGGGGAACGAACGTCTCCGCGTTCTACTGCGAGGTCACCGCCGTCGAGGATCCCACGTCGACCTTCTACATGGCCTGCGGATGGCACCGCGGCTATTTCGGGATGCAGGTCAACGGCCCGACAGAACGCCGGATCATCTTCAGCGTCTGGGACAGTGGCGGCGAAGCCGTCGACCGCGACAAAGTCTCCGACGAGAACCGCGTCAAGCTCCTGTCGAAGGGCGAAGGCGTCTTCACCGGCGACTTCGGCAACGAGGGAACCGGCGGCCATAGCCACCTCGTGTTCCCCTGGAAGACGGGAGAAACACAGCGCTTCCTCGTCACCGCCCAACCCACCCACACGACACTCACCGTCTTCAGCGGCTACTACTTCCGCCCCGACCAGCACCAATGGATGCTGATCTCCTCCTGGCGGGCACCCAAGGAAGGCGGCTGGTTGCAGCGCCTGCACAGCTTCAGCGAGAACTTCTGGGGCAGCAACGGACACCTCGTCCGAAAAGCCAGGTTCGGCAACCCGTGGATCCGCACCGATGCCGGCGAGTGGATCGAGCTCACCACAGCCACCTTCAGCCATGACCCGACCGGCAAGGCCGATCGCCTCGACCGCTTCATGGGCGTCGAGGAGGGGCAGTTCTTCCTGAGCCACGGGGGATTCCGGGAGGGCTTCACCACATTCGGTGAAAAATTCTCCCGACCCGCAACCCGGATCGCACCCCGCGACCTGCCGATTCCGCCCCTGCCCTGACCCGCAGAGGCGGAACCCTCGGGGCCCGCCCCGACCGCCCGGCCTCCCCGCGCCCCCGGCTGCCTTGGCACCCACTGCGCCCGAGTCCCTTCTGGAATGCCCATGCGCCCCGAGCTACGCGGTTTTACTAGATCATCAGCAACTAATGCTTGCATTTATACTCACCAAAACCTAACAGTTGCACCTAGATGACGCGGGTGTTGGCTTGAATGAACCAATAACTTCCTTTTGATGAACTATCTGGCATCCCATTCTGCGAATTGTGACGTCCTGACTGACCTCCTTCCGGCGTCGAACGAGGTCAGGCTGAGTCTGCGTCAAACACCGCGGCGCCTGCCGAATAGGCGCGTCGATCTGGATGGGGATTCAGCCCGTCAGGCCTTTGTTCAGGAGAGAGTTACGTCGAAACCTTCCACAGTCTCCACATCCAAAAGGCCCAGCCTGGGACGCTCCGTCAGGTGGTACATCTGTTCGGCGTTCGTGGTTCTTGGCGCCTTGTGGCAGTTCGCAAGGCTTCCTGACGCTTCCGATCGGCTTCGGGCGCTTCCGGCTTGGATCAGCGCCGACGGCGCCCGGGAACTCCCGCTGACCGAGACGGAGACAGCCGTTTTCGCGGAGTCCAAGGTGCTGAAACGCGTGTACGAAATCGGCGAGCAGCAATTTCTGGTCGAGGTGGTGGACTCATCCAGCGCGACTCATGCCCCTCTGGACCCCCTGTTCTCCCTTCACTGCGACGGATGGAACATCAACGAGAACAATGAGATAGGAGTCCCGGGAGGAACAGCCAGGCACCTGAAGATGTCCCGTGAGCAGAGCACGGCCGAAGCTGTCGTCTGGATCAGCGACACCCAGGTGCGACATGCATCCGAATCCCGGCGCTGGTGGCAGACAGTGCTCCGGCGCGTGACGTTCGGCGTGTCCGGACCCGAACCGGTGCTGGTGATCGTCCGCCCCGTGCGGGACGGAACGGTCGCCTGGAGCGAGGTCCTGAGCCGGTTCCCTGCCCTGTTTGAAATCTGAGGCCCCTTCCCGCCGGAATCGTCGTCAGATCGGGCGCTCCCCGCTTCCACGGAGGCTCAACTGCTCTCAGATATCACATGAAGGGACAGGTCTTTCATGGTCTACGCAGGCTTGGCTTCTCCGAGACACCGCATACAGGGACAGGTCTTTTACGATCCTCCCTCATCTCTTCCGATCCGAGAATCTGGGATGCGCGCTTCTCCGGGTTCCGGGTGAAATCGGTGTTTGCGCGGCATCGTCGCACCGCGTGAAATCGGTGGTCATGTCCACGCCAAGCACGGTGAACCCCGCCGATAGGGCGACATCCACGATCGGATCCGCGCTCCGGATGCCCCCGGTTCTGGGCATCGTCGGCGGAGGGCAGCTCGCCCGGATGACCGCGCAGGCCGCCACCCAACTGGGATGCTCGGTCGCGATCCTCGAACGCAAGGAGCATTCCCCCGCCTCCGGTCTCGCGCAGCACTTGTTCATCGGGGACTGGGATCGTCCCGA
>CAIMTB010000670.1 GCA_903844265.1 uncultured Verrucomicrobiota bacterium
GGTCTTGTTCGTCGACGTGGTAGGGGAAGCTGAGGAGATCCGATTGGGGATCGTAGCTTGCGATGTAGAGGTTTTTTGCGCCGGTGAGTTCCCGGATGATGTCGTGGATTCGGCGGTAGAGGCTTGGGAAGTCATCGGTGGCATGGATGGCTTCGGAGATCTGGAAGATCGCCTGGCGGATGCGTTCGGCTCTTCGCTGGAGGGCGATTTCGCGCTCGAGCCTTTCCTTGGTGGCCGTGAGGGCGGCGGTACGTTCGACGATGCGGGCCTCGAGTTGGCGATTGAGTTCGCGTTGCCGGCCGCCTTCGCGCCAGAGCAGAAGGGCCCATCCGAGAAGGGCCAGGACAACGACGGCACCGACATCCAGGAACCGGGCCCGGCCTTCGCCGCTGGCCCAGCGGACGCGGGTGGGCCGGTGCACCGTCGCGGGTTCGGCGAGGATGTCGTTTGTCGTGACGGTGGAGGACCGATGGCTGGTGGAAGCCGAGGTCACCTCGTTCACGGTGTCGACACCGGCCCCCAGGCAGCGTGGGGGAAAGACGGCGAGGACACCCAGAAGGATCAGGCCGACCAGGAGGAACGCGAGCAGCCCGGGCGTTCCCATGCGGAACTCCGGGCCTCCTGCCGCCCCTGATCGACACGGCGATCGAGGGGGGACGACTGCCAGCGGACCAAGTCGCACAAGAGGACTTTACGGAGCCGAGACGTGCCGTTCACGCCCGGATTTCCACCGGGATTTCCGGTGGAGCGTGAGTGTTCCAAATCAGCACCGCCTCACCCTCCACGCCCACGCCCACGGCCCGAACCGCGGCGTCGCACCCCAAAACTCCGGTTTCGACGAAGAAAGCTCCGAAACGGTTGTTCCAAGCCGCGGCTTGGCGGTTCCGAACCTCGAGGTGCCGCTCCAAAACCTCAACAGCGCAGTCCCGAGCCTCGACGCCCCGGTTCCGACCTCCGACGCCGGAGTTCAGAACTCCGAAGGGGGTGTTCGGAAGTGGGGGGGGGTACTTCCGAAGTACCCCCCCCTGCCCCCGATGGGCTTCTGAGAGACTCTGTCCCAAGATTCTATGCTGCTTTTGGAGTGGGAGGGGTGGCGGGAGTGAGGACACTGCCGGGAAAGCGTTCCCTGAGGTCATCGAGGATGGTCTGGGCGCCCGGGATGCCCCGTTTGGCGGCTTGGCGGACGCTCTGGTAGAAGGCGAGTTCGGCCATATACGTCTCATGACCCACCAAGGTGCAGGTGTCCTCGACCGACCCCGCCAGGGAACTGACTTCGCGGGCAATATCGTTCAAGGGAATACGCAATGCGCGATCCATGGCCAGTTCGGTGAGATCCACGAAACCGGGCACAAGCGATGGATTCTGCTCCATGTAACTGGCGCATTGTTCGTCGAAGGCCAGCGTCCGGCTTCCGAGTTTCGGCAGGCCCTGACGTTCGTCCGGGGTGAGGTTGAGGAGAAAAGGCAGCAGGGCGCGGATTTCTGAGATCTTCTTGAGGATGGTGGTTTTGGTGGCCTCCGAGAGCGTGGCGGACAAGCGGTTGGTATCGGGCATAATTCTCCTTTCTCGTGGGAATCAGTGTTCGTCTTCCAGGGGGCGGCGGGATCTTGCCACAAGGTGCCCAAATACTTCCAGACATGATTGAGGGTGATGTTGCGTCGGCGAAGAAGGACACGAAGGAACACAGATCCTTTGGCCTTCGTGCTCTTCGTGACCTTCGTGGTAGATCTCCGCGCAGTTCAGGGTCCCGACGCGTGTCCAAATTTTGGAAAGCCCGGCCCTCCATGAACCGCAAAGGTAGGGCGGGCAGTCCCTTGCCCGCCGCCCTGTCGAGGCTACACGAAAGTGAGCCTTACAAGGAC
>CAIMTB010000671.1 GCA_903844265.1 uncultured Verrucomicrobiota bacterium
AGGATGTCGAGTTTGTCCTGGGAGAGGTGGCCCTTGATTTCGAAGCGGGTTCCGGCGCGAACGATTGAGAAATGGATATCGAAGCCGGTGGAGGCGCCTAGGTTTTCGCGGATCCCGATGGCGATGTCGGTCTCGGTCGCCGCGTCTGGAACGTAGTGTTCGTTGAGGAAAATCTGCAGCTGCTCGGCGCCCTCAGCGCTGCTGTCGAAGCGGTGTTCGTCGATTTCGACGTAGCGTTGGAGCGGGTCGACGTGGATGTGACCGGGGCGTCGCATCCAGCCGTCAGTCACGAGATGGGCGAGCCCGCGCATACCTGTCTCGGTGCGTTCGGAGCCGCGGGACGCTTCGACGACAAGGTGTGAGACGGCGTCCAGGTGGGTCCGGAATTGGACCTTGCGCGAGGCCGTGTCTGCCGAGGCGGTCGGTGTCGACGGTGGTTTTCGTGGGGTGGGAGCGAGGGTGTGGTGTTTGTTGAGTGCGACGGCGAGTGCCTCGACGTCGCTGGGTACGTTTGGTTTGAATGTCTGGCCGTTGAGGTCGACGGAGCCGTCGGGATGGACGGCGAAGGATTGCGGGGGTTCGATGACGCCGCGTGTGACCCACTTGAAGTGGTCGATCTGGTTCCAGGTCTTGCCTGGCTCGAGTGTGGTTGTTTCGCTGCCGAGGCTGAGCTGGAACCCGGTGGGTTGGCCTTCGGCTCCGAGGGTCAGGGAGGCCAGGAGGGCTCTGGGGGTATCGGCCTGGGAGGAATGCGTGGGGTTCATGGTCGGGGGGGCCCCGTGGACGGAATCTGTGGTGAAGGTAGGCAGGTGTGGAGTTGGGCTCAAGCGGTCTGGGAGGGATGCTTGTCAAAATGGATTGTGTGGACGGGTGCGGGTTGGCTACTTGTGGCGGTCTGAAACGCGGGATGAACGAAACTCCGGAGAAGCGAATGGTGACGATTGCGCTCGTGGTGATGGTCCTGGACCAGATCACGAAGTGGATCGTGGTGCGTTCCTTGATGCTGGGCGGCGAACTCGAGTTGCTGCCGGGTTTCTTCAAGTTCGTGCACTGGGGCAACACGGGGGCGGCCTGGAGCACGTTCTATGGAAGCAACCAGGCACTGGCCGTGGTGTCGGCGGCGGCGCTCGGTCTCCTCTACTGGGCGAGGCGCTACTTCGAAGGAGACACCCGGCCGGGGCAGTTCGCGCTGGGGTTGGTGTTCGGCGGAATTCTCGGGAACCTCATAGATCGCGTGTTCCGCGGTCACGTCGTGGATTTCCTCTATTTCCACCTCGTGCGGCGGGACGGTGAGACGCTCGGTTTTCCCGCCTTCAATGTGGCCGACTCCGCGATCTGTACCGGGGTTGGAATTGTGTTCGTGCTGTCCTGGTGGGCGCGACCGGCGCCGTCGGAGTCTGGCGTGGCGGGGTCAGGATCGGTGAGGCCGGGGATGAAATGACGGGATGCCAACCGGGCGGCGAGGTCTTTGCGTTCCGCGGGGCTGAGGCTGAGTTTCCAGATGCCGAGGAGACCGACGATGGCCAGGGTGCCGGCCTCGGCGAGGACGACGGGGGTGCTGGCCTGGCTGAGCCACCAGGGTTGAAGCCGCAGTACCGCTGCGGTGGTGATCAGCGGCAGGCAGCCTTTCCACGCCGGGAGGACGATGATCCGGAGGAGTTGCCATCGCGAGACGCCGGCTTCCTTCGCGGCCCAGCCCCAGAGGATGCCCCAGCCGAAGGCGATCGTTGGGATGACGGAGCCGAGGGCCACGCCGAGGATGCTGCGGAGGCCCCAGGTCAGCGCGATGCTGAGGATGACATTGGCGAGGGCCTCGGCGACGCCCTGCCACATCATGCGCCGTTCCTGTCCGGCCATGAAAAACATCCGCTTGAAGACCCAGTGGGTGAGCGTGAGCGAATAATTCCAGAGGAGGAGGAGTTGTCCGGTCCAATACATCGTCGGGCTGGGGGCGGCATCCCCGGTGATGAGTTGGAGGAGGCCGTCCATGGAGGCGGCGATGACGAGGTAGAGCGGGGTTGCTGCGAGGACGCTGAAGCGCAGTCCATCGATGAGCATTTGCCGGAGGCCTTCGCTGTCGCCGCGGGCATGGAGATGGGCGGCGGTGGGGGACAGGACATCGGCGACCTGGCGGGTGAGCATGCCGAACATGTCGCCGATCTTCGCGCCGGCCTGGTAGGGGCTCACGGCGGCGATGCCGAGGAGGCTGCTGAGGATGGGCGGGTCAGCCTTGTTGCGGACGAGATTTCCGAGTGCGCTGAGGTAGGCGTAGACGCTGAACCGGGTGGTTTCGATCATCACCCGGCGGGAGAACAGGGCGGGGCTGAGCCGCACGCGGGGCATGTGGCGCAAGGCGACCCATGCCGCGATGGCCCACGGGATGAGCACGCAAAGCAGGCCGAGGATGACAAGTGTGATGAAGCTGAGGTGGAGCCAGACGCTGAGGACGACGGCGATGAAGTTGGCGGCGATGGACAGGGTGGCGATGTTGTACGCCGTGCTCATCCGCTGCTGGCCGAGCAGGATCTCGGGGAAGAGCCCGAGGGGGAAGGCGAGACCGATCCCGATGACGAAGATCTGGAGGACGATCCGGAACGTCTCGCGGTTGGCTGGGCTGACGTTGAAGAGGTCCACGAGCGGGCCTGCGAACACGAGCCCGAGCAGGGCAGCGGCAGCGGCACTGAGCAGGTAGACGCAGAGGATCGTGCTCAACACTTCGCTGAGGTGCGCCCAATCCTGATGGACGGAGAGTTCCGCGACCCGTTTCTGGGCGGCATAGCCGAATCCAAAATCGAGGAGGATGCCGTATCCGAACCCGGCCCAGAGCAGGGTCCAGAAGCCGAATTCCTCGGGTGAGAGGGACTGGTAGAGCAGGCGGAAGGTGACCAGTCCAAGGCCGATGCGGACGGCGAGGCGGAGGTAGCCGGAGGCGGCGCTCCTCATGACGTTGCGCCTGAGCTGGTCGGGGGTCACGTGGGGCGCGGAGCCGGGATATCGCAACGGCCGGTTCGGCGATGGCCGGTCCCCGGGGTCGCCGGACGACCCGGGGGTCACGGCCTGGGCGTGGCTCAGCCGATGGCGGCGAGCTGCCGCACCAGGGAAGCCAGTTGTTCAATCTCCTCTTCGCTGGGTTGCGCGCCGATGGTGGCGTCGGCGGTGGTGGCCTGGGGAAGCACGTGGAGGTCGAACATGGGTTCGACGTGTTCCTTCCATTGGCGACGGATGGAAGTGGGGGTGCGGCCGCGTTGATCGACGTCGCGTTCGAGGCGGCGGGTGAGCCGGAGGGCGGGTGGGGCTTCGACGAAAACGCGCAGTGCGTAGTGCCGCTGCTGGGCTCGTCGGGTCCAGGTCCAGAGTCCCTCGACGATGACGACACTGCATGGCGGCCAGCGCCGGGGCGGTTCACGTCGGGCGTGCGTCTCGAAGTCGTAGCGGGGAATGGCCACGGGCCGGCCGCTGCGGATGCGATCCAGGCAGGCGTCGAAGAGTTCCCAGTCGATGGCATCCGGTGAATCGAAGTTCACGCGTTCCTTCCGCGAAGCGGGAAGACTCGCAAGATCGCGATAGAAATCGTCGAGGGTGAGATGGCCGGCGTGGGGGGTGAGACGCTGGACGAGATTCTCGGTGAGCCAGGTTTTTCCCGCACCGCTGCCGCCGGCGATGCCGACCAGAACGATGCGACCCCCGGAGTTCGTGGGTTCCTGCTGCGGGCGGTTGGGCGGCTTGGGTGTGGTCATGGCCGTGGGGTCAGGCCGGGCTCGGAACGCCGATGTCGGCCGAGTCCCTGCTGAACGCGGATGCGCTGTTTTTCCCTTGGGGAAACGTTGTCAGCGGTCCATTACGCCTGCGGAGTGCCCTCGTCACCATGCCCTGCATGTCCGAACCTTATGCCGGCGGGGACAGGAGAGCGAGCTTCGGATGCAGCGTCCTGCCTCTTCGCGTCAACCCTCCAGAAAAGAATGGGGAGCACACCGGTGCATCCACGAGTTGTCGGTGGTAGGGCGGCCTCTCCGAGGCCGGCGAGCCTGGGTGCGTCCGCGAAGGACGGCGCGCAGCGGAGTGCGCGCCCTACCGTCAATCTGTGGATGCGCGGGGAGCGCACGCTCCCCGCGCGTTCCCTTCCACCGCACCGTCACGGGTTTTCAACCGCCGGGCGGCTCTCCCCACCCGCGGCGTCCAGAACCGGGCGCCCGATCTACGGGGTCGCGGTCGAGCGCACGCCGGCCTTGTCGAGTTCCTTGAGGATGAACTGGCGACGGAACCTGACCTGGTTTCGGAACGACTCGATATGGCGGCGGAATTGATCGGACGCGACGTCGGCGTTGCTGGATGGAAATTCGCCTGGGGAGGTCCAGTCGTTGGCCTCCACGGGTTGGTTGCGGGCGACGACATTGGCGCGGTAGCGGACTTCGGGTGCGAGGTTTCGTTCGACGGCGGCGATGGCGGGTTCCATGGCTTCCGGCGTGAAGACTTTCTCGGCGATTTCGCGGAGGCGGCGGAGGAACCGGGTCCGGAATTCGGGGTTGGCGAGGAGGGGGCCGGAGAACCATCCGGGGTGGCGCCACCAGGAGGGGCCGCCGTGGATGCCGCCCATCAACATTCCGGCGGTCATGCGTGGGGGTTGGTCGCCATTCATGCCGTAGGTCAGCGGCATGCCGTACCAATCGTATTTTGGCGATGCCCCGTCGTAGTCGCCCCAGGTCTTGTCCTCGTCCCACGGGAAGATTTCCCATTTCCCGTCCGGTCCCGGGGACCGGTAGACGAAGTAATTGTTGAAGAAACCGTCCCAATTCTGGATGCACAAATTGACCGCGTAATACTGGATGAAGCTGTCGACGTTGAACTGCTGCTGGATGATCTTCCACTGTTCCGCGCCGGTGGATTTCCGGAGGGCCTCGATGGCGGCGACGATCGGGGCGTGGCCGCTCTCCGGGTTGTTCTTCTTCTCGTGCTGGCCAACGATGTCCTGACCGTACCAGAGGAGTTTGTAGAGATCCCCGCGGTCATCGCGGCCGTTGCGGCGGAGAAAACTCGCGTTGGGTTGCTCGATGAAGAGGTGGTATCCGAGAGGCCTTCCGTCGTAGGTCAACCGCCAGTGCCCGCTCAGCGGGGCGGCGCTTCCGGCGGCATGGTAGACCTCGTAGGCCAGATGCTCGGAGAGCAGGTAGCGCGGCTGGAATTCGAACAGAAGATTCACCGTGCTCATCTGCTCGAGCGGGCGGTCGTGCTGAAGCCGGATTTTCCAGCCGCCCGAGCGGGGTGTGACACGGATGTAATCCAGGACCTTTGGGACGGATTGGTCCGGCGACTGGAAGACGAGCGCCGTGTTGCCTCGCGAGGGCTCGCGCGGCGTGCGGTCGCGGGCCCGGCCGGGTCTGGCATTGAAGGAATTCCTCAGGTTGGCTCCCTGCTGTTCCGGGCCTCCGAATTGAAGAACGGAAACGAGCGGGATCAGGGCCTTGTTGGTGTTGGATCCGACATAGGCACTCCAGGTGGGCCGTGAATCGTTCGGGTGCGGAAGAATGCGCTCGGAACCTGTCTTGTCCGAGGCGCGGATCCGGAACCTGATCAGGGATCCTTCCTTTTGTCCGGGAATGGACGCGGTGAAGCGGTCCCCGTTCGCGGTCATTGGCAATTCGATCTCGGCCGGGGCCTTGGCCCGTCCACCGCTGAAGGTGTTGGCCAAGGTCAGGACCTGGTACCCGAGCCGTGCCTCCGCGATGCCGTCGAGGTCGAGGATGGTGGCGGATATCGGGAAGGGCAGGCCTGGGGTGGGACTGCCAAACTCGACCTGTCCGATGGTCGGTGGCGGGTTGGCGCGAGCGTTGGTGTTCGGGCGGCCCGGGGTTCCTGCGGGCTTCCGGTTTTCAGGCAACGGCGACGGCGCCCAATTCCCGGCGGGTTCCCCGATGGCGTTCAGGCAGATGCGCTCGAGCGACGCGGAGAGTCCGTCCGGGGAGGAAGGCCAGGGATCGGCATCCAGGTAATGCAGATGATCCACCGCATGGCCCTGGGCGTCGTCGAGTTCGATGCGCTCGCCGCCGTGGCTGAGGCGTCCCGTGAAATCGCCGAGCGCGGGCAAGCCCGGTCCGTAGCTGGCCGCGAAGGCGACGCGATCCCTGCAAACCACCAGGAATGCGCCGGGGGCAAGGGTGGTTCCCTTTGGAAACGTGAACGTCAGGCCTTTGGTAAACGACCAGCCGGAGATGTCCGCGGGTTCCTGGTCCGGATTCCAGAGTTCGATCCATTGCAATTCGTCGCGGTCATTGGGCGGATGATACATGACCTCGTTGATGACGACGCCCCCGGAGGCGGGTGTGAGCGAGGCGGCCCAGGCCAGGAGGGTGAGATTGGCGGCGGTGAACCGGACCATGGCGCGGAGCCAGCGCTGGAGGGATAATCGGGTTCGGTGCATGACGGCGGACGGCGTCAGGGGTTGGGGTTGATCAGGGCGCCGGGCTTGATGGCGGCATTCCGCCATTCGTCGGAGGTGGCCCAGAGATTCAAGGGATTCACGGAGGCGCCGAATTTCAGAAGCCGCGCGCTGCCGTCCACGAAGGCGAAGTTTGATCCGCCCGACTGGCCGGTGCCGTTTGAGGAGTGTCGGTTCTGGGCGATCTCGGTCACGTCATTGCCGGTTCCCTGGTCGAAATCCATGTGGATGTGCGGTGACCCGGTTCGCTTCTCGCCGAACAGGATGGTGTCGGAAGGTTGGGTGACTGCTGCGCGGCGCATGCCCTGGGGCCAGAGCCATTGCCGGTATTTCTGGTAGTCCTCATCCGCGAGGGAGCCGCGGAACCAATCATTGAATCCGTTGATGACGAAGCTGCGGCGGAGGATGAGCCGATTCGTGGCGTCCATGAGATAGGCCACGACCGGGAACTTATCGGACGGGCAGGTGATCACCTGGGCGTTCTGGTAATAGGGAAGGAGGGTCCAGGGCCAGGCGGAGGGTGGTTCGCGGCGGGGTGGAAGATGGTCCTCGTGGTCGTCGGCGTAGAGGCCGGCAGCGATGCCGACCTGGCGCTCATTGTTGAGGCATTGGATCGCCTTGGCCTTGGCCTTGGCGCCGGAGAGTGCGGGCAGGAGCAGGGACGCGAGGATTCCGATGATCGCGATCACCACGAGGAGTTCGATCAGGGTGAAACCGCATGCGGCGACGGGCGGGAGACGTCGAGCTTCCTGCTGTGACTTGGATTCCCGGGCATTCATGGTTTTCTGTCCTCCTATGTTCCCGGGTCTGCCGGCGGACATAGGCGCAAGTTCCACGGTTGGTTCCATGCGGGCAAGACACAAGGTGGCGTGAGTCAGTTTCGGCTGTTCTGGGCAGGAGACCGGGGTTGCATCCCGGAACTCTCGTGGAACACTTGCCTGCATGTCACCCGTTACGGTCCTTCTGCGAATGCCGGCCATCGCCTCCGTGGGCGGGGTGTTGTTGAGCCTGTGCACGTTGTTCCCCTTGGCGACCCTGTCCGACGATGGGCGGCCCGCTGGTGCAGGACGCATCCAGTTCAACCGGGACATCCGCCCGATCCTTTCGGACCAATGTTTCGCATGCCACGGGTTCGATCCGAAGAAGCGGAAGTCGGGCCTGCGATTGGACGTTGGGGATGGCGCGCTCGGCGTTGGGAAGAGCGGTCGGGTGGCGGTCAAGCCCGGTGATCCCGAGGGCAGCGAGCTCTGGCGTCGGATCGTGACCGCGGATGCCGAGGATCACATGCCGCCCAAGGACACACACAAGGAGATCAGCCCTGCACAGCGCGAACTCGTGAAGCGTTGGATTTCAGAGGGCGCCGTGTACCAGCGGCACTGGGCGTTTGAGCCACCGTCGAAGACACTTCCGCCCGTCCCGCGGGATCCCGAGTGGGGCATTCATCCCATCGACCGCTTTCTCGCCGCGCGATTGGAGCAGGAGGGTTTGCCGCACAAGGGCGAAGCCGACCGGCGCACGCTGATCCGGAGGTTGGCCTTCGACCTCACCGGACTCCCGCCCTCGCTGGGCGAGGTGGAGGCCTTCGTGGCGGATGGGGAACCGGGCGCGTGCGAGCGGCTTGTCGACCGGATGCTGGCTTCGCCGCGGTACGGCGAGCAGATGGCGCGGCATTGGCTGGACGTCGCGCGGTATGCGGACACGCACGGGCTGCATCTCGACAACGAGCGTCAGATCTGGCCGTACCGGGACTGGGTGGTCAGGGCTTTCAACGGAAATCTTCCGTTCGACGAATTCACGGTCGAGCAGCTGGCGGGCGATCTCCTGCCGTCGCCGACGCAGGACCAGATGATTGCGACCGGGTTCAACCGGAACAACGTCACGACCAGCGAGGGCGGCTCGATCGATGCCGAATACATCTACCGTTACGCGGTTGACCGGACGGCGACGACGGTGCAGGCGTGGATGGGGTTGACGGCTGGTTGCGCGGTCTGCCACGACCACAAGTACGATCCCATTTCGATCAAGGAATTCTACTCGATGTATTCCTTCTTCCATAACGCGGCGGATCCGGCGATGGACGGCAACGATCTGCGCACGCCGCCGGTGCTGAGGCTGAAATCGGCGGAGGACGACGTGAAGCTCATGGCGTTCGACAGGCGGCTCGCGGAGGCGGAATCCAAGATCACGTCTGTAGTCGCTTCCATCACCTACACCGATCCCGCGTCCATGACTCCGCCGCCGGCGGTTCGGGAAGTTGAGAATGTCTGGGCTGATGACGAGCTGCCGGCGGGCTGGAAGATCACCGCCAGTCCCGGGGCGGCGACGCGTTTCGTGACGGCCGAGGATTCGAAGGTTCCACCGTTCAGCGGCAAGAGGGCGTTGTGGCGGAAGGATTCGGGCTTGGCGCAGGACGTGATCGAGGCGGGTCCGGCCCCGTTGGAAATCCCGCAGGGCGCCCGGCTCTTTGCGCACGTGTACCTCGATCCGTCCGACCTGCCCAAGTCGATCATGCTCCAGTACCGGACGAGTGAGTGGAAACATCGCGTCGTGTGGGGCGATTACGAGGCCATCAACTGGGGAGCCAAGGGAACCTTCGAGCGCGTCAACAAGGGGCCGTTGCCCGCGGCGGGGGCATGGGTGCGGTTGGAATTCGACGCGGCGGAACTCGGGTTGCGTGCCGGGGATTCGATCCAGGGATTTGCCATGACCCAGTTCGGCGGGACGGTGATGTGGGATCGCGTGGGTGTCTCGGGCCGCATCGATCCGGCGGGCGATTCAACCCGTTCGCTTGCCGCATGGACCCGGCAGTTCGATGGCAAGCCGTCCAAGGACCTCCCAGATCCGGTTCGGAAGATTTTCCAGGATGTGCCGGTGGCACAGAGGACGGAGGGGCAGGTTCGGACTCTGCGTGAGCACTTCCTGAGTCGGGTCTGGGCGGAATCGCGGCTGACATTCGAGCCGCTGCTGGGTGCGGTGGCGTCGATCCGCAAGGAACGGAGTGACTTTGAAGGCACGATCCCGGTGACCTTCGTCTGGAAGGAGCGCGAGACGCGGCGGGAGAGTTTCGTGATGGAACGTGGCGCCTATGACCGGCCGGGGCAGCGCGTATATCCAGGGGTTCCGGCCGCGTTCCCGCCGCTGGCGAACACGAACAACCCGACGCGGCTCGATTTCGCGCGATGGCTGGTCGGGGATTCGAACCCGCTCACGGCACGCGTGACGGTGAACCGTTTCTGGCAGCAATTGTTCGGCGCCGGCCTCGTCCGGTCGTCGGCAGACTTTGGTTCGCAGGGCGAGCCGCCGACGCATCCGGAATTGTTGGACTGGCTGGCGCTTCGCTTCCGGGAGACGGGATGGGACGTGAAAGCGCTGGTCCGCTTGCTCGTGACCTCCGCGGCTTATCGCCAGTCGTCCGTCGTGACGCCGGAACTGCTGCAGCGGGACCCGGGCAACCGACTGCTCGCCCGCGGGCCGCGGTTCCGGCTTGATGCGGAGCAGATCCGGGACAATGCGCTGTGTGTTTCCGGGCTTCTGGTGGGGGACATGGGAGGGAAGGGGGTCCGGACCTATCAGCCCCAGAACGTCTGGGAGCCCGTGGGTTTCGTGGGGTCCAACACCCGGGATTACCGGCAGGATTCCGGGCCGGCGCTCTATCGGCGGAGTCTCTACACCTTTCTCAAGCGCACCGCGCCGGCGCCCTTCATGTCGACGTTTGATGCGCCGAACCGTGAGCAGTACTGCACGCGCCGCGAACGCAGCAACACACCGCTCCAGGCCCTGCAGTTGATGAACGACGTCCAGCATTTCGAGGCGGCCCGGGCCCTGGCCGAACGGATGCTGACCGAAGGCGGTGCGAGCCCCGGGGCGCGGCTCGAATTCGGATTCCGCACGGTCCTCGCGCGCCCGCCCGCTGACGCTGAGTTGGCCATCGTGAGGAAGGCGCTCGAGCAGCACCTGGCACGCTACTCCGCAGATCCGGAGGCGGCGCGACGAGTGGTGGGGGTGGGCGAGAAGAAGGCGGCCCGGGGTCTGCCGGAACCGGAGCTCGCGGCGTACACGCTGGCGGCGAACCTTCTCCTCAACCTCGATGAGACGGTGACCCGCAATTGAGTGAGTTGAGTGAGTTCATTTCCCTACAAAATCGCAAGTCGTGAATCATCGAGCGTCATGAATCCAGTACATGAGTTCCAGAGCCTCCAGAGCAGGCGTCAGTTTTTCGGGAACGCGGGCCTGCGCCTCGGGAGCGCGGCCCTGGGCCTGATGGCCGCCAGCCGCGGGGGGTTGGGTCGGGCTGTCGGCGACACCGGTGGGCGCGTGGAGCGGGTGCATCCGGCGCTGTCGGGGCTGCCTCATTTCGCGCCGAAAGCGAAGCAGATCATCTATCTGCACATGAACGGCGCGCCGTCGCAGATCGATCTCTGGGATCACAAGCCGGGGCTGCGGGCGTATTTCGACAAGGACCTGCCCGACACGGTGCGGATGAGCCAGCGGCTGAGCACCATGACGAGCGGGCAGTCGCGGTTCCCGGTGGCGCCATCGATGTTTTCCTTCGCGCAGCACGGCCAGTGCGGACGCTGGGTGAGTGAGTTGCTGCCGCACACGGCGGGGATCGTGGACGACATTGCCGTCGTGAAGTCCGTGCACACGAACGCGATCAACCATGACCCGGCGTGCACGTTCGTGATGACGGGCAGCGAGGTTCCAGGGCGGGCGAGCATCGGATCCTGGCTGGCCTACGGCCTGGGGAGCGAGAGCAACAACCTGCCGGCGTTCGTGGTGCTGACGCCGAGTTTTCCATCCACGGGCAACGGACAGGCGCTTTATCACCGGTTGTGGGGCAGCGGTTTTCTTCCGACACGCTTTGCCGGCGTGGCCCTCCGCGGCCAGGGCGACCCCGTGCTGTATCTCAAGAATCCTCCCGGCGTCGACGACGGCGACCGTCGCGCGATGCTCGAGGCGCTCAACCAGTTGAACCAGCGGAGTTATGAGTCCCTCGGCGATCCCGAGATCCAGACCCGGATCGCGCAGTACGAGATGGCGTTCCGGATGCAGGCCAGCGTTCCTGAGCTTACCGACTTGTCCGGGGAATCCGCGGCGACACGGGCCATGTACGGACCGGCGGTGGAAAAGTCCGGGAGTTTTGCGCACAGCGCCCTGCTGGCACGGCGGATGATCGAGCGCGGCGTGCGGATCGTGCAGATCATGCACCGGGGTTGGGATCAGCACGACAACCTGCCCGTGGCCCTGAAAAACCAATGCCTGGACACCGAGCAGGCCTCGGCGGCGTTGATCCGCGACCTCAAGCAACGCGGTCTTCTCGAGTCGACCTTGGTGGTTTGGGGGGGTGAATTCGGGCGAACGGTCTATTCGCAGGGCCAATTGACCGACAAGACCTACGGGCGCGACCATCATCCTCGGAACTTCTGCATGTGGCTGGCCGGTGGTGGCGTCAAGGGCGGGGTGAGTCACGGGGAGACCGATGATTTCAGCTACAACATCGTGGAGAATCCGGTCCACGTGAATGACCTCAACGCGACGCTCCTGCATGCCCTCGGGATCGATCACGAGAGGCTCACTTTCAAGTTTCTCGGGCTCGACCTGAAACTCACCGGCGTCGAGCCGTCCCGCGTCGTGCGGGAGATACTCGCCTGAGCGTCCCGTCAATCCGGGTTCTGAGATAAACCCAATCGAGCGCGGCGGTTTTTCCAGGACCCGCCTCCTGTTCACCCGGCGTGGGCGCGGGCGGGAGGAGGGCGGCGTGGGTGCACCCAGATGGGACTCGACCAGGCACAGGACTTGTTGCCGTGCTCGTCCAGATCCGACTGGATCACCCGGACGTAGTAGTAGCTGGATCCAGCAAAGCTCCTGTCGACGAATGCGAGCTTCACGTTTCTTCGCGACGGGTGGATCACCTCGATCGCCACGCCATCGCGGACCAAGGTGATCTCCTCGATGAGGGCGGTCCCTCGGACCCTCACGCAGATCCGGGGAGGTGCGTTCACTTCGACTTCTTCTCCCATGACATGGCCGTTGATCCGGAAATCCAGCCCGATGCGCGCGTGGTTGATGGCGTAGGTGCGCCGGTGGCGCAGCGCGTCGAGAATGGCCGTCCGCGTCAAGTCGTGGACCAGCACCGCGGTGTGCGCGGCCGTTTTCCCCTCGTGGGTGTCCGAGCCCGCCACGAAACCGGTCCGGCCACCGTGATCGAGAAATCGCCGCACGGTCTGCTCCACCAACACCGGATAGTTCGTTCCCCGGTACCGGATGACATCGCCTGACATCTCGGTGTTGGCGATGACGTCCGAATTGAACGGTGAGTAGTCGAACTGGTCCCGGCCCTGCGGCGGGGCGTCCGGATGCGCGTTGTGGATCAAACCTCCCTCCCGGCGCACAGCTTCCGCGAGCAGGTCAGGATTGTTGAATGACGGATCCTTGGCGCTGAACAAGTAGGGAACCGCGGCCGGGAAATAGACGATCTTGTGGTTATAGAAGCTGGGCGGCCCGGGAAACAGGCGTTCGGAGGCCTGGTTGGTCACCCCGGTCCAGTACTTCTCCTGCGAGGTCCACTCATAACCGGCGATGGCGATGAATCCGCCGTCGACCGTGAACTCCTCAGCCTTCGACTGCGTGAGTTGCCAATCCGCCGCCGGCATCCGCCACGGCGCCTCATGGCCAAAGTCGTGGTCGGTGACGATGGCGAAATCGAGATGGGCAACGTCGCGGGCGTGGTGGAAGTAGTCGTCGAGCGAGCCCTTGCCATCTGACAATTCCGTGTGCCCGTGCACGTCGCCCCAGGCGGTGCGATACCTGCCGGCGCATCCGCAGATCGCGGTGACCCAGACGACCAGGATGGACAGCGCCACCGTTTTCCAAGCGTCCGACGTCTTCATGGCGGCTGAGGGATCACCCGTTCTGCCAAGACAACCCATGGAAGAACCGTAGGAGTCGGCGTGGGGAGACTCCAACTTGAAAACAATGTCGGAACGTAGGTTGTGTGTACAAAAGACCTGCCCCCTTATGAAGTCGCCGCAAAAACCAAGGTTCCGCGTCTAAAGACCTGTCCCGCTATCGCATCTCCGGAAAATTCAGGGCTCCGCGTTCCTTCGACGTTCGACATCCCCTTTCGGGCCAATACCCTGTGCCGTGTCGATTGCCATTACTTTGACGCCTGCCGGTCGGCTTCATGTCGAGCGCGACGAGGCGAGCGAGACGGTTTTCCATCCGGCCGTCGTGGGACGGATTGAGGCGGCTTTCGCAGAGTCGGGGGCCGCTGGCCTGGAGATCCTCGCGGGGGAAATGCTCAACCTCGAGCTGCCTCCGAGCCTGGTCCTGTGGCGAAGCCTGGCCCGGCGCTATTTCACCGCCCGTTGTCATTTCCCGTCCTCGGATTCCGAGGTCGCGCCCGAGGCTCCCGTGCCTTCTGCGGCGGAGTTGGAAGCCATCGTCGAATCCGCCCCTCCCATGAAGGGCCTGGAGTACCTGAGCGGGGAGGTGTTGATTCATCACTGGCGAGAGCTTGATGCGTTGGTTCGCGGGCGGATTGCCGCCACCGAGGGAGGTGCCTCCGCCTATCTCCACGGCCTCGATCCGGTCTGGAACTCCGTCGGGCGGGTCACTTTTCATCTCGCGGAGAACAAACGGAACCCGGATCTGCCGTTTGCCTTTCTTGCGACCTACACCCACGCAGTGTCGGAGACCGGCAAGGTGCGTCACCTCCCCCTGGGCCAGGCTCTCGAGGAATACGCCGGGGCACGCAACCGGACCGCACTGACCGCGCTGCTCTCACCCGTGCAGCGGGCGGCGGAGAAGTCACCGCTCGCCCGACAACTCCTGGAATCGCGGGCACTCTTTCAGCCGCAAGCCTGGCCGCCGGAACAGGCCTATTCGTTCCTGAAGGCCATTCCCGCGCTCGAAGAGAGCGGCGTCGTGGTCCGCATTCCCGATTGGTGGAAGTCCGGCCGGCCGCCCCGCCCCCAGGTGAGTGTCCGCCTGGGTCAGTCAGGCTCGGGAATCCTGGGGAAGGAAGGCCTGCTCGACTTCCAGATCGGCGTGGTGCTCGAAGGCGAGCCGCTTTCCCAATCGGAGATCCAGGCGATCCTCAATCATGCCGGCGGCCTGTTCCTGTTGAAGGGGCGCTGGGTGGAAGTGGATCGTGTGAAGCTCCAGGAGGTGCTGACCCATTGGCGCCAGGTCCAGTCCGATGCCGGCTCTGGCGGAGTCAGCCTCCTGCAAGGCCTCCGGTTGCTGTCCGGCTTTGTCCCCGGATCGGATCCCGCGACTGCAGTCCAGTCCGAGGAAACCGATGTTCGTTGGTCCGAGGTCGTCGCGGGCAAACACCTGCAGGAGTTGCTCGATCAAATGACTCATCCGGCCGCGTCCGCGGAATCAGACCCGGCGCCGGAGCTTCTGGCCGAGTTGCGCCCCTACCAGCGGCTTGGAGTTCATTGGCTTTGGTTCATGAGCGGCCTCGGTCTGGGTGCCTGCCTGGCGGACGACATGGGTTTGGGCAAGACCATCCAGGTGCTCGCGCTTCTACTGGTGCGCCAACGCAAGCGCGCGGTCTCGGCGCCGGGCAAGTCTGCCCGACCGGGAGATCCCAGCCTGCTGGTGGTTCCGGCTTCGCTGATCGGAAACTGGAAGGCCGAGATCCGACGATTTGCGCCATCGCTCTCGGTCATCATCGTCCATCCCTCCGAGCAGCCCCAGGGGAAGCGATCCGTATCCCTGAGTCCATCTCCCGGGGAGATCGCACGAGCGGACCTTGTGATCACAAGTTACTCCATGGTCACCCGGCTGGGCTGGCTCAGGAAGATCGATTGGGACCTGGCGATCCTCGACGAGGCCCAGGCGATCAAGAACCCGGGGGCGCGTCAGAGCCGGGCCGTGAAGGAACTCAGGAACCGGTGTCGTATCGCCCTGACCGGTACGCCAATCGAGAACCGGCTCGGGGATCTCTGGTCCCTCTTCGATTTTCTCTGTCCCGG